>NZ_RBII01000001.1:0-339009 GCF_003634015.1 Litorimonas taeanensis
TGCCAATCGCCATGGAAGAGAAGCTTCGCTTCGCTATCCGTGAAGGTGGCCGTACAGTCGGCGCCGGCGTTGTCTCTAAGATTGTAGAATAGTCTAAGGAAAACCATAGTGGGTCGGGATTACCCGGCCTACCGCCCGATCGGGAAGGCTTTTAGGGGTGTAGCTCAGTTGGTAGAGCATCGGTCTCCAAAACCGAGGGTCGTGGGTTCGAGTCCCTCCGCCCCTGCCACTCGAAAGAGCTGCCGCTCAAGGCATTTAATGACGCGAACTACATGAAAATGTGGTCTCGCGTTTTGGAGTTTAAGAAGAATGGCCAAAAAACCGCCAGCAACAGCAAAGGCGCAGGGCGCCAAGGCTGATAAGGTCGCCTCTGTAGGGCCTGTCCAGTATTTAGGACAGGTGCGTCAAGAGGCGCGTAAGGTGGTTTGGCCGACGTGGCGAGAGACTTTGACGACAACCATTTTGGTTATGATCATGGTTGTTTTGATGGGTATCTTCTTTTTTATAGTGGACTGGGCGTTAGGTTCAGCTATCCGTGCCGTTCTTGGATTGGGAGGCGAGTAAACCATGGCAGCTAAATGGTATATTGTTCAGGCCTATTCCAACTTTGAAAAGCATGTTCAGAGAAATATAGAGCGCGAAGCCGAGGAGAAGGGTTTGTCCCATCTCTTTGAAGAGATTTTGGTTCCAACAGAGAGTGTTGTTGAGGTTCGCAAGGGTCGCAAGGTGGAATCAGAGCGTAAATTCTTCCCGGGTTATGTTTTGGTGAAGTGTGAATTGACTGATGCGGTGCATAACTTGGTTAAGAACACGCCCAAAGTGACTGGGTTTCTGGGGTCTACGACGAAACCTTTGCCTGTGAGTGAGGCTGAGGTCGCGCGTATCGTTGGCAAGATTCAAGAGGGTGTCGATAGTCCGCGTCCAATGATTAATTTCGATCTTGGCGAGACTGTTAAGGTTGTTGATGGGCCGTTCCAGAGCTTTAATGGCACGGTTGAGAGTGTTGACGAGGAAAATGCACGCTTGAAAGTGCTTATCAATATATTTGGGCAGGGCACACCTGTCGAATTGAATTACACGCAGGTCGAAAAGCAGTCTTAGGGCGGTTTTTTACCAGCGTTTTTAGCGTTTGTGGGAGGGGGTTCTAAGTCCAGAGCTTTCCGTACCACGAACACCACATTGCAAGCGGCATGTGTCGTTTGCTCCAATCACCCCGGAATTCGGGGGCCTCTTAACCGAGGTTACACTTGAAGGAGTGGAACATGGCGAAGAAGATTCAAGGCTATATCAAGCTGACAATCCCTGCGGGTTCAGCCAATCCATCACCGCCTCTTGGGCCTGCATTGGGTCAGCGCGGCGTGAATATCATGGAATTCGCAAAAGCATTTAATGCTAAAACGGAAGAGCTTGAAAAAGGTATTCCAACACCAACAATTATCACTGTTTATGCTGATAAAAGCTTCACTTTTGTCACAAAAACTGCGCCAGCGTCTTATTATTTGAAAAAGGCTGCGGGTGTGAAATCTGGTGGTAATAACCCTGGCCGCGAAGTTGGCGGAACTGTGACAATGGCGCAATGCCGTGAAATCGCAGAAGCTAAACTTGTCGATTTGTCTGCAAATGATTTGGATCAAGCCACGAAAATCATTGCGGGTTCTGCGCGTTCAATGGGCTTTGAGGTTGCGGAGTAAGATCATGGCGAAACTAGGTAAAAGAACTCTTGCGGCGCGTTCAAACGTTGACCGCGATAAGGATTACACAGTCGCAGAGGCTGTTAAACTTGTAAAAGATAATGCAACTGCCAAATTTGATGAGACTGTTGAGGTCGCTATCAATTTGGGTGTTGACCCGCGTCACGCTGACCAAATGGTTCGCGGTGTGTGCAAGTTACCAAACGGCACTGGGAAATCTGTGCGTGTTGCTGTTTTTGCTAAGGATGCAAAAGCGGATGAAGCACGCGCTGCAGGTGCAGATGTTGTTGGTGCTGAAGACTTGGCAGAGCAAATTCAAAGTGGCGATATGCCTTTTGAGCGTGTGATTGCTACGCCTGATATGATGCCACTTGTTGGTCGCTTGGGTAAAGTTTTGGGTCCCAAAGGCATGATGCCGAACCCAAAGGTTGGCACAGTGACTATGGATGTTACGAAAGCTGTTGGCGACGCTAAAGGCGGTGCTGTTGAATTCCGTGTTGAAAAAGCCGGTATTGTGCATGCAGGTGTTGGTAAATCCAGCTTTGACCAAGATAAGCTTGTTGAAAATGTAAACGCGTTTTTGACGGCTATTCAAAAGTCGCGCCCATCAGGTGCTAAAGGCACATTTATGAAACGTATCACGATCAGCTCTTCTATGGGCCCAGGCGTGAAAATCGATACGTCTGACGTATCTGCATAAGAATTTGTTGTCAGGCGTTTTTAACGTCTGGCACAAAAGCTGGAAGGGGTGACCTTTCCGGTCTGTCCGAGACCACCGGTGCTCTACAAAGGTAGGGCTTAATTTCCGGCGCAGACAGAGTGAGGCTGAAATTATTGCGTGTTATCTAATACGCCTGCGTTTCAGTTCGAACCCTGTTGACCTGAAAAGGGACAGAAACTCGCTCTTTTTACCCTTGGGTGAAATGGGCACTTGTCGAACTCCGCATGGTGTGGAGTTCATTTTAACAGGGAGACCGCAAATGGACCGTTCTCAAAAAGAACACGCCGTTAAAGAACTCGAAGAGATCTTCGACGGTGCTGGCTCCGTGGTTATGGCTGCATATTCAGGCATGACCGTTGTGGAAATGGAAGAATTGCGCGCAAAGCTCCGTGAGCAAGGCGCAACATTCCGTGTTGTTAAAAATCGTTTGGCGAAAATCGCGATGAAGGGGAAACCTTTCGAAGCGGCTGGAGAGAAATTCACAGGCCCCGTAGCTATTGCTTGGGCTGACGATATGATTTCTGCGCCAAAAGTCACAGTTGAATTTGCTAAAGATTCCGATTCGTTCGAAATCATTGGTGGCTTCATGGGTGAAGAAATCTTTGGGACTGACGGTATCGTGGCATTGTCCAAGCTACCAAGTCGCGAAGAGCTTATCGGTATGGCGGCTCAACGTCTTATCGGTCAGGCTTCCGAAGTGGCTCGTCGTCTTATGTCACAGGGCGAAGGCCTTGCTGGCGCGATCAAAGTGATCGAAGAAAAGGCTTCGGCGTAACAACAACTTTCATTCTCGCAAAATTTCGAACTGAAAACCTTAAAAGGAAACTAAAATGGCTGATGTAAAAAAGCTAGCTGATGAGCTGATGGGTCTAACTATCCTCGAAGCAAAAGAACTAAACGACATTCTCGAAGAAAATGGCATTAAAGCCGCTGCAGCTGTTGCTGTTGCTGGCCCTGCTGCTGATGGCGGCGCTGCTGCTGAAGCAAAAACTGACTTCGACGTTGTCATGACTTCATTCGGTGGCAATAAAATTGCTGTCATTAAAGAAGTCCGCGGTATTACAGGTCTTGGCCTGAAAGAAGCTAAAGAACTCGTCGAAGGCGCGCCTAAGGCCGTTAAAGAGGGTGTTCCAGAAGCTGAAGCTAACGACATCAAAGAAAAGCTTGAAGCTGCTGGCGCAACTGTCGAGCTTAAGTAATCTTTTGATTATTCGGTCCGGGTTTGGTTATTTCAATGAAATAACTGATCTCGGGCCACACTCTTTTTGATTTGTAGAGTGAACAAATCATCTGGTGAAAGCAGATAAAAACTTTCAAAGATTTTTGAAGGGTAGGACGTAATGCGGGACTGCAGCCCGCGTCACATAACCTGCCCCAAAGCAGAAGGTGTCTTTGATGTCGCTTACATTCACGGGTAAAAAACGTATTCGTAAAAGTTTTGGTCGTATTCCAGAAGTGGTGCGCATGCCAAACTTGATCGAGGTTCAAAAAAGTTCTTACGATCAATTCCTCCAGAAAAGCATAGAGCAGGCCGATCGCGGTAAAGACGAGGGCATGAACGGCGTGTTCAACTCCGTTTTCCCTGTCCGTGATTTTTCTGATCGCGCTGTATTGGAATATGTCTCATTCGAATTTGAGACGCCAAAATTTGATGAAGAAGAATGTCAACAGCGTGACATTACATTCGCTGCGCCGCTCAAGGTCAAAATGCGTCTTGTCGTATTTGATATTGATGATGATACAGGCGCGCGCTCAGTTAAAGACATCAAAGAGCAAGACGTCTATATGGGTGATATCCCTTTAATGACGGATAAAGGTACGTTTATCGTAAACGGAACGGAGCGCGTTATCGTGTCTCAGATGCACCGTTCACCGGGCGTATTTTTCAGCCATGATAAAGGTAAAGGCCATAGTTCAGGCAAATTCCTATTCTCTGCTCGCATTATTCCTTATCGCGGTTCGTGGCTTGATTTCGAATTTGATGCTAAAGACATTCTCTATGCACGTATTGACCGCCGTCGTAAATTGCCGGCGACGACTGTTCTTTATGCTCTGGGAATGAGCAAGGAAGATATTCTGGCTGAGTATTACGAAGCTATCGAATTTAAATTCGATAAACAGACAAGTGGTTGGCTTCGTCCGTTTAATCCCGAAGATTACCGCGGCGCGAAATTGCTTCGTGATTTGGTGGATGCCAAAACTGGCGAGGTTGTTGCGCCTTCTGGCCGTAAGCTTACGAAACGCGGCGCCAAGAAATTGGCTGATGATGGTTTGAAAAACATCCTTATCTCTAATGAGGAAATGTCAGAGCGCTTTGCTGCCGAAGATATTGTAAATACATCTACGGGTCAGATTTACGCCGAAGCGGGTGATGAGCTATCCCTTGAAGCGATGGAATTAATTGCAGAGGCGGGTATCACTGAGATTTCTGTTCTGAACATCGATTATGTTAATGTCGGTCCTTATATCCGTAACACATTAGCGGCTGATAAAAATGAGACACGCGAAGGTGCGCTTGTTGATATTTACCGCGTGATGCGTCCGGGCGAGCCGCCCACAGCAGAAGCTGCGGAAGATCTGTTCAATTCACTCTTCTTTGATAATGAGCGTTACGACTTGTCTGCCGTTGGCCGCGTGAAAATGAATCTTCGCATGAACATGGAAGATGTTGGCGACGAAATCCGTGTCCTTCGGAAAGAAGACATTTTGGCTGTTGTCGATACATTGACCAAATTGAAAGACGGTATTGGCTCTATCGATGATATTGATAACCTAGGTAACCGCCGTGTCCGTTCTGTTGGTGAATTGATGCAGAACCAATACCGTATTGGTTTGCTCCGCATGGAACGCGCCATTAAAGAGCGTATGCAGTCAGTTGATATTGAAACTGTCATGCCGCATGACCTTATCAATGCTAAACCTGCTGCGGCTGTTGTACGTGAATTCTTTGGTAGTTCGCAGTTGTCACAGTTCATGGACCAAACAAACCCTCTTTCAGAGATTACGCATAAACGTCGTCTTTCTGCGCTTGGGCCGGGCGGTCTTACACGCGAACGTGCAGGTTTTGAGGTCCGCGATGTTCACCCAACGCATTATGGTCGTATTTGTCCAATTGAAACGCCCGAAGGGCCAAACATTGGTTTGATTAACTCTCTCGCTACACATGCGCGCGTGAATAAATATGGTTTCATTGAAAGCCCATATCGTAAAATTAATAACGGTAAATTGACAAACGAAGTCGTTTATCTTTCTGCAATGGAAGAGGCGCGTTATACCGTGGCTCAGGCCAACGCGGAAATTAATGACAAAGATGAGCTGGCCTCTGATTTCGTGACCTGTCGTGTAAACGGCGACGTGACATTGATTGCTAAAGAAGATGTTGATTTCATTGACGTTTCACCAAAGCAGCTCGTCTCTGTCGCGGCGGCGCTTATTCCTTTCTTGGAAAATGATGATGCGAACCGTGCTTTGATGGGATCAAACATGATGCGTCAGGCTGTGCCATTGCTTAAGGCTGAAGCGCCTTTGGTCGGTACAGGTATGGAATCTGTTGTGGCGCTTGATTCTGGTGCGACTGTTGCGGCGAAACGTGAGGGTATTGTCGAGCAAGTTGACGCCGAACGTATTGTTGTTAGGGCGACAAAGGAAACAGATTTGAAGAAATCTGGCGTGGATATTTACAACTTGTTGAAATTCCAACGCTCAAACCAGTCGACCTGTATTAACCAGCGTCCGCTTGTGAAAGTTGGCGATATTGTCAAGGCTGGTGATATTATCGCAGATGGTCCTTCGACAGATCTTGGCGAATTGGCTTTGGGTAAAAACGTCCTTGTCGCGTTTATGCCTTGGAATGGTTATAACTTCGAAGACTCGATTTTGATTTCAGAACGTATTGTGCGTGATGATGTTTACACATCTCTCCACATTGAAGAGTTCTCAATCATGGCCCGCGATACCAAGCTTGGCCCTGAAGAAATTACACGTGACATTCCAAATGTCGGTGAAGAAGCGCTTCGCAATTTGGATGAAGCCGGGATTGTAGCGGTTGGCGCCGAAGTGCATGCGGGTGATATTCTGGTCGGTAAGGTTACGCCAAAAGGCGAAAGCCCAATGACTCCAGAAGAGAAACTTCTTCGGGCTATCTTTGGCGAGAAAGCCTCAGACGTTCGCGATACATCTATGAAGCTGTCACCAGGTGCCTCTGGTACTGTTGTTGAGGTTCGTGTCTTTAACCGTCACGGTGTTGATAAAGATGAGCGCGCGATGCAAATCGAACGCGAAGAGATTGAAAGCCTCGGTAAAGACCGTGATGACGAACTCTCTATCCTAGAGCGCTCAATTTATGACTCAGTCATGAAGACGTTGATGGGTAAAAACGCTGTTTCTGGTCCTCGCGGATTTAAGAAAGGGCCTGTCACAGAAGAAACACTTAATGATATTCCGCGCTCTGATTGGTGGCGTATCGGTGTTGATGATGAGAAAGCCATTGGCGAACTCGAAGCCCTAAAAGAACAGTATGATTCTTCTAAGGCCCGTCTTGATGCCCGTTTTGAGGACAAAGTCGACAAGCTTCAGCGTGGTGATGAATTACCGCCTGGTGTTATGAAGATGGTCAAAGTGTTTGTCGCGGTGAAGCGTAAGCTTCAGCCTGGTGATAAAATGGCCGGTCGTCACGGTAACAAAGGTGTTATTTCTAAGATTAACCCAATCGAAGACATGCCATTCCTTGATGACGGTACAGCTGTCGACATCGTGTTGAACCCATTGGGCGTTCCATCACGCATGAACGTCGGACAAATTCTTGAAACCCATTTGGGTTGGGCTTGTTCCGGTGTCGGGAAAATGATCGATAATGCGCTAGAGCAATATAAAGCCGATGGCAAAATCGAAGACCTTCGCGGAACCCTTCAACACGCTTATGGCGAAGGTGAAGAAATTCCTGAAAAGAATGAAGACATTCTTGAGCTTGCTGGCAACCTCACCAAAGGTGTGCCGATTGCGACGCCTGTCTTTGATGGTGCCCGTGAACCTGATATTGTAAAAATGCTTGAAAAAGCCGGTCTTCACAGTTCAGGTCAGGTTTCACTTTATGATGGCCGTACAGGTGAGAAATTCACCCGTCAGGTAACGGTTGGTTATAAATATCTTCTGAAACTCCACCATTTGGTTGACGATAAGATCCATGCCCGTTCAATCGGCCCATACTCGCTTGTTACGCAGCAACCGCTGGGTGGTAAGGCGCAGTTCGGTGGACAGCGCTTTGGTGAGATGGAAGTCTGGGCTCTTGAAGCTTATGGCGCGGCTTATACGCTTCAAGAAATGCTGACTGTGAAATCAGATGACGTTGCGGGCCGGACTAAAGTTTATGAATCTATCGTCCGTGGTGATGATGGTTTCGAAGCTGGTATCCCAGAAAGCTTTAACGTCTTGGTCAAAGAGATCCGATCTCTCGGTCTAAATATCGAGCTGACAAACGGCTAAAACTTAAAACAGGGCAGGGGTGTTGACATCCCTGCTATCCTGCGAGGCGACTCAACACATTATGTGTTATAGTCACCATAAGAATTTCTCGGGAGACCGGACGCGGCCCTCCCAAACTGAAAGGAAAATCCCATGAACCAAGAGGTCATGAACATTTTCAACCCTGCGCAAGAAGGTCCAACCTTTGACCGCATCCGTATTTCACTCGCTTCGCCAGAGAAAATTCTCTCTTGGTCATTCGGTGAAATCCGTAAGCCTGAAACCATTAACTACCGTACGTTTAAACCTGAAAAAGATGGTCTATTCTGTGCCCGTATCTTTGGCCCGGTCAAAGATTACGAATGTCTATGCGGTAAATATAAGCGCATGAAGTATAAAGGCGTCGTTTGCGAAAAATGCGGCGTTGAAGTGACGGTTACGCGCGTTCGTCGTGAACGTATGGGCCATATTGAATTGGCTGCACCTGTTGCGCATATTTGGTTCTTGAAATCACTCCCCTCGCGTATTTCAACAATGCTCAATATGACACTGAAAGAAGTCGAGCGCGTCCTTTATTTCGAAAGCTATGTTGTTACAGAGCCAGGGTTGACGTCTCTAACAGAGCGCCAAATCCTCTCAGAAGAAGAGTTTATCGACGCACAAGCTGAGTTCGGTGAAGACAGCTTCACGGCCGGTATCGGCGCCGAAGCAGTTCGCGACATGCTTATCAATCTCGACCTCGAAGCCGAAGTTGAGCGTACGCGTTTCGACATGACCGAAACGGGCTCTGAACTAAAACTGAAAAAGTACTCAAAGCGTTTGAAACTGCTTGAGGCCTTTATTCAATCTGGCAACCGTCCGGAATGGATGATTATGACGGTTGTTCCGGTCATTCCGCCAGAGCTTCGTCCTCTTGTGCCGCTAGATGGTGGCCGTTTTGCTACGTCTGATTTGAACGATCTATATCGCCGCGTTATCAACCGTAACAACCGTTTGAAGCGTTTGATTGAGCTTCGCGCACCTGACATCATCATTCGTAATGAAAAGCGGATGTTGCAAGAATCTGTTGATGCCTTGTTTGATAATGGCCGTCGTGGCCGTGTGATTACCGGCGCAAATAAGCGTCCGCTAAAATCTATGTCAGACATGCTGAAAGGTAAGCAGGGGCGTTTCCGTCAAAACTTGCTGGGTAAACGTGTGGATTATTCTGGACGTTCCGTAATTGTGGTTGGTCCTGAACTAAAGCTTCATGAATGTGGCCTGCCCAAGAAAATGGCTTTGGAATTATTCAAACCATTTATCTATGCGCGCCTAGACGCCAAAGGTCTGTCTGGCACTGTTAAACAGTCCAAGAAACTCGTTGAAAAAGAACGTCCCGAAGTATGGGATATTCTAGACGAAGTTATTCGTGAACATCCGGTTTTACTTAACCGCGCGCCAACACTCCATAGATTGGGCATTCAAGCGTTTGAACCGAAACTAACCGAAGGTAAGGCTATCCGTCTTCACCCGCTCGTTTGTGCGGCGTTTAACGCTGACTTTGATGGCGACCAAATGGCGGTTCACGTCCCGCTCTCTATCGAAGCGCAATTAGAAGCGCGCGTATTGATGATGTCGACGAACAACATCCTTTCTCCTGCGAATGGTAAGCCAATTATCGTTCCTTCACAGGATATCGTTTTGGGACTGTATTACATGTCCCTTATGCGTGATGGTGAAAAAGGCGAAGGCATGATGTTTGCCAATATTGAAGAAGTCGAAGCGGCTCTTGATAATGGTCATGTGTCTATTCACTCTAAGATTAAAGGGCGTTTCCCTGTTACCGCAGAAGACGGCACAATCTCTTATGAAGTTGCAGAAACATGCCCAGGGCGTTTGAAGCTCGCAGAATTTTTGCCGAAACATCCGCTTATTCCATATTCCGTCATCAATAAAACTTTGACGAAGAAAGAAATCGGAAAATTAATCGATACGGTTTACCGTCACGGTGGTCAGAAGGCGACAGTCATTTTTGCTGATAAAATGATGGGGCTAGGTTTCCGCGAAGCGGCGAAAGCGGGTATTTCTTTCGGTAAAGATGACATGGTTATCCCTGATACGAAATATACACTGGTGAATGAAACTCAGGACCTCGTTTCTGACTTTGAACAGCAATATGCTGACGGTCTTATTACTAAGGGCGAAAAATATAACAAAGTTGTCGACGCTTGGTCAAAATGTACTGACAAAGTAGCGGACGCTATGATGGGCGAGGCCGCGCGTGAGCGTAAGGTTATCAACTCGATCTTCATGATGGCGGACTCTGGTGCTCGGGGTTCGAAAAACCAAATGAAACAGCTTGCGGGTATGCGCGGGTTGATGGCGAAACCGTCAGGTGAGATTATCGAAACACCGATTACAGCAAACTTTAAAGAAGGCCTGTCGGTTCTTGATTACTTTAACTCGACCCATGGTGCTCGTAAGGGTCTAGCTGATACTGCGCTTAAAACCGCGAACTCAGGTTACCTTACACGTCGCCTCGTTGACGTTGCTCAAGATTGTATCGTTACAGAACAGGATTGCGGAACAGAACAAGGTATCGAACTTAAGCCTGTTGTTGATAGTGGTGAAGTTGTTGTCTCTCTTGGTGAACGGACATTAGGCCGGACATTAGCAGAAGATATTCAAGACCCACGGACAGGTGATTTGCTATATCCAGCCAATACTTATGTTGACGAAGATATTGCAGCCGAAATTGATGCTTCTGGTCTACAAGAACTCCGTGTTCGTAGCCCGCTGACATGTGAAACTGTCACGGGTATCTGCGCCACATGTTATGGCCGTGATTTGGCCCGTGGTACCAAAGTCAATATGGGCGAAGCTGTCGGTGTTATCGCGGCGCAGTCCATTGGCGAACCGGGTACACAGCTCACCATGCGGACATTCCATATTGGTGGTACGGCGTCTGTATCGGATAAATCTGTTATTGAATCATCGAATGAAGGTACAATTCAGTATAATTCAGAAGATGTCATTGCTGCGGGCAAAACCTATATTGCCAAAGCGCGTAAGCTCGAATTCTCTATCGTCAATAAAGACGGAAAAGAGCTCGAAATGCACAAAGTTGATTATGGTACACGCTTAACATTGAAAGATGGCGCGAAGGTTTCTCGCGGTGATCGTCTTGCGGAATGGGATCCATATGCGACTCCAATTCTGACAGAAGTTGAAGGGACTGTACGTCTCTTGGACATCGTTGATGGTGTGTCTGCCAAAGAAGAGACGGATGAAGAAACAGGTATTTCTTCAAAAGTTATCATCGACTGGCGTGCTTCTTCTAAATCAGGTGATATTCAACCTGTTGCGGTTATCGAAGACGAAAATGGCGAGCCTATCAAACTGCCAAATGGTAATATCGCTCGTTACATGCTTGCGGTTGGCGCGATCCTTTCTGTACAAGATGGGGCAAAGGTCAAACCGGGCGCAATTCTTGCTCGTATCGCCAAAGGCGGTGCAACGCAGCGTGACATTACGGGTGGTCTGCCACGTGTTGCGGAACTCTTCGAAGCGCGCCGTCCGAAAGACGATGCGGTTATTGCTGACATTGATGGTAAAATTGAATTTACGCGTGATTATAAAAACAAGCGTAAGATTCAAATCACGCCAGATAATGAAGATCTAGAGCCGTCAAGCTTCTTGATTGCCAAAGGTAAGCATATGCTTGTGGCTGATGGTGACCGTGTGAAGAAGGGTGACTACCTTATTGATGGTAACCCTGCGCCGCATGATATTTTGGGCATTATGGGTGTTGAAGCTCTGGCCGAATATCTTGTCGATGAAGTCCAAGGCGTTTACCGTTTGCAGGGCGTTCCGATTAACGACAAACATATCGAAGTTATCGTACGTCAAATGCTGCAAAAGGTTGAAGTGACTAATCCTGGTGACACAACGCTTCTTCGTAATGAGCAAATGGACAAAGTTGAGTTTAACAAAGTCAATGCAGCTCTGTTAGAACGCGATAAAAAGGCGACACCAGCAGAAGCGACACCTGTCCTTCTGGGTATCACCAAAGCGTCCTTGCAGACACGTTCCTTTATCTCTGCTGCGTCTTTCCAAGAGACAACACGCGTTCTGACCGAAGCGTCAGTCCAAGGTAAGGAAGACATGCTCGAAGGTCTGAAAGAAAACGTCATTGTGGGTCGTTTGATCCCAGCGGGTACAGGCGGAAATCTCCGTAAGTACCAAAAGCTGGCGAATGATCGTGATGAGAAATTCTTGGCTGATAAAGCTGCTGCTGCGCCGCAACTCGAAGAATTCCCAACGGAAATCGAAGAAGGTGTCGCTGAATAAGCGCGAAAAAATATTTAATAAAGCCGCTCTCAGAAATGAGGGCGGCTTTTTTGTTGTCAATTCAGAGCGGCGAGCAAAGCCTGTTCGTCAAATATATGACCCTAGACACTAGGCCAATTTAACCAAAGGGTGAGTGTGCAAGGTAAAATAGAAACAGCTTCTGTCATTCACGACTCGCAAATTTAATCATTCGGGCTTATCTCTATTCTATGAAATTCGGTGAAGCATTTTTGGACGAGATCAAGGCGCGTGTTCGTCCATCTGATGTCGTCGGACGACATGTGAAACTGAAACGCCAAGGACGAGAATTTGCAGGCTTGTCTCCTTTTACCAGCGAAAAGACCCCCAGCTTTTTCGTTAATGACGAAAAAGGGTTCTATCATTGTTTTTCATCGGGCAAACATGGTGATGCTATTTCATTTTTGATGGAGGTTGAGGGGCTGAGCTTCCCAGAGGCTGTCGAAAAATTGGCGGACATGGCTGGCATTGAAATGCCAAAGGCAGATCCCCAAGCAGAAGCGCGCGCAGCCCGTAACAAAGAAACCATTTCGTGGATGGAACGGGCGCAAGAATTCTTTGAACGGTCCCTTTATCGCCAAGTCGGTGAAACGGCCCGTGATTACCTGACTAATCGTGGTCTATCAAAAACAGCGGCGCAATATTTTGGTATGGGATTTGCGCCTAATGATTTTTCAGCTTTGAAATCAGAATTGATACAGCAAGGGGCGAGTGAAAAGCAGCTTGTTGAAGCGGGGTTGATTATTGAATCTGATGACCGTTCCCGTGATAGCTGGGATAGGTTTCGCGACCGTATCATGTTTCCTATTCATGATAGCCGCGGACGTCTTGTCGCCTTTGGTGGCCGCGCCATGGATAAAGACGCCAAAGCGAAATACCTGAACTCACCTGAAACGCCTGTCTTTTCGAAAAGCAAACTTCTCTATAATTATCACCGCGCGCGTAAAGCCTTGTCCAACCCCAAAAATGGCTCGCGCGGGATGATTGTCGCCGAAGGCTATATGGATGTTATCGCCCTGTCTCGCGCTGGGTTTGAACATGCTGTTGCGCCTATGGGGACAGCCTTGACCGAGGAGCAAATTGACCTGTTGTGGCGCGCAGGGCCCGAACCCATATTATGTTTTGACGGCGATAAGGCAGGTCTCCGTGCGGCTTATCGATCAATTGAACGCGCCTTGCCGCTCTTAAAGCCAGGGCAGTCATTGCGGTTCGCGCTTTTGCCAGAAGGTAAGGATCCTGATGACTTGATACGGGCTGAAGGGCCACCTGCCATGAAGGCCGTGCTAGAATCCGCTATTCCGCTCATTGATATGTTGTGGCGGCGAGAGCAGGAAAAAGAACCGCTGCAAACACCTGAGCAGAAGGCTGGGCTGAAATCACGGCTCTATGCTGCTCTTGGCGAAATTGAGCATGAGGATGTGAAGGCGCTGTATAAGACTGAGCTGCTATCACGGTTTGACGCGGCTTATGGATGGCAAGCCAGTCGTAGAACGAACCGAAAGCAAGAGGCGAAAGCGGATAAGCTTTCTATGAAACGCGACGCCGCCGCCTTGGCCCGCAATCAACGTCGTGAAAGGGCTTTAATCGGGGCGATTTTACTGTTTCCAGAGCTTTTATTGCGGGTTGATGAGACGTTATTTGAGCTGCCGCTGTCAAATCCGGACTGTATGCGCTTACGGCGCAGTTTTTTGTCCTATTGGCGGGTCACAAAAGCAGTTGAAATTAGTGCACTTAACACCCATATATCAAATGAGGGACTAGAGGGGTTAAGTAAAGAGCTTCTCCGGGACCGTTTGTTAATAACAGCAGCCATGGGCGGGTCGACTTCGGATTTGGATACACGCACAGCACTCTGGCAAGAAGAGGCTAACGCTCTAATCGAGCAAAACCAAACCAGCGACGAAACACATGGAACACGCTTGCGAATGGCTGATACTATTCGCGAGGACAATTCGGAGGCGCTTCGGCGCTTAATGCGTGCGGCAAAGGCAGATCGTGATTGACGATAGGCGTGCCGTAGGTGAAAAGATTCGCCGGACGTTATGGTTAACGTGCGGCTAAAACTATATTAAGGGATAGACGCTAGTTATATCCTTTGACAACGGAAAGGTGCCTTTATGGCCGGCACAGCCACCCCGACTAAAAAAGACGAATCTACAGACGTCGCAATTCCTGATAAACCCGCCCCAATCGTTCCTGGCAAACGCCTCGATATGGATCATATCGATGTGAAACGGATGATTGCAAAGGCGAAGACGAATTCAGGTCTTTTGCCTATTGATGAACTGCGTAAACATATCGATATGGACGGAATTTCCGCCGATGAAATAGAGGTCGTCTTGGCGGCACTCTCTGATCTTGGTATCTCTGTCTATGACGATAAAGAAGAGCCGACAATCGGATCAAAAACACTGGCCCGTGCGCAGACGACGACGGTTAAAGGTGGGAACTCCAAAGACGAGCTTGACCGTACGGATGATCCTGTTCGTATGTATCTTCGCGAAATGGGCGTTGTTGAATTGCTTTCGCGCGAAGGCGAAATTGCCATTGCAAAACGGATTGAGGCTGGCCGCGACACGATGATTAAAGGTTTGTGCGAAAGCGCACTGACCTTTGAAGCGATTATGATCTGGCGTGAAGAATTGGCCGAAGGCGAAATTCTTCTCCGTGATATTATTGACCTTGATGGGACTTATAATCAGTCCATTGGTAATATTCAGGAAGACCGTTCTCAAGCGGCAGTACGTCGCGAGAAAATCGAAAAAGGTGAAATCGAAGCGACAGAAGAAGATGACCTGTCACAACCCGTTCATCCGCCCCGAAATAAAATGCCAGAGCGGAATTACGCCCCTGGTGAGAAACAAATCGATGATGATGATGAAGATGAGGATGATAAAACAAACCTCTCTATGGCATCGATGGAAGCGGCGCTTCGCGATGGCATCATGGATAAGCTCGATCGCATCTCTGCTAATTTCGGGCGCTTCCAAAAACTTCAGGCCATGCTCATCAATGCGCGCCTTACGGGCAAGAAAATGCGCAAGCCACAGGCCGAAGAATATGATGCTCTGCAAGAAGAAATCATTGAAGAGATTAAATCTCTACAGCTGAATAATGCGCGTATCGATGCTTTGATTGATCAGCTTTACACAATCAATAAGCGCTTTATTAGCCTTGAAGGTCGTCTCATGCGTTTGGCCGACGGGAATGGTGTACCTCGCCAAGAATTCCTACAGGCGTATTTGGGATCAGAATTGAACCCAAATTGGACAGAAGACATGTCTGGTAAATCCGAGGCGTGGGATCGTTTCTTGAAGCGTGAAAGCGTCGCTATTGAGAGGCTTCGCGCTGAAATTGGCGGCTTGGCCCAAGAGACAGGTGTGCCTGTTGATGAGTTCCGCCGTATTGTTCAGACCGTACAAAAAGGTGAACGTGAAGCCCGTCAGGCGAAAAAAGAAATGGTTGAAGCCAATCTTCGTCTCGTGATCTCAATTGCCAAAAAATATACAAATCGTGGCCTACAATTCCTCGATCTTATTCAAGAGGGTAATATCGGCCTGATGAAAGCGGTTGATAAATTTGAGTATCGCCGCGGTTATAAGTTCTCGACCTATGCGACGTGGTGGATTCGTCAGGCCATTACACGCTCTATCGCAGACCAAGCACGGACTATTCGTATTCCGGTGCATATGATTGAGACGATTAACAAAATTGTTCGAACTTCGCGTCAAATTTTGCACGAAATTGGAAGAGAACCAACGCCCGAAGAACTGGCTGCAAAGCTCTCTATGCCGCTCGAAAAAGTGCGCAAAGTGATGAAAATCGCCAAAGAACCTATTTCTCTGGAAACACCCATTGGTGACGAAGAAGATAGCCAATTGGGCGATTTCATCGAAGACAGCAACGCGATTTTGCCAATTGAGGCCGCAATTCAGTCTAACCTTCGTGAGACTACGACACGCGTCTTGGCGTCGCTGACGCCGCGCGAAGAACGGGTTTTACGGATGCGATTTGGTATCGGTATGAACACTGACCATACGCTCGAAGAAGTTGGTCAGCAGTTCTCTGTTACCCGTGAACGTATCCGTCAAATTGAAGCCAAAGCACTGCGAAAGCTGAAACACCCAAGCCGAAGCCGTAAACTGCGAAGCTTCCTAGACCAGTAAGAATTATGGTCTGGCTGAGGAGATGTTTGTTTCTACCAGTTTTATTCAGCATGGGGTTGTCGCAACAGGCTCATGCTGAGAGGCTAACGAAACTGACGGTTCCCGTTAGCGGTTATGGTGATGTCAATATAGAACCAGTGTCTATACAGCCCGGCGATGTTATCTTTGAACAGAAGATTGTTCCGACTGAGAATATTATACTCTCAGAGAATTCAGACATATTTGTTCGAAAGACGGGCAACACAAAAATTACTTTCACATCTGGTATGCGCTTATACTTGGTTGAAGATAAAAAAGGCCAAAAGGCTTTTTGCTCTTTAGAACCCACTTTTTTAGCCACCCCTAAAATTGGAAAACCGATTAAACTTCAATCCTGTCTCATGGATTCTGATAAAGACGGTCAGTTTGATAGAGTATTTACAAGTGAGAAGGGGCAATTAGACTTGCCCAATATATTACAAAATATCCTGATTGAGCAGAAAAAGCCTTTCGACCCCATAAGATATGAACGCTCTGATTTAGATGGCTCAATAAACGCTTTGTCGAGACTTATATATAAACACAAAAAGAAAGATAAGCTGGTTTTTGAATTCCAAATTCAATCCGTTAAAGGCGAGTGGCTTCGTCTTGGTAGGGTTGAGAAAGTTATTGCGGGCGACTCGCAAGACTTAGTGGTTTTCGGTTCACGGTTGAAACTCACAAGCCTTCAAGATGAAAAAATCTCTATTGAGGTCTTAAGCGGTTTAGACAAGGCAAAGAGTTTTGCCTTAAGTATGAAAATGATTGCGTCAAAAAAAGACATTGATTTTAAGGCCAGAGAATAAGCTCTGACATAACCTCGGTACTACAAAGCGAACACGAAAATGATAAACCTAAAACATTCTGCATTGTTGCTATTAGCTGTAAGTGCATCGGCATGCGTTGCAGAGTCAACACGCACGGCTTCTGAAATTCACGATCAAACCCTCACGCTTGATACACATATCGATATTCCGCTCACCTATATGACGGAAATTAATCCTGCTGAGTTGACGGACTTACAAGTGGATTTGCCAAAGCTCGCCGAAGGAAAATTAGATAGCGGCTTTTGGATTGTATATACCCCACAGGGTGACCTAACGGATGAAGGTTATGCGCAAGCCTCAGAAATTGCCGAAACGCGCATTGCCGCTATCACCGCTTTAACGCAAACGCACTCAAACAATTTCGAATTGGCCAAAACGGCAGCCGATGTTCGCCGGATTGTGGCCGCAGGTAAACATGCCGTATTGGTGGGTATGGAAAATGCCTATCCATTAGGGGAAAGCATTGAATCTATACCTTTCTGGGCAGAGAGAGGGGTGCGTTATGTCGGGCTTACCCATTTCGGGCACAACCAATTTGGTGATAGCTCGAACCCAAATAGCCAAAGAGACCAAGGGCCAAAGTGGAATGGTCTGTCACCTCTTGGACAAGACCTCGTTCGCGCGCTTAATGATAATGGTATTATGGTTGATGTTTCCCACACAGGGAAAGCGACAATGATGCAGGCCGCGGATTTATCTCGGACGCCGATTATCGCTTCGCATAGTGGTGTGAAGGCAGTAGCCGATACGGAACGCAATCTAGATGATGAGCAGTTACTAAAGATTAAGGCCGTAAATGGAGTGGCCCAAATGGTCGCTTTAGGCGCCTATGTGAAGCTTCCAACAGCCGAACAAAAGGCGGCCAGAGACGCGCTGGATAAAGAGTTTGGGGATCGCAGTTCTTGGGATCAAGCTAAACGTAATCTGTATGTCCTTCGCCGCGCTGAGATTACAGCGATGGCTCCAGAAGCTAATGTTTCGGATTTTGTGGATCATATTGACCACGCCGTTAAAGTCGCAGGTATTGACCATGTGGGCATTGCATCGGATTTTGATGGCGGCGGCGGTGTGGAAGGCTGGAGAGATGCCTCAGAAACTGAGAACGTCACTGCAGAGCTTGTTAGGCGCGGTTATTCTGAAGGCGATATTGCGAAGATTTGGGGTGAAAACTTACTTCGCGTTATGGAGGCCGTAGAAGCTGACGCGAATTAAATCGGCCAGCTTAAGCGCTATTTCTTAGAATGAGATAGGCTAAATAGCCAATATAAGCGCAAATTAAAACAAAGCCTTCTAAACGGGAAATACGTTTCCGGGTAAAGGCAAAGAGGAACATAAACAGGGTTGCGGCGATTAAGATAGCGCCGTCCCAAAGCGTAAATCCGCCTAAATCTTTCAGCGGGTAAACTATGCCTGTTATGCCGAGAACGGCAAAAACATTAAAGATGTTGGAGCCAATAATATTGCCAAAGGCAATGGCATTTTCTTTCTTAAAGCTCGCCATGATTGACGCAAAAAGCTCCGGTGCGGATGTGCCAACACCCACTATGGTAATTCCGATAATTGCTTCAGAGACACCAAAATCAGAGGCAATAGCCGTTGACCCTTTGATAAGAAAATCTGCTCCAAATACTAAGAGGGCAATGCCAATAAGGCTTAGAAACAAGGCTATGGGCATGGCCAGATTTTGAATGACCACATCGCCTTCTAATTCGTTTTTATCGGAGATAAATAATTGCGTCATGTAAACAATGAAAACTGCAAAAAGAACGAGGCCAAGCCAAATAGGTAAGACCCCGAAATAGATAATGAAAAAACAGGTCACCGAGGCCAGCATAACGAAAAAGAAGTCGAGCCCTAATCGATTGCGCGGTACCACGAGCGGGAAAATAAACGCGCTCACACCCAGTATAAGTAATAGATTGGCGATATCAGACCCCACAACGTTTCCAAGAGCAATCGCATCTTCGCCCTTTGCTGCAGCGCCGAAACTGGCGACGAATTCAGGTAAAGAGGTTCCGAAACCCACAAATGTCGCGCCAATTAGCGCTTTGGACAGACCCATTTTATTCGCGATTGCAACAGAACCTCGTACAATTAACTCGCCCCCGCCTACGAGGAGAAGGAAGCCTAATAGAATCCATAGAATGTTAATTATCATTAGGGGAACTCAGTGTAACAGAGTGAAAGTGTCATAAAAAATGGCTCTCACATTTTGTAAGAGCCAAATCAATAGGGCCATCGACCCTATACAATTATATTTGAGGAACGTGCCTTATTTACGCAGCAATATAGGCGCGCCAAATCCTAGCGCGTTTAATCGCTCAGCTTGTGAAGAGGCATCGCCAACGACAATAATCCGCATGGCATCAGGGCGGATATGGGTGGCCATAAGGGCTTTAGCGGCTTCAAGATCCATGGCTTTCACACGCTCCATACCTTTAGATTGATTATCATCTGGCAGGCCATTTCGGCTAATGGATTGAACAAGGCGGAGCTTATCACCCAGCGTTTCATTTTTAAGCGCTTGGCCCCGTAACAAGGCTTCCTTGGTTTCGTCTAACTCTTCGGCGCCCATGTCTTGGCTATGCGACTCTAAAATGCTGTCGATAAGTTCAATACTTTCTTTAGTCGCATTGGTGCGCACTGACGTGCTGACGCCAAATTGCCCTTGGGTTTCATTACCAGAAGCAAAAGAGCGAATGCCATATGTATAGCCCTTATCCACCCGTAATGTGGTGTTGAGCTTTGAGGTGTAAATGCCGCCAAGCGGGAAGTTAAGCGCCTCTAGCTCTGCATAAGCAGGGTCAGTCATTGCCAGTGCAGGTCGCTCCATACGAATGACAGATTGTTTGGCTTCTGGAATGTCATAGAAATAGATTTCTGTTTTTTCGACAGGGGCCAGTTTAGGGAGCGACAGCGCGGCGACTGGGGTCTCGACAGGATCTGATAAAGAGCCGAACACATTCTGTACTTCATCTGTTTTGAAGCTTCCGACGATATTTAACGTAGCCGTCGATAAATCATAATGCTTCGCGTAAAACGCTTTCACATCATCCAGAGTAATAGCCCGGACTTGTGCTTCTGTTCCTGAGCCTGCAATAGATAGAGGGGTTGCCTCAGTATATCGTAATTTGAGTGCTTCACGGCTCGCGATAAAATTCGGGTTCGCTAATTGGGCGACCGCATTTTGAGCATAGCTTTCTTTTAGCGTTTCAAATTCTTGAGTGTCGAATTTGGGGGCATTAATCATAGCCTTCAAAAGCGCCACCGTTTTCGGTAAATTACGCGCTAATGTTTTCCCGCGAATGGTTGTGATTTGATCGCCTGTCGAAACCGAGAGCTCAGAACCAATAGCGCCAAGGGCCTCTTCAAAAGCGGCTGTGTCTAATTCGCCTGCCCCTTTGGTCAACATATCCCCGGTTAGAGCCGCTACGCCGGGCGTTGATAAGGGGGCTCTGATTTTCCCCGCGTCGAAATCGAGAGAAAACTCAATAAGAGGCACTTCGTCTGATTGAATCCCTACCATTGTAAGGCCATTTTCGCCCGTTCCATGCCAAATTGTGGGGGAGGGTAGCGTGTAGCTTGCGCCAAATTCAGGTTCAACGGTACGGTCAAAGGAAGATGGCGTAGGCTCAAAAACCCGTGCCGATGGATCGTAAGGCACATCTTTTTCCGCGCCTTGTACTACGACTTCTTCGACAACAACGGCTTTTTCAGCCCCTTCTAGGCCTAGTTCTATTGCGCCTTTGGGAACGAAACTCGTCGCAACGTAATGTTTGTCTTTGATATAGCGTTGATACACATCCATGACGTCATCGGCGCTTACAGCGCGTAAGCGTTCAATATCTGTGGTGAAAAAGGCTGGGTCACCTTTGAAGACATTATATTCACCAAGGGCAATAGCCTTGCCGAGTGCGCTTTGTACTTCGTCATACACGCCGACCTCAGCTTGGGTTTTGATACGTTCGAGGGCTTCTGTTGGAATACCATTGCTTTCAAACCGAGCAAAACCTTCCCAAATCGCTGGCATTAGCGCATCAGTGTCTTCTCCTGCTTTTGGGGACACAAACAGGTAAAGCTCACCGGCTAATTCTTTCGTATAATTAAAGCCATCAACACGTGTGGTGAGTTGCTGTTCATCAACCAAGACTTCATTCAAGGGCGCGCGTTTGCCATCAGTAAGGTAGTTTAGAAGAATGTTAAGGGCATAAGCGTCTGGGTGATATTCAGGGACGGCAGGCCAAGCGATAGTCAATTGCGGAACGGTTGCGAAATTATCTTCATGATTGACTTTTTTGGTCGCGGACAGGCTAGCGGGTTCGGCTTGTGTTTTGGGCGTTGGTTCCGAAGCCGGAATTTCGCCGAAATATTTTTCAACCATTGCCTTGGCTTCGTCCATCTCAAAGTCACCTGCAATCGTGACGGTGACATTGTCAGGACGATACCAATCAGCGAAGAAGTTTTTAGTGTCTTCAAGAGAAGCATTTTCAAGGTCTTCTAAGGACCCGATAACTTGGTGATTATAAGGGTGCCCAACAGGATAAATCGCTTTGCCAATCACATAGAGATTGTGGCCATAGGCTTGGTTATCGACGCGTTGGCGTTTTTCATTTTTAACGACCTGTTTCTCGCGGTCGATGACGTTTTGATTGACGGTATTGATGAACCATCCCAGCTTATCGGCTTCGGCCCATATAATTTTTTCTAATCCATCCTTGGGAACAGCTTGGAAATATTGTGTCATATCATTGGTGGTGAAGCCATTTGTACCTTCTCCGCCAATACGCGTATTCATTTCATCAAGACCGCCATAACCAAGGTTTTCGGAATCCAGAAAAAGGAGATGTTCAAAGAGATGGGCAAAACCAGTCATGCCAGGCTTTTCACGTCCTGAGCCGACATGCACAGCAAGGTCAATAGCGACGACAGGATCGGAGCGATCGACATGAAAAATCACATCGAGCCCGTTATCCAAGGTGATTTTTTCAAACTCCAAAGTCGGTAGGGCAGAGGATTCGCTCGATGGGGTGTCCGTTGTTGAGGGGCTCTGATCGCAGGCGATGAGGGCTAGGGGGGCAAGTAACAGCCCAACATGTTTAAAAGAAAGCGTCATGAAGATATCCCAAATTATATTATTTAGGAAAATATAGGCTATGATTTACTGTTTGTCGATAAAAATACGGAGAGTCCAGAGGACTTAATTAAGAAGCGCAAAGTTTGAGCACTTATCGGTCAAAACGCCCTGATTGCGTATTTTTATGGATGTCTTGGGCGTTGAACACCTGTCCGTTCATCACGCCATAAACTCCATTAGGTAGAGTCTGAGCGGCAATAATGGCGCCGCCCACATTGAAGCCAGCATCAGATTTTCCCAAGGATTGCGGACGCATGGCCCCCGTCAATACAACGGTTTTACCCTCTACTTTGCCATCTAAATATTTGGCTGTTAACTCCATGGAGCCTGTACCGTGTGTGATGACAATGCGGTCCTCAGGCGTTGCATTTACAGATTTCAAGATGATGTCTCTATGCTCATCTGTCATGTCTAGGCTGTCCATTTTCATCAGAACATGCAGCCGTGGACTGTCACAGCGTCCAGTTTTGAGTATGTTTTGCACCCGCGTTTTGCCGCCACCGCCAAAAATAAGACTTTCTGTCAGCGTGTCGTGAATTTTGTCGAGCGTGCCGCCCGTAATCAATATGGCAAGATTAGAATTCATAGCTCCCTCTAAGCAAAAACGACTCTGAGTCCAAGATGAATGTCAGGTAAACAGTAAGTTGAGCTGTCACAAATTTATCTGGCTTCTTCTTTTGTAATGTGGGCTTCGTGCCTATATAGGGCAGGAAGACAATTGGAGGGCAGTATGCTTTTAACGATGATGAAAGGCAAAATTCACCGAGCAACGGTGACACAAGCTGATCTACATTACGAAGGTTCGATTTCTATCGACCAAGACTTACTCGATCGCGCTGGTATTCTGGCGAATGAGCAGGTTGATATTTTAAATATCACAAATGGGGAGCGTTTTACGACTTATGCGATAACCGCGCCCCGTGGATCAAAAACTTTTGGTTTAAACGGTGCTGCCGCACGCCGCGTCCAGCTTGGTGATAAAATTATCATTATAACATATTGCCAAATGGAAGCTGAAAAGGCGCGTAATTACGCACCGAACGTCGTTTTATTGGATGAAGATAACGAAGTGATACTTCCGCCGGCGCATTAAACTTTACGGCCCTGAGGCGATTGACATAATTGAAGTAAAAAAGGCGATCATTTTATGACCGCCTTTTCTTTTATTAGTTCGCTGCCCTCTATTCTTCGATAGCGTATGATAGGTTAACTGTTACGCTCATAGATTGCTCTCCGGGCGAGATTTGTGTCGACGCATCGCTCTCTGCACGTACAGACATCATCATGGGGCGCGGTGAAGGGTTATAATTGCTCTCATTCAGACTGAGCAACGGCCCCAATTTCACACCAGCGGCAAGGGCCATCCTTTGCGCTTTGGCCTTTGCCTCTTTAATCGCTTTTTCTCTGGCTTGAGACATTGCATTTGTTGGGTCAGACAGAGAAAATTCTACACCATTTATGTTGTTTATACCTGCACTCACCAAAGCATCTAGCATAGTTCCGACAGATTCTAGATTTTCGCTCTTCACCGTTAATGTATTGCGCGCTTCGTAGCCGTTAATTTTTGGGGCTTGGCGATTGCTGTAATCGTAACGGGGTTGAAGCGATAATTGGCTCGTCTGAATATTCTTTTTTTCAATGCCTGCCGTTTCTAAGGCATCAAAGACAGTCGTCATAAAACTAGCATTATTCTGCATGGCTTCACGCGCTGATTTCCCCTCACTGACCACGCCTGCCGTAACAGTTGCACGGTCTGGGGCCGCGGAAACCGCGCCTGTCGCACTGACTTGAATACTTGGTGGGTTTGCATTGCCTGTCGTGATATAGGTTGGGCCACCTGAGTTGCACGCGGCCATTCCAAGTGAGGCAGCGCCTCCTAAAATCCAATTTTTCATAAAATTCTCCAATTTTTTATTAGGCTATGTCTCTTGTCTATAGTTGGCAAATGTCACAGCCTCTGACACAAGCATAGCATAATGAACCCGTCGCATTGCTGAATAATATGGCCGTTTTGAGACTGAAAGACAGAGAATACAGGTAAATTATGGTGAAATCGGTTGTTATTATTGGGGCCTCTCATGCGGCGGCCCAGACATGCGTTAGTCTCCGACAAGGGGGCTGGGAAGGCGATATAACCGTTATCGGCGATGAAGCGGTTTTACCCTATCACAGGCCGCCTCTATCAAAGGATTTTCTATCCGGCCAAAAATCAATTGATGATATTCTTATTCGTCCAGCGGAAGTGTATGAAAAAGCGAAGATAGATTTGAAGCTTGGTCATCGGGTCGGTTCTATTAATCGTCACGAAAAATCAGTTTTGACAGATGACGGTCAGGTGTTTTCTTATGATAAACTTGTCCTCACAACTGGCGCAAGAATAAGGCGATTACCTATTGCAGGCGAAGATTTAGAGGGTGTGTTCTATCTGCGCGATACAAAAGACGTATTGGCCATAAAAGCAAAGGCTGAAACCGCCACAAAGGCCGTCATCATTGGCGGCGGATATATTGGATTAGAAACAGCCGCGTCTTTGCGAAAACAAGGCCTTGAAGTGGTTGTTTTGGAAGCCATGCCACGGATTTTACAACGAGTGACCGCCCCAGAGATGTCTCAGTTTTACAAGCGTATTCATAAAGAAGAAGGCGTAGAAATCTTTGAGACTGTTATTGCCTCTGAAATTCAAAAAACGGATAAGGGCTTATCCGTTTCGACGTCCTGTGAAAAAACGTTCCAGGCAGATATGGTGATCATTGGAATTGGGGTAATCCCTAATATTGATTTGGCAGAAACGGCAGGACTGAACATTGGAAATGGCATAGAGGTCAATGCATTTTGTCAAACCTCTGACCCCGATATCTATGCGGCCGGAGATGTAAGCTGGCATTACAACGCGATTTATGACACCCATCTGAGACTGGAATCGGTTCCGAATGCGACGGAACAAGCCAAGGTGGTGGCGCAACATATTAATGGGACGCCCAAGCCTTATAATAGCCTGCCTTGGTTCTGGTCTGATCAGTTTGATTTGAAGCTACAAATCGCTGGCCTCTCAACAGGCTATGATGAGGTGATTATTCGCGGTGATGCCGAGACAAGCCGTAATTTTGCGGCTTATTATTTTAAGAAGGGCCGATTCATTGCGGTCGATGCCGTGAATGCCCCGCGTGACTTTATGTTTGGAAAAATGTCCCTGACTAAAGGGGTGAATTTAGACAGGTCAAAGCTCGCCAATCTTTCAATTGATTTGAAGAATTGCGTGGCCCTCTAAAGGGTCAAAATAAGAGTGGTAGGGGGAGAGGGACTCGAACCCCCGACCAATCCGTTATGAGCGGACGGCTCTAACCAACTGAGCTATCCCCCCATTCAGGACCTGCTCTACAGAATGACCGTTCTATAGCGGTAGGAGAGCGGACTGCAAAGCCTCTTTGTCTAGTTTGTCAGCACTTTTTCCACGCTTGATTTCCAAGCTTTTAATACGGTTTCCCGTGTTTCGGCATCCATATCGGGTTCGAACCGTTCATCAAGCTGCCATGCCGCTTTTACAGTATCAAGCGAATCATAAACGCCTGCGCCAATTGCAGCGAGGGCGGCTGCACCGAAGGCTGTGGTTTCAAGCACTTTTGGGCGCTCTACAGGGATATCCAACACGCCAGAGAGGTAGTCCACCATCCAATCATTCGCCACCATGCCGCCATCGACTCTCAGAACTTTGGGGTCTACGCCGTCTTGGGCCATCGCCGTAAAAAGGTCATAAGTTTGATAGCAAACGCTCTCTATTGTGGCGCGGATAATTTCTGCTCGGCCCGTATCGCGGCTTAACCCAAATAAGCCGCCGCGCGCATCAGGGTCCCAATGCGGCGCGCCGAGCCCCGTGAAAGCGGGGACAAGATAAACCCCTTTATTACTCTCAAGGCTCCTGCAATATTTCTCTGTGTCGCGCGCGCTTTTGATAATCTGTATGCCATCACGCAGCCATTGGACGGCGGCGCCTGCTATAAATATTGACCCTTCAAGCGCATATGTAACCTGTCCCTCTAGGCGGTAGCAAATCGTGGAGAGCAAGCGATTCTTGGAAGTCACACATTCCTCGCCTGTGTTTAGGATGACAAAACAGCCTGTGCCATATGTCGATTTAATGTCACCGACCTCAAAACAGGCTTGACCAATCGCGGCGGCTTGCTGGTCGCCTGCGACGCCCAGAATAGGGATGTCTTCATTCAATACGGTGCAGGTGCCGAAATCAGCGACGCAGTCTTTCACATCCGCAAGGCCCGAGCGGGGGACGTTGAATAGCTGAAGTAAATCCTCATCCCAACATTGCGTGTGAATATTAAACAGGTTTGTTCGGCTCGCATTGGTGGCATCTGTGGCGTGGCTTTTGCCTTCTGTTAAGCGCCAAATCAGAAAGCAATCGACAGTCCCGAAAGCGAGCTTGCCTGTCTTGGCAAGGTCTCGTGCGCCCTCGACTTCGTCTAAAATCCAAGCAATTTTACTCGCGCTGAAATAGGGGTCGTGAAGCAGACCTGTTTTTGCATTCAACTTTTCTATGGGGAAGGTTTTCGCCATCTTACGGCAGACAGCGGCCGTTCTGCGGTCTTGCCATACAATTGCATTATAGAGGCATTCACCCGTTTCGCGGTTCCAGACTAAAGTTGTCTCGCGCTGGTTTGTGATGCCTATGCCTTTGACTTGATGGTTATTATCTTCGCAAAACTCATGGGCATCTTGGAGCGTTTTCAGAACAGATTGCCATATGGTTTCTGGGTCGTGTTCAACCCATCCATCTTGGGGATAAATTTGCGGAAATTCACGTTGGGCCGTAAAGAGAATTTTGCCTTTGGGCGAAAAAACTAAAGTGCGCGAACTTGTCGTGCCTTGGTCAATAGATAAAATAACATCGCTCATAAGGGGACTTTAATTAAGGTTTCGGCGTGGTCAATTTTAATTATGCAGCATAGCGTCTGGGTCTTTTGCGGCCTATACCTATGCTATGAATGGTTGGCCAATCCCCATAGAACAAAGTGTCATCACATATCTGGCGTTTACAGCGATAATTATTGCTCGTTATTTCGCCATTGTATGGCCCATTCATTGGGCGCTGTGGAAAAAGACGCCCAAGCGGGCGCGAAGGTTGTCAAAGAGAGAGCCAACTGCCGCCACCATACGGAATGAAATTACCCTCTCTGTCCTTAGCGCCTTTATCTATGCGCTACCTGCCGCGATAGTCGTTGAGATGTGGAAGGCGGGCGGGACGGCGCTTTATAGTGGATGGCCCCAAAGTGTATGGGGGTGGCTATATCTACCATTCTCTATAATGGTTTATTTAATTGTGCAGGATAGTTGGTTTTATTTTACGCACCGCCTGATGCACCACAGGCGTTTATTTAAATGGACACATGCGGGGCATCATCGATCCGTCCAGCCTACGCCTTGGGCGAGCTTTTCCTTTGATCCAATAGAAGCCGTAAGCTCCGCTTGGCTCCTCCCTGTCATGGCGCTGTTTGTTCCGCTTCATATAGCTATGGCGCTATTCCTCTTAATGCTCATGACGATAAACGCCGTTTTTAATCATGCAGGTTGGGAAGTCTATCCTGAGCGCTGGATTCGCGGATGGTGGGGGCGGCACATCATTACTGCCAGTCACCACAATCTTCACCACACAAAGTTCAAAGGAAATTATGGCCTATATTTCAGGTTCTGGGATAAATTATGCGAAACAGATATTGGTGTGGATTAGTTTGGCAGAACAAAAAGAGACCAGAATACGCGAGCATCATTTAGTGCGTGTTCACGTCCTAGTTTAGGGTCATAATCTGTGTTCAAAAATATAAGGTAAGCTAACTTCAAAAGCTTTTCCAAATGACACAGGCATGTTTCAGCCATCTTTATAGTTGCGATGCTTGGTAAGTTTTGAGTTCCTCGGTGAGCTAAGCCCGAATCACGAAGTTTCTTCAGCTCTTGATATGATGAAGATTTTTCAAGTGACTTATATAATCGTATGAAAATATCAATAGACAGAGACTTTTCTTTAACAAGGTCGTTTAACAGTTGACGCTGGACAGGACAACTATCTGATTGAGAGTATATATCTCTACATCTTTCATAGAGCCAATCGGTCTTATTTAATTTTTTAATTAGTGCGGGTACTGAACTCGTTGACCTTGTGGCATCCATCATTCGGCAAATGGCCATGACAGCGTCTTGTTGATGTACCAAATCTATATGATTGAAAGTAATGTATGCATTGCCAAAAATCTTCTTGTCAGACTTTAATTTGGCCGCAATATCTGCTCTAATTAAATTGCTTTTTGCACGTGTAGTCTTGTGTATTACTAAACTATATTGCGCTCTCACTAAATCAGCGTCGAAATGTCGGATAATAGTTTCTGACTCCGAGTAATTGGTCGACAAATCCTACTGTCCCTTCAATTTTTGCATTTCATCACGCAACCTTGCCGCTTCCTCAAACTCTAAATTTTCAGCGGCTTCGAACATGCGCTTCTCGAGATCGGCCATAATGGCTGTGAGGTTGCCGCCCATATAAGGCTCTTGCTCACCCTCAGCGGCTTCAAGATATTTGCGTTTGATTTGACCGCTGGGTGTGTATTTATTCGCATCGTCTTTGATTTTTCCCGCCGCTTCGCTATCGCCGACAATATCGGCCACGCCGCGCAAAACGGTTTGCGGTGTGATGCCATGTTTTTCATTATAGGCTTCTTGAATTTCTCGGCGGCGATTAGTTTCGCCCATAGCGCGGTCCATCGAACCTGTTACTTTATCGGCGTAAAGCACGACTTTCGCTTCGGCATTCCGCGCGGCGCGTCCAATCGTTTGGATAAGCGAGGTTTCAGAGCGAAGAAAGCCTTCCTTATCCGCATCCAAAATACCGACAAAGGCGCATTCAGGAATGTCGAGACCTTCGCGAAGGAGGTTAATCCCGATGAGTACATCAAATTTACCAAGCCGCAGATCGCGGATAATTTCGATACGTTCAAGCGTGTCGACATCGCTGTGCATATAACGCACGCGAATGCCTTGGTCGGTCATATATTCCGTTAGGTCTTCGGCCATTTTCTTGGTCAAAGTGGTGACGAGCGAACGATAGCCGCGCGCGGCCACTTTTTTAACCTCGTCAATCACGTCATCAACTTGGTTGGCTCCGTCTGTGGAAACTGGACGGATTTCGACGGGGGGATCAATAAGGCCTGTAGGGCGAATAACTTGCTCGACAAAAACGCCGCCTGTGCGCTCCATTTCCCAATCGCTCGGTGTGGCTGAAACATGCACAGTTTGTGGCCGCATCGCGTCCCATTCTTCGAATTTAAGTGGGCGGTTATCAATACAGCTAGGCAAACGAAAACCATGTTCGGCGAGCGTGGATTTACGACTGAAGTCGCCCTTACTCATAGCGCCAATTTGCGGCACAGAAACATGGCTTTCATCCATAAAGAGGAGCGCATCTTCTGGGAGATATTCAAATAAGGTGGGCGGTGGTTCACCCGGCGCGCGGCCGGTTAGATAGCGCGAATAATTTTCAATACCATTACAAAACCCACTAGCGGCCATCATCTCAAGGTCGAATTCAGTCCTTTGGCTAATGCGCTGTGCTTCGAGCAGTTTGCCATCTGCTTCGAACCGCTCAAGCGTGTTATTTAATTCGTGTTTAATCCCTTTCATCGCCGATTGAACCGTGGGGCGAGGGGTGACGTAATGCGAGTTCGCATAGACTCGCACATTGCTTATCTCACGTTTAGTTTTCCCCGTCAGCGGGTCAAATTCCGTAATCGAATCGATTTCATCTCCAAAGAAATCAAATCGCCATGCCATGTCATCATAATGCGCGGGGAAGAGCTCAATTGTATCACCTCTAACGCGGAAAGAGCCGCGTTGGAAAGCGAGGTCATTGCGTTGATATTGGAGCTCGACCAATTGCGCCATTAATTGGCGAGGATCCATGTCTTGCCCGCGCTGCAAATCAACCGTCATGGCTGTATAGGTTTCAACGGATCCGATACCGTAAATACAAGACACAGAAGCGACGATGATAACGTCGTCGCGCTCTAAGATGGCCCGTGTTGCCGCATGGCGCATACGGTCAATCTGCTCATTTACGGAACTATCTTTTTCAATAAAGGTATCTGTCCGCGGCACATAGGCTTCGGGCTGGTAATAATCATAATAAGAGACGAAATACTCGACGGCATTGTCAGGGAAGAAGCTTTTAAATTCTGCATATAGCTGCGCGGCCAGAGTCTTATTAGGCGCCATAATCAGAGCCGGGCGTTGTGTCTGTTCAATGATTTTCGCCATGGTAAAGGTTTTACCAGAGCCCGTAACACCAAGCAGAACTTGATCGCGTTCAATCGAATTTAAGCCATCACAAAGTTCTTTAATGGCTTTGGGTTGATCGCCTTTGGGCTCGAACTCTGACACAAGGCGAAACCGTTTTCCGCCCTCAGACTTTTCGGGTCTTTCAGGGCGATGGGGTTGCCACATGGACAAATTCGCTTCGGGCCTTAACGGGGTGATGTTCGCCATGCGTTCTATTTAAGCGCCTCCCCCTGAATTGCAAGGGAGAGGCAGTTTAAATCAGCTAGCCAAAGGCATCATATTGATGCGTAATCGCTATCGTAATTTGGCGGACAAGCTGAGAGGCCCGTTCCATAGGTTTAATAATTGTCTCGGCAATGTGCGGATAGCCGCCAGAGCCGCCAACTTTTAATCCGGCTTCCTCGACTAAATCTTCTGTCCAAGTCAGCGCGGCCTTGTTTTCCGGATAGCGCTGTTTCAATTCCTCCAAAATTTGGTCAATTTGGAAGGTCTGAAGGCGCTGTAACACATTCATCTGAGATGTATTTTCGTCGCCAATGGCGGGAAGGTCTGTTGCAATTATCATCATTTTCATGACGACAGCCAAGCGGAGGGCGTGAAGTATTTTCAACGTCTCTGGGTCACAATCTGTACAGACTAAGTCTGACTGCCCTAAAGTATTATCGCTATTGAACTGGTCCATACGTAGGCGATTGGCCAAATCTGTAATTTGCGAACGCCATTGGCTTTGGCTGAGGGTATCGGCCACAGTCAGGCACCGCTCGGCAAGCATGGGTTCAATCCCCGAAAGCGCGCGGCTAATCCAGAAGCCGGGGTCAAATAAGCGACCATAGGCTGTCAAAGCTGAGAGCTGTGTTCGGCTCTGAGAAATAGCAACCAATCGGAAGATAGAGCGCGCTCGCGCTGAATTTTCTAAGAGATTAGCAAATTTTTCAGGATCAATCGCTGCCGCACGACCAACACCGAAGATGATGTTCGCTGGCGTACTGAATTGCTGCAATATCGCATTATGCGGAATGGCTCGTAATTGACGGGGGTTGAACATATCCGTTCCGTTCCCACCTTGCGCCCGTTTTACGGCGCGGGACCCCGTTGGGATAAGTACATTTTGCCCGAAGCCACCTAATATCGTTAAGTAATTTGGATCGCGATAGAGACTGTCTTGTTCCGAGCCGATAGTCCGGAATATATCCCAAGAAAAATCATTTTCTGTATAAAAACTGTCATCTTCAGCTTGGCTTCTATCCGCATATCGCGCGGCAATAAGGGATAGGGTTGTGCCTTCGGCCATAGCGGGTGTTTGGAACCAGAGGAAACCATCACCGCCTTGAAAGCTAAGTTCATGACAAAGGTGAAGCCCGCGTTTTTCAAATTGGCGGATTGCCCATGGGCTCATGGCATAATCAACACGTTCTTCAATTGCACCAGGATGTCCGCCGCGCCCTAAGCCTTCGCCGTGCGTGTTAAAGACAAGCGGTGTTACATCTTGCATCTCATATTTTTCCATCTGATGAGCAAAATGAGAATGTAGACGTTCAATCGCGAGGGTTGCTGGGATTTGACCCATAAAGCGGCCCGCATCAGAAAACCCCGTTTGAATAGCAAAAATACCACGGGCTTTTACGTAATCGCGATAGACAGGGTTGGCGAGCATTTTGCCAATAATCCGTCCGCCATTATTGAGCGCGTCTGCTGTTTCAAATAAAGGCGAGATGTCTAAATGGTTTTCAAGCCCATATAATCGCGCCAAATAAAGCACGCCGAGCGGGACAAGGCTGTCTTCTGTTTCTGCAATCAAAAGACGGATAGGCGTTTTATCATCGATATATTTATGAATTTGCGCCGACAAAATCATCTTCTCATGCGCTGTGCTTTTTTCTAGCGCGAGTGAGGCAAAGTTAACGGGCAGGGCTTCGACCTCTTTTGTGAGTTTTGTAGCGCGGTTTAAAAGTGTTCGGTTGTCGGAACTTTTGCGGTCCATACCGAAGATAGGTTTAATTGCCGAAAGCACATGGCGCGCATTCAAACGGAAATGGATGCGAGCTGTGCCCAAGCCGAAAGCGACCATTTGCGCCCGTAAGACAATAAGGGCTTTCGCACTGTCATCACCAGCCCCCTCAATTGTTTCACCTAATAATTTTATGGCTTCATCCAAATTGGTGAAACGACGTGTTGACCCCCGCGTAAGATTATTGGCGGCGGCTACAAGGTTCTCTGGTAGCGTAATATCTTTTTCAAACAAAGTGAGGTCACGCTTTGAACTGGCTGCAGCGTCTGAGAGTTTATCAACCAATGTGTCGAGAGCCGCTTCACTCTTGGATGAGAGCCCGCCGAGAGATTGTAAATTCCGGGCGCTTTTAAGATAGCGCTGTAACTGGGTATATTTCTCGGAAAGACGAAGCCGTAATGCGTCCCCCCAGGAAATATCGGTCCGGCCATCAATGTCATAACCAACCCAGCTATAGGCATCCGCCAAATGCGGGGTCAATGTCTTCCATTGTTTCGGGAAAGCTTTCTGAGCAACCGATAAAGTTTTGGAATTAATCAGGTTCAAAGCCCCTTGAATACGTTCCAAAGTGGCCTGCGTGTCTTCATGTTCTTCTATTAAAGTCGGGGCACGTTTAGGTAGGTATGGATGTGTTTTTAGCTGTGCTTTTTCTGCCTCATACTCTCCCTCTGGTTTTGAAGCCAAAGCACCGAGGCAATTGCGAATATCGCGGGAAAGGGAAAAGGTTGGGTGCGCCGTCAATACTATGCCCAAACCTGGCTTTTCAGCCCAGTTTTTAAAGGCTTCCCAGCCTTCTTTGGCTTTGGCTTTGGCGATATCATCGACTTTGGTATTGAACGCTTCTAGCTGTTCCAAACCTGCGCGTCGTCTTAGGCGCCTTGCCCGAGCAATAGCGCCTTGGTCTGATAATTGTTTAATGAGGGCTTCAATATCCTTGAAAGCGATTTCACGTTCCTCGACATTTTTGGAAATGTCATAGGCCAGCAGTTTCACCACATTGGCTTGCGGGTCTTGGATGACCGCATCTTGATGGTGTTCTAACTGACTGCGAAGTTTTGCAAGAAGTTCGTCGGCTTTTGGAGGGCGCACTATTTAACCTTTTTATTAAAGAAATTTCGCCATGGCAGAGGCGGTGTCGAGCATGCGATTTGAGAAACCCCATTCATTGTCATACCAACTCAGAACGCGGATCATCTTCTCATCCATGATGACGGTTTCGCCCGTCATATAGCTAGAAGAATGCGGATCATGATTAAAGTCAATGGAAACCGTCTTATCTTCGACAATTTGTAAGATGCCTTTCAAAGGCCCTTTGGCTGCGGCTTCAAAAGCGGCGTTGACAGCTTCGAGTGTGGCGGCTTTTTCTGTATTGACGACCAAATCCACAACAGAGACATTCGGGGTAGGGACGCGAATGGCTTTGCCGTCTAATTTCCCATCGAGCTCTGGCATAACGAGGCCAATCGCCTTGGCGGCGCCCGTAGAGGTTGGAATCATAGACAAGGCAGCGGCGCGGCCACGATTGTAATCCTTACGGTGAATTGTATCGAGCGTAGGTTGATCGCCAGTATAAGCATGTACGGTCGTCATAAAGCCGTTTTTAATACCAAAGGTTTCATGCAAAACCTTTGCTAAAGGGGCGAGGCCGTTCGTTGTGCAAGATCCATTGGAAACCACAATATCATCTTTTGTCAGGACATCCTCATTTACACCGTAAACGATAGTTTTGTCTGCATTCGTACCTGGAGCGGAGATTAAAACGCGTTTCGCGCCGGCGGCGATATGTTTCGCGGCTGCGTCGCGACTGGTGAAAATGCCTGTGCACTCTAAAACTATATCTACGTTGTTATCTGCCCAGTTTTGATCCTCTAAGTTTCGAATTGAAGTGACCTCAATCGGGCCTTTGCCGATGTCGAGCGTATTCCCTTTGGCTGTTACCGTGCCAGAAAAACGACCATGAACCGAATCATACTTCAATAAATGCGCCAGATTTTCCGGGGAGGATAGGTCATTAATTGCAACGACTTCGAGGTCGTCACGTCCACTCTCATATAAAGCGCGGAGTACGTTCCGGCCAATGCGGCCAAATCCATTAATCGCAAGACGAGTTGTCATGAGGCAATCTTTCAATCTGAGCCGCGAAGAGGCTGTCTAAGACATTTGGCGGCTATCGTGTAAAACAGAGCTTTCTAAAACAAACAGAATGTTCGTTTTCGAATATTGCTCCTATAGTCGGAATAGAAAGCGTTGGCTAGGGGGAATCCCATGAAGTTTTTTTAAATGGATGATAATCAAGAGAGTGTGATGAGGAAAGAGGGCCTTGGCTCTTGCGGTCTGTAAAGGGGCAACCTATTTGCGGCTCATGACGAAAGCACAAATATATAAAGATGTTCTAGAAGAAATCGCGGCGGTGATTGAGAGAGAAACCTCGCAAACCGCGCGATATGCTACGGCATCGTGTCTCTTGGCGGGGCGGTTCGATTACTTCTTTTGGACAGGGTTTTACGAAGTCGATCCCTTGAAAGAAGCAGAGCTTGTTGTCGGGCCTTATCAAGGCACATTAGGGTGTCTGCGTATACCTTTTTCTCGGGGAGTATGCGGTGCTTGTGCAACGAAAAAGGAAACGATCATCGTTCGCGATGTGCATGCCTTTGAGGGACATATCGCTTGTGATTCTCAGACAAATTCGGAAATTGTCGTTCCCGTTTTAAACGCACAGAATGAATTAATCGCTGTGCTAGACGTAGACAGTACGGAATTCGGATCCTTTGATGCTGATGACCAAGCCGGATTAGAGGCAATTGCGGCTATTCTAGCCGTTTAACCGCGCTCTAATACGCCGCCTGTTTCAGGGTCGTAATTTTCATTGTCAAAGTGTATCGGCTGGCGTGTCCGTGGGTTTTCTATCTCATACACGACAAGATTCAGAGCTTCTTCGACTGTGGCTGCACTGTGAAGATCCGTCCGTGTTTCTTCGCTCGCGAAACCTTCATCAATCACATGGTTAAATGCGGCTAATAAACTATCCCAATATCCTGTGTCGCTGAGATAAACGAGGGGCTTTTCATGTAAGTTTAGGCGCAGCCATGAAAATACCTCCACGGCTTCTTCCATCGTACCTATGCCCCCCGGTAAAACGATGAAGGCGTCGGCTTGTTCAAACATTGCGAGTTTACGTTCGTGCATGGTCTCGACATATTTATGGGAGACGCATTCGAGCGTTTTTTCCGCTTCTTTTAGAAAATGAGGAATGATGCCCGTGACGGGGGCGCCATGTTCATGGGCGGATCGTGCGACAGCACCCATCAAGCCTAAACCACCGCCGCCATAAACTAGCTTATGCCCTTGATGAGCAATTTCGCGGCCTAAATGTTGGGCAAGTGCCATATGATTTTGGGCATATCCTTCGCGGGCGCCACAAAAAACACAGAGCGTAAGGGATGTCTTCTCGTCTTGGCTATTCACAGCATTGAGCGCATTTTCAGTTTGCTTTGTCATATTGTCCCCTTATGGCTTGTGACTGTGATATGCAATGTTGCGTAGAGTAAGGATTTGAAAAAACCTATGTTTAAGCCACGTATTATCGGCATTATGATTGGGGGTCTATTATTGGCCCTGGGCTTAATCATTGTTTTGCAACTATTGGATGTGTTCTCTCGCATTAGTGGAGAGCAAGAGAAAGCGCAAAAGAGCGAAACTATTGAGGCTGTCGCACCTCTTGGTGTACGACCAACCGTTTTTACGGATATTTCAGAGGTCACAAATGGCTTAAATAAGCTCCTGCGCATTTCAGGCTCTGCTGAACCGAATTCTGTCATTGTTATTTTGGACCGCGGGGAGAGATTGCGTCAAATACGCTCGGACGAAGACGGAAATTGGCGAGTCGCATTAGAGACAGATGACGATCAGCCTATGGTTATCGAAGCTGTCCTGTTTAACGAAGGGGGCGTCACAGTCCGCGGAGATGAAACGATTTATCGTGTGGTTTTACCGGGGGAGGCCAAACCTGTTATTGTCGATGATACAGTCGTTATCGAGGCTGAGTTAGTTCCACGTCCTACTTTGATTATGGTCAGCGCACCGGGCGGGCCGACACGAATTGTACGGTCTCCATTTGGAGGAAGCCCAACAAATGGGCCCTTAACAATGGGGCCAATCGACTATGATGATGCAGGCGGGGTTATTTTTTCGGGTACGACGAGCGAAGAGGGACGTGTCAGGCTCTACGCGAATGATGCGGCCATCGGCGAAACACGAGTTGGCGCAGGCGGGCGTTGGAATTTTATCGCAGGACGTATGTTGCCGCGTGGGGAGTATGACGTACGGGCTGAGCTTATTCGGACGAATGCCGAACGTATTCACGTGACGGTCCCATTTGAACTTTTACCGCCGACAAATTCTCAAGTGCCGGCGGGTATTCCAATGGTCAGATTCGAGCCTTTCCGATGGCAGCTTCGCAGAGAGCTTTTGGGCGGTGGAACCCAAAGTACTGTTATCTTTGCACCAATAGAGGCTGATCCTATTATCCCTGATAATGGCGATAAAGAATAACCGTTAAGGCGTTTCTTTTTCCTTGAGCCGTCCCTTTTTACCAAAGGTGTAGACCCATTTGATTGTGCGCCACATAAAGGTGCAGACCCATTTGATTTGGCGCCACATAATGGCGGGGGCGCAAAGAAGAACGGGCGTTACCACAAGCGTCAGAATTGTTGCAAACCCAAGACCACTTGCCACAACAAAGGAAATAGGCGCCCAGATTTCGGATGTGCTTGTTCCGCGCAAATCCAACTCGCCTGTAAAGATGTTCGCGCCCCAGCCCAGTATTAACGGCATTAATCCGACGACTGTCGTCAGTGTCGTCAAAAAGACAGGTCGCAAACGCTGTGCAGCTGTTCGAACCGCCGCGTCTACAGGTTCATATCCATGTTCTCGAAACCTTTGGAACGCATCAATTAAGACGATATTATTATTCACAACAATACCTGCCAAAGCGATGACGCCCGTCAAGGTTAATATCATAGACACATAAGGGTAAAAACTCAGCCCCAGTAAGACGCCAAAAACAGACATGATAACGGCGCTTAGGGTCAAGAAGACATGATAAAAGCTATTAAATTGTAAGAGCAAAATAACGCCCATCATAAAGAGAATCGCAACCATGGCGCCGATGGCAAATTGACCCGCCTCGGCATTTTCTTCTTGTTGTCCAAGAAATTTCCATTTCACAGATGACGGCAATTCGACCTCTTCACTTAACCATTGGGTCAGCTCTTCGACCTGAACATTGGTGGCGTAATCTTTATGAGTATTGCCCTGAACGACATAGAATGGCAGCAAATCTCGTCTTTCAATTTGGTCCTGTCGTGGTTTTGCTACGCGCGTCACTACGGTCGAGAGGGGCAAGGCACCAGATGGTGTTTGAATGCGAAGGCTATCAAGAGAGGATAAGTCTCGGGCAGAGGCAGGATAGCGAACACGAATATCGACTTCTTCTTCTGCATCTAAAGGACGATATTGTCCGACGAGAGCGCCTTCTGTAATAAATTGAATGGCAGAACCTATACGTCCTACATCAAGGCCTAAACGACCAGCTTCGGCGCGATCTACAATGATTTCCCAATCAACCCCAGGGAGCGGCAAAGTATCTTCGACGTCTATGATGCCATCAGTATCATCGAATTTCTCGCGAACTAATTTTGTGACCTCGACAAGGGCTGACTTATTTTCTGACGAGATTTGGATTCCGATATCTTTACCAATAGGCGGGCCTTGGTCGACGGCCGTGATCTCAGTTAGCACGCCGGGAATACCCGTTGTCGCTTGGCGAAGTTGTTCCACGATATCAACAACGCTTTGGCGCTCATCAAAGGGGAGCAATTGAGTGTAAACTTTAACGACTGTATCCGTTGGCACATTGGTCGGTCCCGTAAATGAACCGCCGCCGCCTTGCCCAATCGCGCCGTCACCAGCAACCGTATAAACAGATTCAATTCCCGGAATGTCTTTGATCCGGTGTTCGATATCTTTGCCGATAACAACCATTTGCTGTGGGGTCGTATTGCCCCGAGCGCGCGCCAATATGAAAAGTTGATCCGAGGGGGTTTGCGTAAAGAATTCCACAGGTTTAGGGGGCGGGCCTTCCATACGAGCCTGAAAGATCATCACAATTGTAAAGGCGACAACAGCCATTCCGCCCAAGACCAAAAAAGGATAGCGAACAAGCCGTTGGATAAGGCGTACATACACGCCCGTAGCCCCTTTTAATTGGCCTGGATTACCTTGCCCCGCGGCCAGAAGCGTCGCATTTTGGTTTTTAGTTTTCTTTGGACGAAAACCAATTTTTGCGCCTAATGTTGGTAAGAATATTAGAGCCATCAAAGTCGAAGCGGACAAAACATAAATCATTGTGCGGGGGAAATAAGACATGAATTTCCCCGTCAATGAATCCCAAAATAAAAGCGGAATAAAGGCTGCCAAAGTTGTCGCGGTTGATGACATGATTGGCCAGAACATACGTTCGCCCGCCATTTTGAAAGCCTCTAAGCGCTCTATACCTTCATCCATTTTTCGATCAGCAAATTCGACAATAACAATCGCACTATCAACCAAGACCCCCACAGAGAGAATGAGACCAAACAAAATCATCATGTTGATGGTTTCGCCTTGGATTAGAAAAAGGAAAAAAGCGATAAGGAAACTGGCAGGAATGGCCCAGCCGACGAACAAAGCCGACCGCCAACCCAGTGCCGCAATACAGACAATGAAAACCAAAATAACGGCGTTTACGATAGAGGCCGAAAGCTCGCTCATCATATCATTAATATAAATAGAGCGGGATTGAGAATAAGAGACGTTAATCGTCTTGGGCCATTCGTCGCTTGTTGTTATTTCGTCGACGAGAGCTTGCACACTGTCCGTTGTGTCCAGAATGTTTTCGCCTTGCCGTTTAGAGATTTCAAGGGCGACAGAGGTTCGACCATTAAAGCGAGCATAGGTTGCCACGTCTTTGTAACCTCGTCTCACTTCGGCAATATCGCCGAGTTTAATAATAGCACCGTCCGAGCTACGCCGAATTACAAGTTCGCTCATGTCTTCTGGGTCTTCTATGAGGCCAGGAATTTTCACATTAAACTTGCCGCTCTCCGTCTCCAACGCCCCTGCAGGGATGAGGCTGTTATTTCGTCCAATAGCAGAGGAGATTTCATCAAATGTAATGCCAAGGCTTTCAACGCGGGAAGGGTCTAAGATTGCCTCGAGTACGTCTGTGCGTTCGCCAGATATATTGGCCTCTAAGACAGAGGGGAGGCTTTCGAGTCGCCTCTGCAAATCTTTAGCGCGGCGTTGTAATTCACGCTCAGGCGCATCTCCCCACAAATTCACAACGAGGATGGGGATAGAAGACGTGCTAATTTCTTCTACAATGGGTTCTTTGGCTTCTTGCGGGAATTCTGAACGCGCGCGGTCGACTTTCTCTTGGACTTCGGCAAGGGCTTTGTCTTGATCGAAACTGGCTTCAAACTCCAAAACTACATAGGCCACATTTGTGGCGGCAATGCCGTTCATCTCTTTTAGTCCATCAATGGATTTTAGCTCGGTTTCTAATGGCCGTATGAGTAAGCGTTCAGCGTCTTCTGGTGAAATTCCGGGCAAAAGGACTTGGACGTTAATGAACGGTACAGGAATATCAGGTTCGGCATCCAAGGGTAGCCGGCTCATGGCGAGTAATCCGCCGATAACGGCAAAGAACATAATACCCAAAGTCATCCGCCAATTGCGGATTGAAAACCCAACTATGCCAGGTATGCCTTTGGCGCTGGGCGATATCCCATCATCACGTTGGATAGGGCCGAGATCGTCTGGATCGCTCATTATGTGAATCTCATGGATTTGTCGCGCCGTTATAATTTTCGTCAGGTGACACTTTTTGCCCAACTGCAACGTAGTCTTGTCCTTCGACTATGATGCGTGTGCTCTCAGGGAGGCCAGTCACCCATGCGCCCTCTGGCGATTCATCGATAACATTTGTTTTGGCAAAACGAACAATGTTTTGGCTGTCAATATAACGAACACCCACAACGCCTGTGTCGTCCAGAGTCAGTATATTGGCAGGGATACGTTGTGCCATAGTCTTCCCCGAAACAAGCCTGACTGTCGCTGTCACTCCAGCCTTTAAGGCGTAATCATTATTCGGAACCAAGATTTCAGTCCGAAAAGTTCGAGTGGCCAAATCTGACTTGGCTTCAACAAAGCTAATTTCGCCAGTAACGATTTCGCCTGTAGCCAGTTCAATCGTAGCGCTCTCGCCCGCTTTAACCAAGCTAACTTGTTTTTCTGTCAATTGTGCAATGACCTTCAGCGGTGATAAATCTACTAATAACCCGCAAGCTTGCCCCGGGGAGAGGTAATCACCGACTTCGGCTAATTGTTCTTCCCAAATGCCAGAGAATGGCGCGCGTATATTGACGTTATCAAGCTCTATCTCAGCCTGTTTTAAAGTCGCCTTCGCGCCGTCAAGCTGTGCTTCAAAGCCAATAACGCGCGTCTCGGATTGAAAGCCTTTTTCCGCCAAAATTCGCGCCCCGCGTAAATCGTTTTCTATTGATTTTAAATTGGCTTTAGCTTGATCCACTCTGGCAGAGCGCGCATCCACATCTTGTCGGCAAACAAGTGCACCTTTGGATAAGATAGCGCCTTCCTTGGCGGGGGCGCTGACAACCAAACCCGCAGTCTGGGCTTTAACGCTCACTTCGCGATTGCTCTCAGTCTGGCCGTATAGTTCGAGAATGTTTTCATGGGGAACGGCGGTAATCGCGCGTACTTGTACCGTTGGTATACGGGTTTGGGCTTCGTTCTGAATTTCGGCCTGAGTTTTGCCTGCTGTTGGGGGCTCTTGATTGAAATTATTGATAAAGAACCAAAGAACGATGAGAGCAAGAGCGATGCCCGCGATAAGGAATGATTTATTTATTTTCATGGCGATTTTCACGGCGATATATTTTCATGACGTTGTCTTAGCCTGTTACGTCGCAGAGGCGCATCATAGATGCCATGCTATATGAGCCGCTTATTATGTCATTTATCAATAAGAAACCAGAGTTAATTCTGAATAATAACTGTTCGATTTCGACAAAGAATTTGTGCTAAATTTCATTGAGATAAGTCAATAAATTGGAATAATATTGCGTCGTCTTGTTGAGGTAAATCAACGAGATAGCCCCCCTTAGCTCCGCTAGGCAAATAGTTTGCGTTAAAATAGCCCTAAGAGGGCAATTTCGTCAAAATCAGGCTTGCCTTTGTCATTTAGCTTAGTAACCTACGCGCTTTCCATCAGACGCGCAGGGGTTAGGTTTGGGCGATATTTTAAAACAGCTGGACGCAAGACGGGCGGAGGCCCGTTTGGGTGGCGGCGAAAAACGAATCGCAGCGCAACATGGAAAGGGCAAACTTACGGCGCGTGAACGTCTTGAGCTTTTGCTGGATCCAGGCTCTTTCGAAGAATTCGACATGTTCGTCAAACATCGCTCTACCGATTTCGGGATGGAGAAAAACCACATTGCAGGTGACGGCGTTGTCACGGGATGGGGAACGATTAACGGACGCAAGACTTTTGTCTTCGCCCAAGATTTTACAGTTTTCGGCGGTTCGCTCTCGGAAACCCACGCACAAAAAATAAACAAAGTCCAAGAAATGGCGATGAAGCATGGCGCGCCGATTATTGGCCTGCAAGATTCAGGCGGTGCGCGCATCCAAGAAGGTGTGGCGGCGCTGACGGGTTATACGTCCGTTTTCCAAAACAACATCCTTGCTTCGGGCGTTATCCCGCAAATCTCAGTCATTATGGGGCCAAGTGCTGGCGGAGCCGTTTACTCACCTGCATTGACCGATTTTATCTTTATGGTTCGTGACAGCTCTTATATGTTTTTGACAGGGCCAGATGTTCTGAAAACCGTAACTAATGAAGTCGTAACGGCCGAAGAACTAGGCGGGGCCAAAACCCACACGACGAAGTCATCCGTTGCGGATGGTGCTTATGATAATGATATGGAGGCGCTGGCGGAAATTCGGCGTCTTTTTGATTTTCTGCCTTTGAATAATCGCGACAGAGCACCGGTTCGTCCGTTCTTTGATAAGCATGATCGTATTGATGAAAGCCTCGATACTATGGTGCCTGATAATCCTAACCTGCCTTATGATATGAAGGAATTGGTCACCAAAATTGCGGATGAAGCTGACTTCTTTGAAATTCAGCCAGACTTTGCCAAAAATATTTTGTGCGGTTTTATTCGCATTGAAGGCCAAACCGTCGGCGTAGTGGCAAATCAACCGCTTGTCCTTGCGGGGTGTTTGGACAGTGATGCATCTCGCAAAGCGGCACGCTTTATTCGCTTTTGTGATTGTTTCGAAATTCCAATTTTATCCTTGGTTGATGTGCCGGGCTTCTTGCCGGGGACGAGCCAAGAATTTGGCGGCGTGATTAAACATGGCGCGAAACTGCTTTATGCTTACGGCGAAGCGACAGTGCCGAAAGTCACCGTCATTACGCGCAAAGCTTATGGTGGTGCATATTGCGTCATGGCCCCGAAACATCTACGCGGCGACCTTAACTATGCGTGGCCAACGGCACAAATCGCCGTGATGGGCGCGAAGGGCGCTGTAGAGATTTTGCATCGCAAAGACCTCGGTGACGAAGAAAAAACTGCCGCCCATATTGCCGATTACGAAGAGAAATTTCTCAGCCCCTTCCGCGCGGCTGAACGCGGCTATATCGACGAAGTCATTCAACCGCGCAGCACGCGCAAACGCATCGCGCGCGGCCTCGCTCTGCTAAAGGATAAAAAGCTCGACAATCCGTGGAAAAAACACGGGAACTTGCCGCTTTAGTTATGGGAAACAGGCAAAGTATCGATCTTTGGTATTCAAAATCTACCCCGGGTTTTGTTGAACAAGTTTGTCATATCTTTGAAGCTGAAGGGTTTGAAGTAAGTCAATTGCTCGAAGAATATATACACAACGCGTTTGGCTATGAGGGAATTCCATCTATCGTGGTTGAACAGAACCAGCCATTATTTGAGAATTCTGTGTTGGCGTTCGATTTGTATCAACTTATTTATGTGTCTATCCAATTTAACTTACTAGAAGTGATTGGAATAAACAAAAATGACTCTGTATCACATGTTGATGAAGCCAAGGAATTTCAAAGTAGAGCGTTATTTGTCCTTTCGGCTAGAATTAATCATGAACTAGCAGCTATACGACTATTGCTATTTAATGATTTATCAGTCCAAGCTGTTGGACGAGTTCGTTCTTACATGGAATGTCACGAAGCTTTTATGTTGGCGGCAATTGACGCAAAGTTTGCTAAGGATTTTGTATTATCAATCGACGCACAAACAACCAAAAATCTTTTCTTCAAGTATTTATCGAAATCGAAAGCTAATAAAAAAATTAAATCCTATCTCGCAAGCAAAGAGGGAGGGATGGATAGTATTATTAAGTTAGAAGAACTGTCAAAATCCTTCATAAATGAGTTTGGAGGGATGGTGCATCCTTCGTTTTTACCAACCTTAGAAGCCATATTCAATGATATGGATAAACTTGCTGATGATGACGACCACAAATTAAGACGTGGCGCAGTTGGTGTAATGCAAAGAACCGTAATGTTGTGCGGTGGACACATGATAATATTGATATTTGATTTCTATTTACCTCTCGTAGAATCAATTTTCGAAAATCCCGAGTCTCATATGAGAGAGATAACTAAGTTAGCTTCAACGTGTAAAACTAGCTTAGCGTCAATTCCTCTTTTGTGCGCCCGATATAGTATAGCGGAAACTATAAAATGATAAAAAAAATACTCATCGCCAATCGCGGCGAAATTGCTTGTCGGGTTATTAAAACGGCTCAGAAAATGGGCATTAAAACCGTGGCGGTTTATTCGGATGCGGATAAAAATGGCCTGCATGTGTCTATGGCGGATGAAGCCGTTCACATTGGCCCGCCGCAGGCTAATCAATCATACCTCGTTATGGATAAAATTCTTGGCGCGATTGAGCAAACAGGTGCGGACGCCGTTCATCCCGGTTATGGTTTCCTGTCTGAAAACCCAGAATTTGCGAAACTGCTGAAGGAAAAAGGCATAACCTTTATCGGCCCCAATCCACACGCCATTGTGTCGATGGGTGATAAAATTACGTCCAAGAAATTAGCGAAAGAGGCAGGGGTCTCTTGCGTGCCGGGTCATATGGGCCTCATCGAAGACGCTGAAGAAGCCGTAAAAATTTCACAGAAAGTCGGCTATCCCGTTATGATTAAAGCCTCTGCCGGCGGCGGCGGGAAGGGCATGCGCATTGCCTATAATGACGAAGAAGCCCGCGAAGGCTTTCAGTCATCAAAGAACGAAGCCGCGAGCAGTTTCGGCGATGACCGTATCTTTATTGAAAAATTCGTTGAACAACCGCGCCATATCGAAATCCAAGTTTTGGGCGATAAGCACGGCAATGTCATCTATCTGGGCGAGCGCGAATGTTCTATTCAACGCCGAAACCAAAAAGTCATCGAAGAAGCGCCGTCGCCATTTTTGGACGAGAAGACCCGCGCCGCTATGGGCGCAGAATCTGTCGCCCTTGCCAAAGCGGTGGATTATGATTCTGCGGGTACTGTAGAATTCATCGTCGATAAGGATAAAAACTTTTACTTCCTCGAAATGAATACGCGGTTGCAGGTCGAGCATCCTGTCACCGAACTTATTACTGGCGTGGATTTAGTCGAACAGATGATACGGTCTGCGCAGGGCGAAGTGCTCAACATGACACAGGATGATGTGAAACTCACCGGTTGGGCGCTGGAATCACGTATTTATGCAGAAGATCCCTATCGTAATTTCTTGCCTTCTATTGGCCGTCTGACCCGTTATCGCCCGCCCTTTGAGGGTAAAAAGAATAGCGGCGCTATCATCAGAAACGATACAGGCGTTTATGAAGGCGGCGAGATTTCGATGTATTATGACCCGATGATTGCCAAGCTTTGCACATGGGGCGAAGATCGCGGTATCGCTCTCGAAGCTATGCGCCATGCACTAGATTTGTTTGAACTCGAAGGTATCGGACATAATATTCCATTCCTTCAGGCTGTTTATGATCATGACCGATTTGAACGCGGCGATATCACCACAGCCTTTATCGCGGATGAATATCCCGATGGCTTTGAGGGGGCGGATATCAATTCAGGCCATGCCCGAAAGATTGGCGCTATTTGTGCGCTCATGCATGATATAACGGAAAATCGCGCCGCTGAAATTTCAGGAACTCTGCCAAATCACGCGCGCCATATCCCCGATGAGTGGGCCGTGCAGGTCGGCGAATTTGAATATATGGCTGATATTAACGGCGAGAGCGGTTTACGCACAATCGTCATGGCAGACGGTGAAAAAGCCGCCATAGAAATGGAAGTCTTGACCCAATGGTTGCCGGGGCATCCGCTTGTCATCGCTTTGGTCGATAATAAGCAATTTAGCTTTAGCGTGAAACCGATTGCAGAGGGTTATCATGTTTGGCACCGCGGCTGTGAATTCAAAGTTGCAGTCCGTACGCCGCGCGCGGCAGAGCTGGCCAAATTCATGCCCGTGAAAGAAGCGCCCGACACCTCCAATCTTTTGCTTTGCCCTATGCCGGGTGTCATCGTCTCTGTCTTGGTCGAAGAGGGCCAAGAAGTGCAAGACGGTCAAGCCCTTGCGGTGGTTGAAGCCATGAAAATGGAAAACACCCTACGCGCCGAAAAGAAAGGCGTTATTTCCAAGGTAAATGCCAAAGCCGGTGATAACCTCGCAGTTGATGAAATCATTATGGAATTTGCGACAGAATAGGAAGCGGCCATTTAATTCTAACGTGTAAAATCAGAGCCGCTTATAAGCGGCTCTTTTCTTTATTCAGATAGCACTGTTTCCCGCTGAAGAATCTATCTGGGATAAGATTTACAATCAGCAACAGACCGCGTTTTAAAGACGTAGTAACCCTATGATTCTGAAAATGTTAAGAAAACTTGCGTTTTTATTAACGATATGCTATCTACGGGAAATGCAAAATATAAAAAGAAGCCAGAACAGCCCTTATATGTGTGTGACCGATTTCTAGTTATTTCGATTCTCTAAATTCGAAACCCGATGTCGTTTTAAACGATAGAAATCCGTTAAAACCTCAAAAAAACAAAAGACACTTTATCCTAATTTTAAAATTAAAAGTGAAACGTCTCAAAGGTTCCCATGCTTTATCATAATTCAAAACCCATTTCACCTGCAGCGGCTCATCGTCACGCTAATAGGCCAGACCGTTTTTATCAATGGCGGAACTTTTTCGAAGATTACCCCGAAGCTTTGGACATCATCGAAACCGAATATGAATTAACAAACGAAGATAGCCGCAACGATAAATACTTCATCGTTCCTGGGCGTAGTAATATGATTACGCGTATGATTAATGATGAGGTGTTGGAAATTCGTTCAATGATCAGCACGAATGGCCCGCTAGAGCAGTGGGAGCGTTCTATCAAAACCACTTTCCCGCTTAAGCGCACGACATCGTCAATGATTGGTACTTATATTCCGCGTTTCCGCGGTTCTTGTTCGTCTGTGGCCGATGCAGAAACCTTGACGGATTCTTTGTCAAAGAAGAGCAAATATTACCAGACAGAGATGACACGCCGTATTTTTGAAACCGAAGATCTGCGTATCGAAGTGGCGAAAATCACGTTCGAAAAACGCGAATATACTTCAATCGCGATTACATCTGAAAAGGCTGAAACTGTTCTTTCAACATTAAAGCGCTTGGGTCTGAAACCAACAGCGAATCAACATTACGGCGCGTTCCTAAGTCCGTTCCGTTCGCACAGCCTCTAAAATATTGAGATATAGATTGCACGCCCCAGCGTGTTATCGATGAAATTTAAAGCACGGCAACCCTTTGCCGTGCTTTTTTAAATCCTATATGGGGCCATGACTTGCACCGTCTTTATACGGGAAATAGAGAGACGACATGACGGCAATTAGCGATTCACCGCGATCAGAATTATTATCCACACCAGAGCCTCGCGCAGAAAACCCGCCTGCGGAAGATATCGCTCAGGCAGATAATTGGCCGGCTTTTAATCCGCCTTGGTGGATGCGCTCCTCTTTGGTGCAAACAGCTCTGGCGAGTATGAAGTTTCGTAAGCGCGGCCCAAACCCTATGCTCGATGCGGCAGAAGACCGTATTATAGAATGCGAAGACGGCGTGCGCCTGCTCGGGAGTTATTCGCGCCACCCTGAAAATAAGGCTCTCGTCATAATGCTGCATGGCTGGGAAGGGAGCCAAAATTCGACCTATATCGTGTCTGGCGGTCGTCACCTTTATAACCAAGGGGCTTCTATCTTTCGTTTGAACTACCGCGATCATGGCGATAGTCATCATCTTAATGAAGGCGTGTTCCTCTCAACACTCTTCAATGAAGTGTTCGACGCCGTGAAACAAGCCGCGCTGCTGGCTGATGATGCCCCAGTATATATTGTTGGCTTCTCTTTGGGCGGTAATTTCTCCCTACGGATTGCCCGATCTTTACGTGACTTAACCATCAAAAATTTAAAGCATATTTTCGCCATTAGCCCCGTGGTTGATCCATGGGGCGCGGCGCCTCTCGTCGATATGAACTGGCTTTATCGTCGATATTTCCTGAAAAAATGGACGCGCTCTTTGCGTAAAAAACAAGCGCTTTACCCCGATCTCTATGACTTTGAATCCATTCTGGGCGAAAAAAATGTCCTTGGCCTCGCAGGGAAACTGTTACCAGCCTATACGGATTTCCCGACGACTGAAAATTACTTTAATGCCTATCGTGTCGATCCGCATGATCTTGAATATTGTCCGATTCCACTCTCAATCGTCACGGCTGCTGATGACGGGATGATACCCGAAGAGGACATTCAAAAGCTTGTTTTAAACAAAAATGCCAAACGGATAATTCACGCCTATGGCGGGCATAATGGGTTCTTTCAGTCACTAAAAGGACCGACTTGGTATGATGACTATATCAGCCAAATTGTTTTCCGTTAACGCTTCCCCAAACCTCTTAAACCTCGTAATAGGGCGCATGGTTCTATTGAAATTCATTCTTTTTATCGGCCTGTTCATTGCAGGAGCTTTTATTCTCATGGGAATTTTTTCGCAAAAAGGTAAAGCCAAAGGCCTGATTAACGGTCGCTTGGCGGATGTGCCCTCGACCCCGAATGCTGTGAGCTCCGAAGGAGACACACAGCCTGAACGCCGAGTCGCGCCTCTTGAGGCTTCACTTCTACAAGTCGCCGCCGCCATAGAGGCGACAGGCGGCGTAATTACATCCCGTACGGATGATTATATTTCTGCAACCTATATGAGCCGCATTTTCAAATTTATTGATGATGTAGAAGTGCGCGAAGAGAACGAAAATTTATGCCATATTCGTTCGGCGTCTCGGGTAGGGTATTCAGACAGAGGTGTAAATCGCCGCCGCGTCGCGGTTATTCGCTCGGCGCTCTAGAAATTTGTTACGCTAGGCCCTACATAACGTCTCATGAAAAACGATACGCCCAAGAAAGTTGACCATGATAAAGTTAAAGGTCTCGTTCGCGAGCTATTAACTGCGCTGGGAGAAGACCCTGACCGCGAAGGATTGGTAGAAACCCCACGCCGCATTGCAAATTTTTGGCGTGACTTTATCGAATATGATGCTGGGAAACTGGACACAACATTTTCCGCCGTCAAACACAATCAAATGGTCGCCGTAACAGGTATGCGGGTTTGGTCCATGTGTGAACATCACATGCTCCCCTTTTGGTGCGATGTCTCAATTGCCTATATCGCAGATGACCGTGTGCTTGGCCTCTCAAAATTCGCTCGGATCGCCCATAAACATGCCCATAAGCTAACTCTCCAAGAACAACTTGTTTCTGACATAGCGACAGAATTAAAAGAGATTTTAGGGACTGAAGATGTCGCGGTTATGGCCAAGGGTGAGCATTTATGTATGACTATGCGCGGCATTCAAACGCCGCACCGTATGATAAGTTCAGCTCTGTCTGGAAAATTCCACCAAGCCGAGCAACGTATGGAGTTCTTGCGTTTAATTGAAACTGGGCGGGAATAGGGCGCGTTAACTGACGAAATGCCTCATCGCGAGGGCCTTATAATCGCGATATAGTAAAGAATGACACCTGAGCTTTTAGAACGCGATTGGTTATCCCTGCGCTATTGGGCACGACACTGCATTCTGCCCAGCGCTGTCATTTTATGCATTCTCCTTATTTTACTGAATCTGTTTTCAAAAAGCGAAATCGCTCTGAATCATCGCGCGGTTATCATAGGTTTTTTTACGATTTATTATGTGCTGATACGCGGTGGCCACATATTGATGACACGAAGTTTACATAAAGAACTTCTCCGAAAATATGAGGACGGCTATAGACATAAACTCGGCTATATACCGCAAGGTCAAATTAAACGCCGCAATATCGGTTTCACCCTTGCCCGTATTAAAAACCAATTGATGATAGAAGAGCGCCAAAAACGTATTTAATGAGGCCTTTGTAACCCAGTTGACAGGTGAGGCGATTACCGTAGATTTTCCTTATGGCTGATACCTCAACACCTCAACACACGCCTCAAGAGAATTGGAATTACATTCAATCCCAGTTCAAAATTTGGCAAGCAATGCGCCCTACAAAAACATGGTTTAGTGGTCTTAGCTCTCGAATAGGGAATAAACGTCTAACGCGATTGACGCAGAGCGGTTCGGCCAGATCCTTGGTCTCCCATTTAGATTCGCTCCCTGATAAACGCATTAAAACGCTCAGAACCTATGCCGCGATTAATCAAGAGCAGGTAGGTTCGGCTTTTAAGCTGACGATGATTGGCAATGTTTCCGTACCTATTGTGCTCTTAACGGTCTTTCATCAGCTCTCAGATGGGGCGATTGCAGATTATCTCAAACATTTGAGAACTGAAAACCTTTCCGCCTTTTGGGGCGGTATGGTGGGGCTGGCTATTGGGCTTTTATTCTTGTTGTTTATTGTCACTTATTCTCTAGCGAATTTGAATCAAGCCCGCGATATCCGCCACTTGATTGACCTATATGCGGCAGAAAGAGGGATTTATTTCGGTCTAGAGGACATGGATACGATCTCGCTAGATTAACAGTCTCAACTAGACGATTAAAACTCACTGTGTTAGGCGTCAGCCATGTTGAGTATGGCCGCGATTATACGAATTATCGGCCCGATACGCTAATCCGCGTATCGGGATTTTCCGCCGCTTTATTTTCATGGCCTAGCTGGCCAAATTTACTCCGAGATATACATGACTGATTCCACTGAAACGAGCCGCGATTACCGCGAGACGTTATTCCTGCCGAAAACTGATTTTCCGATGCGGGCTAATCTGCCTAAACGGGAACCCGATTGGATTGCACATTGGAACGCTATTAACCTCTATCAAAAACAACGCGCTGCCGAAAATGCGAAAGGCCCGTGGACGCTTCATGATGGCCCCCCTTACGCCAATGGCCATATTCATATGGGGACGGCGCTGAATAAAATCCTCAAAGACATCATTAACCGATCTCATCAAATGCTTGGCCATGATGCGAATTATGTGCCGGGCTGGGATTGTCATGGCTTGCCGATTGAATGGAAAGTCGAAGAAGAATTTCGCGGTAAGGGCCGCCAAAAAGACGATGTTCCTGGCGCAGAGTTTCGTGCGCGCTGCCGCGAATATGCCGCGCAATGGCTTGATACTCAGCGCGAAGAATTTAAGCGCCTAGGCGTCATTGGCGATTGGGATAATCCTTACAAGACAATGAATTTTCAGAGCGAAGCTGACATTTGCGGCGAGCTTTTGAAAATCGCGGCTACAGGACAACTTTATCGCGGTTCTAAACCTATTATGTGGTCACCCGTCGAGCAAACCGCTTTGGCCGAAGCCGAGGTGGAATATCAAGATAAGCGGGCCACACAAATATATGTGAAATTTCCAGTACGGGCAGGGCTAGAGGACGCCTCTGTAGTCATTTGGACAACTACACCATGGACTATTCCAGCGAACCGGGCCGTCAGTTTCTCATCAGTCATCAAATATGGTCTCTACGAAGTGACTGAAATGGAAGAGAGCGAGTTTGAACCTTGGTCTAAACCAGGCGACAAATTAATTGCGGCTGATGACCTTTGGCCTGCTGTTGCCAAAGCAGGATTAATTAAATCAGCCAATCGTCTTCAAGATGTTGATGCTTCGACTTTAGTTCTCGACCACCCGCTTAAAGATATGGAAGGGGCAGATGGTAAATATGATTTCCCAGTGCCGCTCCTCGAAGGGTCTCATGTGACCGCCGATGCGGGTACAGGCTTTGTCCATACTGCGCCGAGCCATGGTGAGGATGACTATGTTGTTTGGATTTCCAACCAAACTAAACTTGAAGGTCTCGGCATAGACCCGATTGTTCCAATGACCCTTGATAATGCCGGGTGTTATACGGATGTGATGCCGACACGTTTCCAAGGTCTGGATGTTATTCGAACCAGCGGAAAAAAACGTGGCCAAGACGGCAAAGCGAATGGTGAGGTATTAAAAGCACTTGTTGAATGTGGAAACCTTTTGGCGCGCGGCATCATGATGCTACGCGATGCCCATAGTTGGCGTTCTAAGGCGCCTGTAATCCGCCGTGCGACGCCGCAATGGTTTATTTCAATGTCCAAGGATGGACTGCGTGAAAAAGCGCTGAAAGCCATTGATGAGACAAAGTTCTGGCCAGACCGTGGCCGTAACCGTATCGGCACGATGGTCGCGGACCGTCCTGACTGGCTCATCTCTCGCCAGCGCAATTGGGGCGTGCCAATTACTTTGATCGTCGGCCCTAACGGAGAACTCCACACCGAGCGCGACGACGCCGACGCGATTAACGCGCGCATCCTCGCCAAAGTCGAAGAGATTGGCGTGGATGGATGGTTCGATACACCGCTTGAACATTTCATGCCCGAAGACAATGCGGGCTGGGAGAAAGTTACGGATATTCTTGATGTTTGGTTCGACTCAGGCTCAACACATGCATTCTGTCTTAAGCGCCGCGAAGACCTCCCAGACCGTGCCGATCTATATCTTGAAGGATCTGATCAACATCGTGGTTGGTTCCAAAGCTCACTCATGGAAAGCTGTGCTATTTATGGTGAAGCCCCATATAAGGGTGTTCTCACGCATGGTTTTGTCGTCGATGAAAAAGGTCTGAAAATGTCGAAGTCGCTCGGCAATACGATGAGCCCTGAAGATATCTCAAAACAGTTTGGCGCAGAAATCATGCGGATTTGGACGGCCAGTTCTGATTGGGCAAATGATCTTAAAATCGGCAAGGAAATTATCCAGACGAGTGCTGACGCTTATCGTAAACTGCGCAACACCCTTCGCTATATGATTGGAGCCTTAGACGGTTTCGACGCAAGTGAAACTGTGGACTATGCGGATATGCCAGCCCTTGAAAAATGGGTGCTTCACCGCCTTTCTGAAATCACAGACGCACATGAAGGTCTGGTGCGAGATCATGACCACAAACGGATTTTCAGTACGCTTTTTAATTTTTGTACCGTCGATCTTTCGGCGTTTTATTTCGATATTCGCAAAGATGCACTGTATTGTGATCCTCTTGATAGTACCCGTCGTCGGGCGTGTCGTACTGTTATGAATGAAATATTCTTGCGATTAACAACATGGCTTGCGCCTATAATGTCCTTCACGATGGAAGAAGTCTGGCAAGCGCGTTTCCCAAGCGATGATAGCTCTGTGCATTTGGAATTATTCCGTTCTTGCCCCGATGAATGGGAAAATAGGGCTTTGGCCGCCCAAGTAGAATCCATTCGTGATTTCCGTACGGCTACCCAAGAAGCGATTGAACCTTCTCGTAAAGAGGGCATTATCCGCTCTAGCCTAGAAGCCTCTGTTACGGGGCCGTCAAATCCAGAATTATTAAAGGCGCTTTCAGCGCTTAATATTTCTCGGCAAGAGGTTTATGCTAATCCCGCTGATCCGCAGGATACGTTGGCCGATTATCTTATCATCAGTGATGTAACTCTGTCCGAAAAAGCGGAAAGCTTCACTGTCGAGGATTTGAAAGGCAAATCTCTTTACAGAAAATGCGAACGCAGTTGGAAATATTTCCAAGGTGATGGTGATATTACCCCGCGCGACAAGGCGGCAGTCATGGCGTTCGATAATTAAATATATAACGGCGTGTCGTGATTGCGGCGCGCCGTTTCTTTACTGAATTCATATAATGTTCAATGGGGGGCAGATTAAAAACCTGTCGTCACTCTGGATTAACAATTCAATTTTATATGCGTCTGCTCCTTCAAGGTTCACTGAAATGAACCTGTCGAGCTAGCTTTAAAAGTCTGACATATCGTTTTTCAATAAATTCTTGACATTTCATCTAAGATTATTATCGTTTAGCAATAATAAAGGAGAAGAAAATGTTTAAACTCACACAGTTAAAATCGATAAGTGCCATTTCGATTTTAACGATATCAGGTCTGATAGCTAGTCAAGCTCAGGCTCACCCAGAGCATGACGAAGGTAAAAACAAAACAGCAGAGGTTGAGAAGACTTTTAATTATTCCGGCTTTGACGAAATTGAGATTGCCGGGGTTTTCAATATGGATGTTCAGATTGGTAAAGCCTTTAGTATTCATACGGCAGGCGATAAAAAAGAGATGGAACGCTTAAAGGTCACTCTGAAAAATGATGTTCTGATATTGGATATGAGTGAAGGTAATAAACGGAAACGCTGGGGCAAGAATAACCACGGAATTGATGTAACCATTACTATGCCCTCTTTGAATGGACTTGAAATTGCAGGAATCGGTAGCGGAAATATTTATGGCATTGATAGCGATGCGTTCTCCCTTGATGTTTCTGGTATAGGCGGCATCCAACTCGATGGAAGCTGTAGAACATTAGATGTCGATTTTGATGGTATGGGCGATGTGGATGCAAAAAATTTGAAATGTGAGACTGTTGATATTGATGTCTCTGGCATGGGCGCGGCAAGCGTTTATGCATCAGAAAGCGTCGATGCCGACATGTCTGGCATGGGTAGCATCGATGTTTATGGCAATCCAAAAAAAGTGAAGAAGGACAAAGGTTTTATGTCCTCCATTAATATCCACTAATTCTTTAATTTAACTGATCATAGGTGAGGTAAGATGATCTTGCCTCATCTTTGGTATTAGGAAAGTCATCTCTGAAATGCCCGCCTCGGCTTTCTTCTCTGGTTAAGGCCGCGGAGGCAATAATACGAGAGGTGATAAGAGGGTTAGCCCGGCCAACGATAGCGATAAGGCTATCAATATAATCAATCAATGCGTTTAAATCGTCTGCGTTTCGGCGCACGCCGCACTTCAATGTCATGGCCTGACGAAGACCCAGGCTAATCTCTTTTTTCATAGAGAGCCAAGGTTGTGACCGAATGGTTGAGGCTTTTTTCGGTGATATCGTCATATTATTGATATGGGCTGCGGCGCGGCCACCAAACACCACGGCTTCCAAAAGCGAGTTACTGGCCAATCGATTGGCGCCGTGTACGCCCGTTGCACTACACTCTCCGACAGCGAATAATCCGTCTAAATTAGTTTGGCCCACACTATCTGTTGCAAGACCGCCCATATGATAATGTACGGCAGGAGAGACAGGGATGAGCTGAGTACGAGGGTCAATATTCGCGCTCATACAGCTTTTGAAAACAGTCGGGAATTCCTCGTCGAAATGGGCCCCTATCGCTGTGCGGCAATCTAAATAGGGCTGACGTCCCGCTTGAATTTCTGCAAATATAGCGCGGGCCACATCATCGCGGGGAGCAAGTTCGCCTTGCTCATGATAGCGCTGCATAAACCTTACGCCATCAGAATTAGTCAAAACGGCCCCTTCGCCGCGAAGCGCTTCGGTTGCCAAGGGGGCAGGGTCACGGCCTATGTCTATTGCAGTGGGGTGGAACTGAACAAATTCCATATCACGCATTTTGGCACCGACAACAGCCGCCATGCCAAGCGCGTCACCGCGCGCCGTTTTGGGGTTCGTCGTAACAGCAAATAATCCGCCTACGCCGCCTGTCGCCATCACGGTAATATCGGCTTCTATACCCAGTAAGGCGCCATCATCACGTCGCGCCAACGCACCCGCAATGCCGCCATGGTTATCCGTCAATAGGCTTTCGGCCCGCCAACCAATAAGCCCAGTAATATGGTCGGCAGCTTGTGCTTTTTCGACCATAATATTGATAATCTCACGCCCTGCTGTATCGCCTTTGACGCGCGCTACGCGCGGCATAGAGTGAGCGGCCTCAAGTGAAAGGAATAAGCGTCCTTGGCTATCTCGGTCAAAGGGTACGCCCATCGCTGCGAGGTCATGCACACGGGCAGGGCCTTCTTCTGAAAGGATTTTAGCGATGACAGGGTCAACAAGACCATCGCCCGCCGCTATGGTATCCGCGGCATGGCTAGCGGCGCTGTCATCAGGAGAAAGCGCCGCTGCAATTCCGCCTTGCGCCCATGCCGATGCTGCGCCCACCGTGGAACGACGAGACGTTAAAACAAACACTGGGCGCGGTGCGAGCTTTAGCGCCAAATATAAACCCGCCAAGCCTGCACCGACAACGAGAACCGCACCAGCAGGCAGGCGCTTTGTATCTAAAGGCGTATTCAAAACCTATATAACCTTCACGGATTCTTCGGGAAGTTTAGGGTTGAAATGCCCCAATACAGGATCGAATTTCACATTAATCATCCGCATGACAGCGTCATAAGCCCGCTTTCGCATGGCTTCTGGAACAAGGACTTCATTGCTTTCATCGCGCAGGCATTCGTAAAGATTCTCTAATGTGATCCGTTTCATATGGGGGCAAAGGTTACATGGACGTACAAAATCTGTTGTAGGGTTTTCCATCGCGACATTATCGGACATGGAGCATTCGGTTAGTAAGATAACATTTTTCGGCTTATTATCTGAAACATAATCAGACATGGCTTTGGTTGAGCCCGTAAAATCACTTTCCGCAACGACTTCGGGCGGGCATTCTGGGTGAGCTAAGACTACGACGCCGGGATGGGCTTCACGCATTTCGCGAACATCTGCGGCAGAGAAACGGGCATGCACCTCGCAGCGACCATGCCACGCAATCACTTCAATATCAGTCTGTTTTGCCACATTTTTAGCTAAGAATTCATCTGGTAGCATGATGACTTTGTTAACGCCCCATTCCGCCGCGATGTGCTGCACAATTGCTACTGCATTGGAGCTCGTGCAGCAAATATCTGACTCGGCTTTCACATCGGCTGATGTATTTACATAAGTAACGACGGGGATGCCGGGGTAACGCTCTTTAATGAGCTTAATATCATCACCTGTAATTGAAGAGGCAAGGGAACAGCCCGCCCGCATAGACGGGATAAAGACACGTTTTTCAGGGCATAAAATTTTTGACGTTTCAGCCATAAAATGCACGCCGCCTTGGATAATGATGTCCGCATCTGTTTTGGTCGCTTCAATAGCGAGCCCGAGAGAATCTCCAGTATAATCTCCGACCAGACCAAAAATATCAGGCGTCATGTAATTATGCGCCAAAATAACGGCGTTTTTCTCTTTTTTCAGCTTGTTAATGGCATGAACAAGTGGAGCATAGGCTGGCCATTCCATTTTAGGGATAAAGTCACTGACTTGGTCATAAAGGTGATCTGTCGCGGCTCTTACTTCATCAGTATAAGCCAGTTCACCCGTTGGTCTGTCTGGAACTGCGCAGACACCATTCTCGACTTCAAGTGTTTGACCAATCCAACGCCCGTTTTCCCAATTTATCAGTTCTTTGCCCATGAAATACAGATCTCCGCTAATAACTAGCCTTCATATAGGAAGAGTAAGGCATCGATGCTATTGATTTTTGTTGATAAAAAAGGTGTAGGGATAGTCGAAAATGAATAGTCAGCTTTTCATTCCATAGAGTTTTATGGAAGTTCTCTCTAGCTGTTCGTCTAATAATTCATCTAAAACTAAGGGTTTTAGAGACTATTTAGACGGATTGGGCTTAAGCCACTTTCTTTATAAAGACTGCGCCGGCTGAATAACCTGCACCAAAACTACAGATTAATCCCATATCCCCAGATTTAAAATCTTCGCTGTGTTTATGAAAGGCGATGATAGAGCCCGCAGATGATGTATTGGCATATTCATCCAAGACGACGGGTGCTTGTTCAATGTCTACGTCTTTACCAAGGACTTTTTTGGCAATCAGGACGTTCATGTTCAAATTGGCTTGGTGGAGCCACATGCGTTTTAATTCATGAGGGTCAAGATTATTTGCCTCGCATTCAGCCGTAATCATTTTTGCGACCATAGGGACGACTTCCTTGAATACGCTTCGGCCGTTTTGGACAAATAGCTTATCTGTTAAACCTTTTTTTCCTCGGTCTCCTGTCATTCCATTATCCTCAGGGGCGCAATGGTTGAGAAAACCAAAATTGTTTCTGATGTTATTTGAAAATTCTGTTACTAATTTCGATGCTACGATTTCCCAATGTTCAGATGGGGCGATATCATCTGATTCAACCAAAATAGCTGTGGCGACGTCACCGAAAATAAAATGCGCGTCACGGTCTTTGAAATTTAAATGCGCAGTACAGATTTCGGGGTTAACAACCAAAACTGATTTGGCTTGACCGCCAATAATGAGTCCACGCGCTGTTTCAATGCCGAATGTCGCTGAAGAACAAGCTACATTCATATCAAAGGCAAAGCCTGACGTGCCTAATAAAGATTGCACCTCGACAGCGACGGCAGGGTATCCACGCTGTAAATTTGAGCAGGCCACTATGACGGCGCCGACATCTTCTGGCTTCCGGTTTGCGCGCTCAAGGGCTTGACGAGCTGCATATGCCGCGATTTCCGCGAGAATTGATGGCTCAGCATCTGCTCTGGCTGGGATGCGGGGCGCCATTATGTTCGGGTCAAGAATTGGCTCTTTGGAAATTACATAACGTGATTTAACACCCGATGCTTTTTCAATGAATTCTGCATTAGAATAGGTCAGGGGAAGCTTTTCACCGCTCTCGATTTCTGCGACATTTTCTGAATTCCACTTATCGACATAAGCATTAAAGCTCTCGACAAGTTCTTCATTGGAAATAGAATCTTTGGGAGTCCAAAGACCTGTGGAGCTGATAACGGCTTTCATGCGTTCCCTTTTGGGTTTTGTTGTTTTTATAGCTATGCAACATCCCGCCCATTTAGTTCAAGCGCTAAAGGACATATGGCTGAATATGGCAGAATGTCGTTCTGTAAGCATCAGTATGTTTTCATTTCATTAACCCTGCCTTTTAAACGGATATTGAGGCTCTTCGCTTAGGGTAAATCCCGAAGAAGGGGTGTGTGTTCAAGGTGAGTGAGTGATGGAATTTACGGCTAGAGATAGATTAAAGCTGCTCTCAGGGGCGAGTGCTTTGTTACTAACGGCTTGTGGAGGGGGCGGAGCGTCCTCGTCATCTGCTGTGTCGCCCCCGCCACCACCTCCTCCTCCTCCTCCTCCTCCGCCTCCGCCTCCGCCTCCGCCGCCAACTTCATCAGCCCCCACTGAGGGCTTGCTGAGAGACAAATACAGGAATCAATTTGTCGTTGGGGCTGCGCTAAAAAGTTTTCAGCTGGGTGGATCGGATTTGTCTGGAAATTTGACCGCGTCACAGTTTAATAGTCTCACTCCTGAATTTGAACTTAAACCTGATGTGCTTTCGCCCTCAGAAGGCGTCTATAATTTTGATGCGGCCGATACATTGGTGAATTGGGCGATAGACCAAGGCATGGAAGTCAGAGGGCATGCATTGCTTTGGCATGAAGCGACACCTGACTATTTCCTTCAAGGGCGCCGTGCAGAGATTAAGGCGCGATTGGAAAATTATATTACCACAGTGGTCAATCATTTTAAGGGCCGTATTCGTGTTTGGGATGTCGTGAATGAAGTTGTCTCCGTTGATTTATATAATGGTGATGCTGGCATTGGTCCTGACCGCCGAACGAATTGGTTTGATGCAGTCGGGAATGCGGATTATTTGGATTGGGCATTCAGGGCGGCCCGCGCGGCGGATCCAGATGCTTTGCTGTTCCTTAATGACTACGAGACTGAGAGCGAGCGCAAGCGAAGTTGGTTGATAGAAATTCTACAAAGATTTCAAGATCGCGGCGTACCAATTGATGGGGTTGGGCATCAATTTCATTTGCAATTAAATACCTCGGCAGATCTCGCATTGCAGGCAATTGATGACATCGACAACCAGTTTATGGGATTGATAAATCACGTCACAGAAATGGATGTGAACTATTATCAAAACCCAGGGTCATGCTGGGAAACACAAACTGGTTGCGAAGCTGATCTAGGCCCTGTTCCGCCCGAAGATAAACTCGCCGCGCATGCGCAGCTTATGAGAGATATGTTTCAAGGGTTTGTTGCGCGGTCCAGTGTGGAATCTGTCACAATGTGGGGCGTTATCGATAGCGATAGCTGGTTGAATGATGTCCCTATTGAACGATATAATTATCCTTTATTGTTTGATAGAGAGGGTGAGCCGAAACCTGCCTTTCATGCAATTACAGACGATAGCTATGTGATTTAGAGGCGCCGAGTATCGCGGCAAGCTTCGTAAACATGACAATCCGTTGCATGGTCATTTATCATGCCCACGGCCTGCATGAAGGCATAGACAATGACGGGGCCGACAAATTTAAATCCGCGCTTTTTTAAGTCTTTTGAAAGCGCGATTGATTCTGGGCTTTCAACAGGGGCGTCTTTAAATTGCTTCCACGCATTTTGAATCGGTGCCCCGCCTACAAAGTCCCATAGATAATCCGAGAAATTGAGGCCTTCTTCATCGCGCATTTTTAAAAATATTTGCGCGTTAACAATAGCGGCATTTATCTTGAGTTTTGATCGGATAATGCCTGCATCTGATAATAACCGTGCGCGGTCTGCCTCTGTATAAAAGGCGACAATATCAGGGTCGAAGCCATCATAGGCTTTGAGTAAATTATCGCGTTTTCGTAGGATCGTTATCCATGCCAGCCCAGCTTGTTGTCCATCCTGGATGAGTTTCGAAAACAAGGCTTTATCATCATAAATGGGGCGCCCCCATTCTTCGTCATGATAGGCGCAATAAAGCGCATCGGTCGGAGGCACCCAGCCACAGCGGGGCAGGTTTGGGTCATGATCGGGGAAACGAGGGTCGCGTTTCTCTGGGTCGTTTATGGTACGGGGCATTTCATCAATTCCTGATCTGTGATTTCTTCATATCGAGAGACACCTTGGCTTTCATCACCTGATATCCACTGCCAGTCTAAATCCATCACAAGGCGCCCATCCTGATTTTCGGAAAATTTCGCCGTGGCTTTCCCAGCTTTCAAATCGCGGTCAGTTGTCAAACAATGATATAGCATTTCGCCATGTCCATTATCATTAAATTGTCCGATAATATGACCTTCACGAACATCGCCGCCGAAATAATCTGCGTAAAACACGATGCCTTGTTGCCAGAAGTGAAAGCGAGTTTTGCTTGAGACGACGCCGTTATCTGAATTTTCAACAGGAATGAACACACGGTTATCCAAAGATAATTTCATTGGGCCTTGCTTCAAAGTTGCTTCTCCATGCCGATATTCGCACGTTTATAAATGGGGTGAGGGCCTTCGTGATTCACCGTCCAACCATTGCGAGCATAGAGGCGGAGCGCCGCTGCGTTTTTGGTGTTCGACAATAAAAATAAACGTGAGAGACCAAGTGTATTTTTGGCAAAACTCTCAGCATTTTCCATCAAAATTTGTCCAATTCCCTGTCCGCGGAACTGACTATCAACGGCCATTTTCGTGAGTTCATACTCTCCATTCTCATGACGTTTTAGCGCTACAGCGCCCGCTATCTCTGTGCCCAGATGGGCTGAGAGGACATGATTGCCATTTTGCGTATAAATTTCAGGTTGGGCTATCATCAACTTGTCTGACTCTTCGAGGACATGCAGGTCTTTGATCCATTGCGCATTTAAGGCGGCAAAGCGCGGCAGGGCGTCTGGGGCATTATGCTTGATGATGACCCTAGTGTTTTTGTCCATCGATAGAATCCATAATAGCGATTTCTACATCATTTACAGTGGGAGAGGCCTCTGCCGCACGCCAGCGGTCAAGCCTGACAAGCGCTATACCCATTTTGTCTTGGACATAGAGGATTTCCCCAATGACACGGCTATCGGCCATAATGCGGTCGCCAGCTTGCGCCTGTCCAGTAAAGATAACGCCGCGCATACGTTTTTTAACTGTGGTCATACGTTTCATACGCGAGACAACTTCTTGACCGACAAAACACCCTTTTTGAAAGTTCACGCCGTTCATCAAATCCATATTAGCATCGGCGGGGAATGTCGTTTGAGTTTCAAAATCCCATTCGCTGTCCACTATGCCTAAGGATAATCTATGGGCGTTATAGTCGCTATCTGTTTCAGTTAGAGGCGTTGGCGTTATAAAGCGGTGTCCCAATGACGGGTGACGCGGATCTGGATGCCCGAGCCTCTCCGTTTCGTCCCACAGGGCATAAACTTGAAAAAGTTCTGTTACATCCTCAATCGTGATGGGCGCGCGGAGGCGATACATTTTCAGACGTTTAAAGAGGGCGTCTGAAAATTTAGTTGGTGTATCGATTAAAAAATCCGCTCCGTCTTTGGTCACAAAAAAATCGGCAATAATTTTCCCTTGAGGCGTTAGCAGCGCGGTAAAGGTTAAGTCGTCAGATAGAGTATTGGTAACAATACCCTCTAGCCAAGCCTGAACTCCCTCGCCAGAGAGTTTGAATAGAGAGCGGTTCAATAGGGAGATAGACATGACATGGATAAAGCATGATTTGGTATTTTGGGGAAGGGGGCAAACCCTTTGATTGCGGATCATAAAACAGAGGTTATGTGGCGGCGGTTTAAACTTTCATGGGCCTTCGCGCGCCTTACGGCTCGCCGTCTGGGCCGAGCGAATTGCTTTTGCCTTATAAGAGGGCATTTCACGCCCCCACTATAGAACGACTTGCGTAATTTCGTCTGACCACATATATAATCGCTAACGCCAGTCAGGACGACCTGACATGAAAACGGCATTCCTGGGACGACCCAAAAACAGGAGCCATTTATGGCGTGGGTCTATTTACTTCTAGCAGGGTTATTGGAAACGGTTTGGTCGACAAGCCTTAAGCATAGTGCGGATAAAGGCAGCGTATTCTGGCTGTTTGTAACAGGCATTGCTATGATTGCGAGCTTACTGGCGCTTTATGCTGCGATGCGCAATCTACCGCTTGGTGTAGCTTATCCTATATGGACAGGTATTGGCTCAGTCAGTGCGATTGTGGTTGGAGTTTTTCTTTTTAAGGAAACTATCAATATATCAACGGTTATTGGTGTTTTGTTTTTAATAGTCGGTATGGGGTTGATCAGCCTTAAGGCCCATTAAATCTTGAGAGGGCGCCGTCATACGGACTCAGAATATGGACGCAGATTTAAATGCCCAATAAAAAAGCCGCCCCGAGGGACGGCTTTTCATTCGAAAGGCTATAAACTTAGCACTTATAATACATGTCGAATTCAACCGGATGCGGGTGTAGTTGCAAACGGTGAACTTCTTCCATTTTAAGGTCGATATAGGCATCGATTTGGTCGTCATCAAAGACATTACCGGCCTTAAGGAAGTCACGATCAGCATCAAGAGATTCGAGCGCTTCACGAAGAGAGCCACAAACTTGTGGAATCTTTGAAGCTTCAGCAGGAGAAAGCTCGTACAAATCTTGATCCATTGGATCGCCAGGGTGGATTTTGTTTTTGATACCATCAAGACCAGCCATAAGAAGGGCTGTGTATGTCAAATATGGGTTACCCGCTGGATCTGGGAAGCGCACTTCTAGGCGCTTACCTTTTGGTGACGCTGTCCAAGGAATACGCACAGAAGCAGAGCGGTTACGGCTTGAGTAAGCCAACATAACTGGGGCTTCAAAACCCGGAACCAAACGCTTGTAAGAGTTTGTTGATGCGTTAGCGAAGGCGTTAATCGCTTTAGCATGTTTAATGATACCACCGATATAATGTAAGCAGCTCTCTGAAAGGCCAGCATATTCATCACCCGCAAAGAGTGGCTTTTTATCTTTCCAGATAGACATGTGAACGTGCATGCCTGTGCCGTTATCATTCCACATTGGCTTTGGCATAAATGTCGCTGTTTTGCCGTAAGCATGCGCAACATTATGCACGAGATATTTATAAAGCTGCATATTGTCAGCCATAGTCAACAAAGTGTCGAACTGCATGCCAAGCTCGTGTTGTGCAGGTGCCACTTCGTGGTGATGTTTCTCAGGGCGAAGACCAAGCTCTTCCATGACAGAAATCATTTCAGAACGCATGTCTTGGCAAGAATCAACAGGAGGAACTGGGAAGTAACCGCCTTTTGGTCCTGGGCGATGGCCCATATTGCCGCCTTGATACTGTGTACCTGTATTTTGCGGAAGTTCAGACGAGTCGATTGAGTAACCTGTTACATTTTGGTCTGTATCCCAACGCACATCATCAAACACAAAAAATTCAGCTTCTGGTCCAAAGAAAACGTCGTCGCCGACTTTGGCAGAACGCATATATTCTTCGGCGGCTTTCGCTGTACCGCGTGGGTCACGGTTATAGGCTGAGCCATCATCAGGTTCTAAAACGTCACAGAAAATAGCCAGTGTATCTTGCTGATAGAATGGGTCCATTTTAGCTGTTGAAGCGTCTGGAAGAAGAACCATGTCAGATTCATTAATGTCTTTCCAACCCGAAATTGACGAGCCGTCAAACATAGTACCGTCTGTAAACAGATCTTCGTCTACGAGATCCGTGTGGAACGTTACATGTTGCATCTTGCCGCGTGGGTCGGTGAAACGAAGGTCGACGAATTTAATATCATCGTCCTTAATTTGTTTCAGTAGTTTTTCAGTATCTGACATTTTTCCCATTTTCCTTATATAGTGTGTCTGATGTTAGGTTGAGGATTGTTAAAGTGCTGCGTCGCCAGATTCGCCCGTACGAATACGGATAGCTTGGCTGACATCAGAGACGAAGATTTTACCGTCGCCGATTTTTCCAGTTTTGGCGGCTGTTTGAATGGCTTCAAGAGCGGATTCAACTTGGTCGTCAGCGACGACGAGTTCGAGTTTAAGTTTTGGCAAAAAGTCGACTACATATTCTGCACCGCGATAAAGTTCTGTGTGGCCCTTTTGACGACCAAAGCCTTTGGCTTCGAGTACAGTCATGCCCTGCAGTCCAACGCCTTGTAAGGCTTCTTTAACTTCGTCCAGTTTAAAGGGTTTAATGATGGCTTCGATTTTTTTCATGTGAGTCTCCGAATTTGACCAGTGTTAAAAGGTTCATGCAAGGCTAATGGCCTAGAGTCGATATTCCGCAAATCTATCCCTGCGAACAACATAATCTGTTCGCTAGATTGCACATAAATGTAGCGCTTGTGCAATGGTGCGCCCAAAATTTATGCGCTAATCTCTGTAATATTGCCTAGGATAAAGCATTGCGTAGGGCGAACAACAGTTTAAACAGCACGCATCATGGCCTTTCTCGGTCACGCCTATGTTCGCGACTGCAGTTCATAGGGGGAGAAATGGTGATGATGAAAGTCGACCTACTTTTAAAATTAGGGTCAGCCACCGCGTCAAATTTGGCGCTAATATTAAATCACAAACTGATTGTTCGCGACTGCAGTTCAATCAGCGGAGATAAACGTGAAAAAACTTACACCTCGCCCCCCTAAAAAGCCTTTTATTACGGACCAACAAGCGCTGGATTTCCATTCCAAGCCTACGCCCGGGAAACTTGCCCTTCAGCCGACCAAACCCATGGCCACACAAAGAGATCTCTCTTTGGCCTATTCGCCCGGCGTTGCCGTCCCTGTTGAAGCCATCGCGGCCAACCCTGATACGGTTTATGATTATACGTCCAAAGGTAATATGGTGGCCGTAATATCAAACGGCACCGCGATTCTTGGTCTCGGAAATTTGGGGGCTATGGCGTCAAAACCTGTGATGGAAGGGAAATCCGTCCTTTTCAAACGTTTCGCCGATATTGATAGTTTCGATATCGAGGTCGAGGAAGAAGACGCCACGAAATTCATTGAGTGTGTGCAGCGTTTCGGCAACACATTTGGCGGCATTAACCTCGAAGATATCGGCTCGCCTGAATGTTTTATCATCGAGCAAGAGCTACGTGATAAGCTTGATATTCCTGTTTTTCATGATGACCAACACGGTACGGCGATTATTGCGACGGCGGGCCTTATTAATGCTTGTCATCTGACAGGCCGTAAGTTTGAAGATTTAAAACTCGTGCTTTCTGGGGCGGGCGCAGCGGGGCTTTCTGTTCTAAACCTGGTTAAACGTCTCGGCGTGAAAGATGAAAACGCCATTGTAGTCGATAGCCGCGGGGTTATTTATCAAGGCCGCACAGAATATATGGATCAATGGAAAGCACCGCATGCGGTGAAAACAGATAAGCGGACATTGGCCGAAGCCATAGAAGGTGCCGACGTCTTTTTCGGATTATCCGTTGCGGGTATTGTCAGCAAAGAAATGGTGGCCTCGATGGCGCCCAATCCGATTATCTTTGCGATGGCGAATCCAGACCCAGAGATTTTGCCTGAATTAATCAAAGAAGTTCGTGATGACGCGATTATCGCCACGGGACGTTCTGATTACCCAAACCAAGTCAATAATGTGCTTGGCTTCCCTTATATCTTCCGCGGTGCGCTTGATGTGCGAGCGCGAAATGTGAACGAGGAAATGAAGCTCGCTTGCGCGCAGGCGCTTGCCGATTTGGCACGCCAAGACGTTCCCGAAGAAGTGGCGGCCGCTTATCATGGCGCGCGTCCTTCATATGGACCTGACTATATTATTCCTGCGCCATTTGACCCGCGTCTTATTTCTGAAATTCCGCCTTATGTGGCGCAAGCGGCGATGGACACAGGCGTGGCGCGTAAGCCGATTGAAGATATGGACGCTTACCGTAAATCTTTGGCCAGACGCCAAGATCCTACAGCGGCTATTTTACAAGGTATTACCGCGTCTGTTCAATCCGAGCCAAAGACAATTGTCTTTGCCGAAGGCGAGGAACCTGCTGTTATCCGTGCAGCCCAAGCTTTCCAGCAACGGGGTCTTGGTAAAGCAATTCTGATTGGCCGAGAGAAACCTATTTATGATAATATGAAGCTTTTGGGTATTGAAAAGCCTGAGAGCTTAACCGTGTTGAATGCGCGTCTATTCGATAGAAATGCGGAATTTACCGAGCATCTTTATAGCAAGCTACAGCGCAAAGGTTTTTTGCGGCGTGATGCGCAGCGATTGGTCAATAATGATCGAAATGTATTCTCGGCGCTCTTGCTTCATCACGGCCTTGGCGATGGCATGGTCACAGGGGTCACACGGAGCTATGATATTGCCTTGAATGATGTAAAAATGGTTCTGGGTCATGTCGGTCATGAACGGACAATGGGTGTGAGCGTTGTCGTCAATAAGAGCCGGACGCTCTTTATCTCAGACACCAATGTCACCGAATTGCCGACAGCCGAAGACTTGGCTGATATTGCCGAATCAACGGCCCATTTCGCCCGTCAATTTGGATTCGATCCGCGCGTGGCGTTTCTATCTTATTCTACTTTTGGAAACCCGGTTGGCGAGCGCATGCAAAAAGTGCGTGAGGCTGTACGTATTCTGGACGGCAGAGACGTTAACTTTGAATATGAAGGCGATATTGCTGCGGATGTGGCACTTGATCCTATGCATGTGCTAACTTATCCATTCTCGCGCCTGACAAGTGCAGCGAATGTCTTGGTGATGCCAGCCATTCATTCAGCGTCTATCTCGACGAAACTTCTTGATTCTGTCGGCGGTGCAACTGTGCTCGGGCCGTTCCTAACAGGACTTGAAAAACCTGTTCAGATATGTTCGCTTGGCGCTACGGCCTCTGAGATTGCTCAGATGGCGACCCTTGCGGCCTATGCGCCGTCTCACCGCGAAGAGATCTAACATTTGGCTAATACTGCCCGTACGAATGTCCTAGAAGGTTCGATACCCCGACATATTTTCCGTATGTGGGGGCCTTTTTCGATTGCGGTAATCGCTCTTATCTCAACGGGTATCGTTGATACGATTTATCTTGGCCGTCTATCAGATCCCTCGCGGCCCAGATTGGCGATTATGGCTTTGGCGGCATTAACGTTCGCTTTCCCGCTTACCTTTATTGGTAATAGCGCTAATATCGGCTTAGGGGCGGGTACGATGTCAGCCGTTTCACGGGCCAAAGGCGCAGGAGACGAAGAGCGCGCAAGCCGTCATGGTGCGGCGGCTATTTTATTGGCCCTATGCCTGATGACCGTCTTGATAAGTTTGATGTTACTGGCTGCCCCGCATATTTTACCCCTAATGGGGGCAAGCGGCGAGGTGAAGGACATGGCGCTTAGCTATCTCATGATCTCATTGCCGGGCCTTGGAATCGTTTCAATTGCGAGTATGAGCAATAATATATTGCGAGCGAGCGGCGAAGCAGTTCTGCCAAGCGCAATTATGATTTCTGGCGCCGTCATAAACATAATACTCGATCCATTTTTGATTTTCGGCTGGGGACCGTTCCCGCGCATGGAAATTCAAGGCGCCGCCATTGCGACTCTAACAGGGAATTGCTTTGGCGCTATTTTTGGTTTTTGCGTTGTCTTATTTCATCGCAAAGCTATTTCATTTGCTGAAATGACCTGGGGGTCGTTAAAACGGGCTTGGCGAATTATTGGCGCCGTGGGGATACCTGCCGCGATGACGAATATGGTTGTACCGATTGCGACTGCCTTGGCCGTAGCGGTCTTAGGTTTGTCCTTAGCCGAAGCCGATGTGGCCGCCTTTGGTGTGGCGAGTCGGGCAGAGTTGATGTCTATCGGCATGCTTTATGCGCTTTCCGCCTGTATTGGGGCTATTACAGGCCGTAATGGCGGGGCGGGACGAACAGAGCGTGTGCGAGAGGCCTTTCGAGTGTGCTACTTGGTTTGCATCATCTGGAGTACAATCATGGCCATAATTATGGCGTTATTTGCGCCGCAAATAGCCGGTATGTTCACGCGAGATATTATCTTAATTGAAAAAATCACGCCCTATCTGTTTATTGTGCCTATCACTCTATCTGGATATGGCTTTGTGTTTATCAGTGCCGCTGGCCTAAATGCGCTAGGGCGTCCGATTTACGGCCTTGTTTATACGATTATTCGCTCTTTGCTCTTATATGTTGGTTTCATTTTTATTGGGGTGCAAATCGGCGGATTAACGGGAGCATATTTCGGTGTGGCGGCCGCAAATATAGTCTCAGGCGCGATTGCGATATTCTGGACCATGAAACATGTGCCAATGAGCGCAAAAGAGAGTTGACGTAGGCGGAATCAGCGGCTAATGCGCGCCTCCTACTTTATAGTACATCGTGCGGGTGTGGCGGAATTGGTAGACGCGCCAGATTTAGGTTCTGGTATCGAGAGATGTGAAGGTTCAAGTCCTTTCACCCGTACCATTTTTAACAATATTGAAGCTGAGTAAATTTGCGGCCAAGAGCGTTCGCTCTGCTGTCTGGTTATCTTTTTGCATTAGGTAAATCTCTCCTCTGTTATTTCTGTTTTTGTTTATAGTGCATTTGCCTATAGTTTCATTTCCAACAGGTTCCTTGCGTGGTGCATATGAAAAACCTTCTCCTAACTTTGATGCTGACCTTAATAGGCGTTCCGCAATTGGCGTGGGGGCAGGTGTCGCCTTCTGAGGCGGGTGCAAAGCCTAGCGTTGTGATACAGGCTCCTAAACCGCTTGCTCCACAGGCGACGGCTAAGTTTTACTCTCAGCAGACAGAAAAACGGATTTGGACAGAGCCAGCAAATTTTCAGGCCCTAATACAGGCCTTAGAGGGGCTAGACGCCCATGGTCTGTCATCAGCCCATTATCATTTAACGGCGTTGAAATCTTTACCCGAAGGAGATGACAGAGACAGGCTCGCGACCGACGCTTGGTTTTCCGCGGCGGCTCATATGTTATATGGTAAGCTAAACCCTATTAGCCTTGAGCCTGACTGGACAGCGGCGCGGCGCGAAGCCGATTTACCACTCGCTTTGACAAAGGCATTATCTGAGAATTCTATTCTTGAAAGCTTGGAGGCTTTCGCGCCGAAACAGGCAAGCTATACAGCCCTAAAGGCTGAATTGGCGGCATTGAAGCTAGAGGCTCAGAAACCCCAAACGCGTATTGCTTTGGGAGAAGCTTTGAAAGCCTCTATGCAAAATGATCGCGTGTCGTCGTTACAAGCACGGCTGATAGAGCTTGGTTATTTGCCTGATGCTGCGCAAAATGGGATTATGGATGAACAGACGGTAGACGCTGTTAAAGCCTTTCAGCGAGCGTCAGAATTGGATGATGACGGCGTAGCAGGCCCCGCGACAGTGAAAGCCTTGAATCGCGGATATACGGATAAGATCAATCAACTGCGTTTGAATATGGAACGCTGGCGTTGGTTGCCAGAGGATTTGGGTAAACGCCATCTACGCGCCAATATAGCGGCCTTTACAGTCGAGGCATGGAATAATGGATCTATTGAACGGACGCATTTGACCATAGTAGGAAAACCCTATCGAAAAACGCCTGTATTTTCTGATAGTGTTGAGTATTTGGTGATTAACCCGTGGTGGGAAACGCCCCATTCTTTGGCGACTCGGGATAAATTACCTTTATTTCGCAAAGATCCCGCTGCGGTAAAACGGCTAGGGTTCCAAATCCTTGATCGTAGCGGCAATATTGTGTCCTCTGATACAATTGACTGGAACGCGGTTTCCCCTAGTCAATTCCCCTATAGAATTCGTCAGGCGCCAGGGGATCAGAATGCTTTGGGGCAGGTGAAAATCATGTTCCCTAATATTCACAATGTTTATTTGCATGACACGCCGACGCGCGGTTTATTTTCTCAAAGACAGAGAGCCTTTTCGTCAGGATGTTTGCGAACCGAGAATCCATTGGATCTCGCGGCTTGGTTAATGTCGGGGACAGAGTGGACGCGAGAGAAAATTGACAATGTCGTCGCAAATGGAAAAGAAACGCGCATCACCTTGCCGCAAACAGTGCCCGTACATATATTATATTTTACGGCTGTGAGCGAAGGCGATGCCGGAATTCGTTATCTGGACGATATTTACGACAGAGACGCTAAAGTTTTAGCCGCGCTTGATTCTAAACCCTCTTAATTCTCTATACGAGATTTATCCGAAAAGGATTTTGCCCGAATGGGTAGATTTTTACTAAAGCTAACGGCGACTACTTGCGCCCTATTCTTTAATTTTACATCCGCAGCAATAAATAATCAGCCCCGAGCGGATAGGGTGGATTATACCATTTCATTCCAAGGCATAACGAGCGACTTACGTTTGCTCTCGACCTCTATTATGCCTGAGGAGAAGTTATCCATCCGAACCGATGCGCAGGCAATAGCGTCAGCCGGTCAGTTAAGGCATGAAAACGGTGAATGGCATTGGACAGCCCCCGAAAAACCGGGCCGATACACACTGTCATTTATGCAGGACTGGCAAGTTATCATCCTGAATGTTTTTGTTCTGACTCCGTTTAACAATGGCAAGGAGACAGACCTAAATGGGTATGAAATCGGAACCTATCGCAAGACATTATTCAAAGGGGTGTCGACTTATGCAGAACCGCTCGGTTTTATTGATATGTCTCATGGACCCGCAGATTTGCAAATTTCGCCGCATTTCACATTAGGACAGTTCGTTTGTAAGCAGGTTTCCAAATCCGGCCATACCTATCTTCTCATCCGTCCTGAAACCCTCATAAAGCTTGAGACTTTATTAGAGGCGGCCAATGAAAAGGGATGGAAGGCAGAGACGCTTCATGTCATGAGCGGCTTTCGCACGCCTTATTATAATCGCTCTATTGGTAATCGAACTACATCCTCTCGGCATTTATATGGCGGTGCGGCGGATATATGGCTTGACGGTGACGGAGATGGTCAAATGGATGATCTGAATAAGGATGGCCGTGTTGATAAAGCTGATGCACGAGAGCTAGCCAAATTGGCCGAGCAATTAGCCGCCAAAGGGGGCAGGGATTGGCCCGTTGGCGGTATTGGGGTCTATGGCGCGAATGCGGCGCATGGGCCTTTCATACACATCGATTCACGCGGCTATAAGGCCCGATGGGGCCATAAATGAATTAATTAGGTCATGGCTGATTAGTGCGGGATTTCTAGAATCCCGCGAAATTTCCTGTGGCGACCCAAGGCACGAAGACGGCGAGGGCGATACTAACGATGAGGCCGAAAAATAAACGTCCCATATCGAGTAAAACGTCACGTAGGGCTTCGCGTTTAGGGCGTAGGCTCGCAAAATAACTAATGGCAAGCTCTCGGCCAGCGATAAGACCCAAGAAGACCCAAGTCGTCGACATAGGTACATCATTCATTTCCTTGAAAAAGAAGAGGATGAGCGCGAATAAAAGGTCGATAACTGTGGCAGCCCTTACGTCTGTTGTATTGGTCTTGGCATCAATAATCTTTTGAATGTTACCGCCGCGTCCGCGGAATACCCATCCGAGCAACAGAGTCATCGTCACCGTAGCGATTACCAGCGCTGTTGAGTTAAAAGTGACTTGTGTGGCGCCGTCGATGACGGTTGTTGTCCGGGGCAAGAAAATGAAAATATTGGCGAAATCCTGAGCCAGCCATTGCCACCATAAAAAGGCGGTTGCTGACCACTGAATGACTGTCCAATAAAAGGGTAGTGGGTCATCTTTTGTTTTGTGAATCCAACGTGACCAAACTCGAGAGATTAAAGCGTAAATCAAGAAGCCCGTCAGCATCGCTACGACATAACCCATGCCTGATTTTACAAGCATTTTACCCAAAACGCCTTCGGTCTCTGCGCCGCCTGTGAGGGCGAAAACCGTCAAAACCAAGAATGTCGTTGAAACAGGGATGCCGTAGCGGGTCAAAACCAAGAGCACGATTGGCGGTAAAACATGGTACCATTGTACACCGCCTTCTGGGTAAGGCAGGCGGTTTAATCGTCCAAAGGCAATGTCACCAGATTGGGTATAATAGCCATATAACATGACAACCACGAGAATTGACGCCGCGAAAAGCCACAATATCCACCAAGGCCGTTTGGAGTTCGATGACAAAAATGTCCCGAGCGTTTGAAGAGCGTCATTGGCTACAACAGAATAGGCAGCGACCATAAAGCCTAATATAGCCAAGATTTCGATACCGAAAATTGCCATGAAGTAATCCTAATAAGTCCGATTCTAGCATCGTAGCTATGTGCTATTCATACAGAAAACGTTCTAATTTCAACCTGTTAAGTGGTTATCGAGTTAGTCAGTCTTCAAATTTCTTCACTGCCATTATAGCAGTGCTAAGGGGATATCTAGACAACATTTGTGTAATTTTTGCGACAGTTAGGTGATGGACTCTGCTCGATAAAGGGACTTCTCAAGGCTCATTGTTTAAGGCACACTCGTTTCATGAAAGACGACACCGCCCCATTTCTCGATGCCTATGCCATTCATGATGTCGCGCCTGAATTTGTTCCAGCGCGTTCACGCCGTGAATGGATGGATAGCTTTATAGATCGTCAGCCCTATCGGTGCTTACCCCTGACGATGGCCAATGCTACAGGTTGGGAATTATTATGCCCATTTTATTTGGATATTGAATGGAATGGCGGGCCTAGTAATGAAGACATTACTTTGTCATCACCCGATAAACAGGCCTTTATCCCAAGTTTTGCTGCGGCGCATTTCCGCGCTGGTATTGTTACCTTTCATACGGGGTATGTATTTAAGACACCGCCAGGTTGGGCCGTATGGTGTATGGGTCCCCCAAATTGGCCAAAGGATGGAGTTTACGCCCTCTCAGGATTAGTCGAAACAGATTGGTTGCCTTTTCCGTTTACAATGAATTGGCAAATGACCCGCCCGGGAAAGGTCAGTTTTAAAAAAGGGGAACCTTTTTGTTTTATTACCTTATCTGAACATATTCGATTAGAGAGCGTTGCGCCCAAGGTTAGAAGGCTGAGCAGCGACAAAAAATTAGAACGAGACTATAATAATTGGTCGAAAAGCCGCGCGGAGTTTAACGCTAAATTGCATTCGGGTGATAAGGATGCTGTCAAGTCAGGCTGGCAAAGACACTATATGAAGGGCGAAAAATCAGATGGTAAGGTTGGGTCTGAATCGCATTTGACAAAACGCCGTATGCAAAAGCCAAAAGATTTTAGGGGTTCGGCTTTGTTTAAAAAATAATCTGTCCTGCCATTGCCTGATGTTGATTTATCTTCTGGCTTTGATTTCTTTCGACTCATCTTATGAAGATGCCTTATGCTTTTCAGAACACTGATAATCGGCGCTTTGACCTTTCTCCCACTTTTGGGCTGTCATCCGTCTTCATTATCAGACCCAGAGCGTAAATCGCGGGCAATTCGCGTCATTGGTTCATCCACGGTTTATCCCTTTTCAACAAAGGTCGCGCAGGAGTTTAAAAACCAAACAGGATATAATGTTATCGTCGAGGCCACAGGGTCTGGAGGCGGGCATAAATTATTTTGCGAAGGTGTTGGTCCTGGTACGCCAGATATGACGAACTCTTCGCGGCGTCAGAAAACGACTGAATTTGACCATTGCGCCGAAAATGGCGTGACAGACATCATTGAAGTAAAAATTGGATATGATGGGATAGTTATCGCCAATGCGTTGGACGCGCCGCAGTTTAATTTGCGAACAAAAGATATTTATATGGCGTTTGCAAAATATATTCCGACTTCTGACGAAGACTGTACCCTCCATGAAAACCCTTATCGTAAATGGTCAGACTTGAACGCTGACTTGCCTGACTTTCAGATAGAAGTATACGGCCCGCCGCCGACATCTGGCACGCGCGATGCTTTTGTCGAAATCGCTATGGAAAATGGAGCAAGAATGGTGCCTTGTTTGGCCAAACTATATGAGACCGATAGGGAGGCTTTTCTGAAGGCAGCACATATTTTACGAGAAGATGGTGCTTGGATTGATGCAGGGGAAAGCGATAATGCGCTCGTGCAAACCTTATTAAACACGCCTACTGCTTTGGGTGTCTTAGGTTATTCTTTTCTTGATCAGAATGAAGATAAAATTAAAGCCGCCAAAATAGGCGGGGTTGCACCAGAATTTGCAAAAATAAGTTCTGGTGAATACCCCGTATCTCGCTCTTTATTTGTCTATTTTAAAAAGGCCAATGTTAAGACAACGCCCGGCCTGAAAGAGTTAGCAATAGAGCTTCTATCGGACAGAGCGTCGGGTAAGGGGGGGTATTTAAACGAAATTGGCCTTGTTCCATTATCCGAAGCGGAGCGAGAAAAATATCGCAGAGATGTTCGGATGTTGCATGTTAATCACCCTTAAAATGTCTTGTCTCATTAATAACTTTGGCAGGCAGAGAGCACAAGGAAAGGAGAGACCTCGTTGAACTCAACCGTAATTTATATGTTGATATTGATGGTCGCTCTGACTTTTGGCGGGTTTTTGTTCAATCGTAATTTGGCACTAGATCTTTACCAAGATTATCGTTTTCGTCAGTTTCAGGAGCAAACCAGTCGGGATTTAAGTTTTCGATCTGGATGGCATTCTCAGGCGAGCTATCATGGCTATTTTACCGCCTGCATGGTCGGGATTGCATTAATCATTGTTTTCCTTTTGGGCGTATCGGGGCGGGGCCGCTCCCCTCAATTTGATATCGGGTGGTTAATTGCAGCACTGGGGACAGGGCTAGCGGTTATTGCCTTATCAGGGCGATTAATTGGCCCGGCCTTTGCGGCGCGAATATGGGTTGAGCGCTTCGTACATTTTGTTCTGATTGTTTTATCTGTCATTGCGGTCTTAACGACTTTGGGAATAATATTTTCGCTACTTTTAGAAAGCCTCTTATTCTTCTCCGAAGTGTCCATATTTGACTTCTTATTCGGCTTGCAATGGTCCCCCCAAACCGCCTTGCGGGTTGATCAAGCGGGGCAATCTGGGGCTTTTGGTGCGGTACCTATTTTCGCCGGGACCTTTCTGATTATGGCCGTGGCCATTGCGATAGCGGGTCCCGTTGGGTTGATGATTGCTATTTATTTGTCAGAATATGCGTCCAAACAAACCCGAAAGATTGTTAAGCCGACGATTGAAATTCTCGCGGGTATACCGACCGTTGTTTATGGTTTTTTTGCCCTGCTGACTGTAGGTCCGTCTATTCGTCATGTTGCAGAAATTATGGGATTTTCTGTTCCAACGCAAAGCGCGCTTGCCGCAGGCGTTGTGATTGGCGTTATGATTATACCATTGATTTCGTCATTATCTGATGATGTGATTAATGCTGTCCCGCAATCCATTAGAGACGGGGCCTATGCCCTTGGGGCCACAAAATCAGAAACAATGAAGCGCGTTGTTTTTGCGGGAGCTTTACCCGGGATAATCAGTGCTTTTCTTTTGGCTATTTCAAGGGCGATTGGAGAAACCATGATTGTCGTCATGGCGGCAGGCCGCGCCTCAAACCTCACCGCCAATCCATTTGATACTGCCACGACCGTGACGGTTCAGATTGTGGCCTTGGTGACAGGAGACCAAGAGTTTGATAGTCCGAAAACTCTAGCAGCCTTTGCGCTTGGCCTAGTTTTATTCGTGATTACTCTTATTCTGAATATGATCGCGCTTTCATCGGTACGTCGATATCGAGAGAGGTATGATTGATGACTAAGATGTCTACGACCTCATCGGAAATACACGGCAAAGAAACAGAGCTCGTTTCCCAGCATTTAACGCCGTCAGCAAAACGGCATTTGCGCCGCCGCCACCGCAAGGAAACGCGTTTTCTTATCTATGGACGCGGGGCAGTTTTCTTTGCGCTGTCAGCTTTGACATGGCTATTAGTCAGCTTGGTTTGGATGGGCATAACAACCTTTCGGCAAAACTATATCCAATTAAATGTGGCATTAGACGCGGCAGTGATAGCCCCTGACGGTAATGTCGACTCAGAGGCTTTACGGCGCGCCGATTATAGAGAGGTAATACGCAAGGCTATGACGGGCCTAATGCCTGAGGTAACAGATGAAACTGAACGCATGGCGCTCTATGATTTAGTGTCAAAATCAGGCGCAGAAAATGAGGTTCGCCAAAGGCTCTATAATGCCCCTGCCTTGCTAGGAGAGACTTTGCAGATATCTGCGCCGACATCAGATCATGTTGATCAATTGCTAAAAGGGCATATTAAACGATCTGTGCCTGAGACGAGGCGAAAGCTCTCTGACCAACAAGTGCTTTGGGTTGATGTCTTAAAAGATCGAGGCGTCATAACGTCGAAGTTTAATTCCATCTTATTGAGCCAAGCTGATAGCCGAGACCCTGAATTAGCAGGCGTAGCGGGCGCGGTGATAGGGTCTGTTTTGATTATCCTTATTGCTTTCTTGCTTGCTCTGCCAATCGGTGTAGGCGCGGCTCTATATTTGGATGAATTCGCGCCACGCAATCGATGGACGGATTATATCGAAATTAGCATTAATAACCTTGCCGCAGTACCTTCGATTGTTTTTGGTCTTTTGGGTTTGGCTATTTTTATCAATATTCTGGGTTTTCAACGCTCTATACCTGTCGTTGGCGGCATGGTGCTGGCTTTACGTGCCTTTCCGACTATCGTCATCGCGACGCGCTCAGCATTGCAATCCGTTAGTCCTTCTCTGGTCGATGGCGCTCTGTCATTAGGGGCGTCACATACACAAGCCGTTTTCCAACAGAAAATACCCTTAGCCACACCAGGGATATTAACGGGCTCTATCATTGCGATGGCGCAAGTCTTAGGCGAGACAGCGCCGTTATTGATGATTGGTATGGTGGCCTTTGTAACAGATGTTCCAAGCAGTATTGCTGACCCCGCAACGGCTCTGCCAGTGCAGATTTTCTTATGGTCTGAGAATGCAGAACGCGCTTGGGTCGAGAGAACGGCCGCTGCAATTTTGATTCTGCTCTTTATCTTGGTGATGATGAATGGCTTTGCCATTTGGCTCCGAAACCGGCTTGAAAAACGGAATTTGAACTAAGGGATTTAAGCATGAATATTGAAAACCCAAAATTCAAATGCCGAGGCGTGAAAGTTCATTACGGTGACTATGAGGCGTTAAAGGGTATCGATTTGGATATCGCAGACCGAAGTGTAACCGCCTTTATCGGGCCATCGGGTTGCGGGAAATCAACATTTTTGCGCACATTTAACCGTATGAACGATACGATTGAAGGGGCCCGTGTTTCAGGTTCTCTGACAATGGATGGACAAGATATATACGCTAAAAATGTCGACCCTGTTTTATTGCGGGCACGGGTGGGGATGGTTTTCCAAAAACCCAATCCGTTTCCGAAATCCATCTATGATAATGTTGCATTTGGCCCAAGAATTCATGGGCTAACGACGCATAAGACTGAGCTTGATGCTTTGGTTGAGAAATCATTGCGTCGGGCAGGGTTGTGGGATGAGGTTAAGGACAGGTTGAAACAACCCGGAACAAGCCTCTCAGGTGGTCAACAACAACGCCTTGTCATTGCGCGCGCCATTGCCGTCGACCCCGAAGTTATCTTAATGGATGAGCCTGCTTCGGCGCTAGATCCAATTGCGACCGCTCGGCTAGAATCGCTTATACAAGAATTGAAAGAGCGCTATTGTATTATTATCGTGACGCATTCCATGGCCCAAGCCGCACGGGTTTCTGACCGCACGGCTTATTTTTATCTTGGTGAACTTATTGAATATGACGCCACAGAGAAAATTTTTACCAATCCCGGGGATATCCGTACACAAGACTATATCACGGGAAGAACGGGCTAGCGTTAAATAACGCTATAGCCCTTGAGTGTAATATCTGAGCTAAGATAGCCATCCTTCACAGGTTCAATGCGCGTTAAATCCGTGGAGAGATATTTTTTATTATCATCTGCAAATACGGTGACGACGGTGGCTTGGTCTTGTCCAGATTCTAAGAGTTCTTGTTGAACCTTCAATGCGGCAATCAGATTGGCGCCAGAAGAAATGCCAACGGCAAGGCCAAGGTCTGCACTGAGCTTTTGCGCCATGATGATGCCGTCACCATCATTGACGCAAATCACTTTATCTAATTCACAGAGTTTTACGATGTCAGGAATGAATTCATCAGATACGCCTTGGATACGGTGTTTCCCAACTTTGTGACCTGTGGTTAAGGTTGGGCTTTCTGCTGGTTCCATTGGGTGGATCTTCACAGTTGGACAAAGGGCGCGAAGGGCGCGCTTAACGCCCATAACCGTGCCGCCCGTACCCACACCTGCGACAAAAGCGTCTGGGCATGCGCCGAGCTGGGCCGAAATTTCTGGGCCCGTCGTGTCATTATGCGCTTGGCAATTATCATCATTAGAAAACTGACGCGGCAAGAATACATCATTGCGAGATCTAGCGAGGTCTTCTGCCATTTGAATGGAGCCAATGAAGCCGCCCTCTTCATGGCTAACAAGCCTGACATCTGCGCCATAGCTTTTCATCAAAGAAATGCGTTCTTGGCTCATCCAATCGGGCATATAAATTCTGACGGGGTGACCGAGCGCGCGGCCCAATGCGCAAAAGGCAATGCCGGCATTACCGCTTGTCGCTTCGACAATCATATCGCCTGGACGGAGTTCCCCTTTTTTATAGGCGCAGCGCAAGACTTCTAAGGCCATACGGTCCTTGATAGAGCCTGATAAGTTGAAATATTCCAGTTTGGCATGAAGGGTTACTGCTTGGCCTTTATAATCCAAATCAATAGCGATGAGCGGGGTGTTACCGACAAGACGTTCCAGCGTTTTAAACATGGGCGGTAGAGCGGCGATATCCTTTGCCGGAGATGTCTCTAAAGTCAGTGTTGTATCATGTGGCATAATGCACCTTTTTGGGCTGGATTTACTGCCTGTATTCTACGGCTTTACCTATCAAAAGCCTTTACGAAAATTCACGGGTATTACCTATTATTTTAAAAATATTTATGATATTATACGATATGAGCGAAAATATTACACCAACTGACGTTAAAATATTAGAAATTCTACAAGTTGATGCCGCGCGTTCTTTGGAGTCGGTCGCCGAAGAAATTGGGGTTTCTTTGAATACATGCTGGCGCAGAGTGCGAGCCTTAGAGAGAGCAGGAATTTTAGAGCGCCGTGTTGCGCTTGTTGATAATGAAAAGGTAGGGCTACCGCTTACGGTATTTGTCTCTATTCGAACGGATAATCATTCTAAAGACTGGTCCGAGACCTTTAAATCCGCCGTGCAAGGAATATCTGAAATCGTTGAGTTTTATCGTTTGGCAGGGGATGTTGACTATATTTTGAAAATGATGGTGGCCAGCGTGGCGCATTATGATGAGGTTTATCAGCGTTTGATCTCGCGTGTAAAAATAACGGATGTTTCCGCTAGCTTTGCTATGGAGAAACTAAAATATACGACGCAGCTCCCTTTAGAGAGGGTTCGTCCGCGCTAAGGGAGGCCAGTTAAAATGGGCAATCTGCTTGATATGTCACCCAAGCACCGCCGTCAGGTTCCCGAAAGGATAAAGCGTGGGCGTGTAAATTTAATCGATGACTTTGGTTGTAAACCGTATCCGAGGCATAAAGCCTGTCGCCCAAAATTGCGTGCCCTAGACAGGCCATATGTAACCTAAGCTGATGGGAACGCCCCGTAATGGGGTGAAGTGAGATGCGGGCTTTGTGACGCGTTATGTCGGCTTGTATCACGGTCCAATCCGTGACCGCGCGGCGGCCCTTGTCAAAGTCTATCATTTGACGTGGACGATTTGGCCAGTCTGTCCATATAGGGAGGTTAACACGCCCTGACGGTTCTGACGGCAGGCCTGTTATGTCTGCAAGATAGGTTTTCTTTAATTGCCGCTTTTCAAATTGTAACCCTAAATGCCGTTGTGCGGCTTTGGTTTTTGCGAAAATCATCAAGCCTGAAGTGGCCATATCCAATCGGTGAATTGTCAGCGCATCAGAACAATAATCCTTGACCCGAGACTCCATGCAGTCAGGTTCTGTTTTCCCAGGCACGCTTAACAAACCCGCGGGTTTGTCGACTAGAATATAACTCTCATTTTCGGCTATAATAATGAGGGGAGTCTGAGGCGGCGTATAAGAAAAGGGCCTGTCATAGACCGGCAGAGAATACATTTTATTGAGGCGTGACAGTTTCGGCCACGACGTCATCGCCATCTAGGCGTAGGGCTAATTCTCCGCGCAGTAACGCGAGTGCATCTTCACCAAACATGTCTCTGCGCCACCCTTTAAGGGCTGGAACGCCTGCATCTTCTCCAAAAGCGGCCAAGCGGTTAATATCAGAGGCATTGGCAACCATACGCGTTGCAACGCCTACGACTTCGGTACGAAGACGCAATAAAGTGCGTAGCATTTCAACGCGAGGGCCAAGATTAGGCGGCATATGCTGCACTTTGGGGGCTGGCGGCGCGTAATCCGCGGCATTATCAACGGCGGCTGCAATGGCGTCGACAAGACCCGTGGCAGATCGCGATTTTTCAAACCCTCTTGGGATGCCGCGAAGACGCTCTAGAGCCTTCAAGTCGCGCGGCCTTTGCTGGGCTAGATCATACATGGCGTCATCTTTTAGGATGCGTCTGCGAGGGACATTTTTTGCAATGGCTTCCCGTTCACGCCACGCAGCGGCGGCTTTTAACGCGGCTAAATATTGGCGTTTGGGATTACGAACTTTCAGCCTTTGCCAGGCTTCTTCGGGGTCAAAAGTGTAAAGGCTCTCTTCCATTTGTGGGAGCATTTCTTCTTCTACCCATTTTAACCGGCCTTTATCTGTTAACTCTTGGACTAAGCCTGGGTATAAATCACGTAAATGGGTGACATCTGCGAGGGCGTAAGACAGCTGTTTTTCAGAGAGCGGGCGGCGTGACCAATCGGTAAAGCGCGCGCCTTTATCAAGCGTGATACCTAAACGCCCTTTTACGAGCGCGCCATATCCTGCTGAATCACCAAACCCGAGGGCCATAGCGGCAATTTGCGTGTCAAAAATTGGGCCCGGTACACAGTCGCAAAGCTGATAGAATATTTCCATATCCTGACGCGCGGCATGAAGAACCTTGATAACTGTGTCATTGACGAGCAAGGCGCAAAAGGGGGCTAGGTCGATATTATCAGCTAACGGATCCACGACGGCTTCCCGTTCGGGGGTGGCGAGTTGAATCAGGCAAAGCTCTGAGTAAAATGTTGTCTCGCGCATGAACTCTGTATCCACACAGACAAAATTCTGTGTGGCTGCATGTTCGCAAAATTCCGCGAGGGCCTCTGTGGTGCTGATAATATCCAAAACGTGGATTGCGGCTAGGCCGCGTCAATTCCGTGATCGCCGAAGACTTCACCAAGAAGGTCTTGCGCGGCGAGGGTGGCCCGTCTGGCGCTATCAGCATTGTACATCAGGCCCATGTCTTTATTATTGGCTTCAGGCACCATGAAGGCATGAGTTGTTTGGCCATAGCCATGAAGCTGCCAGTCGCATTTGGCTGCGGTAAGCTCTTCGCCGAGCGTAACGACGGCGTCAGGTGTTGCCATTGGGTCGTCCCAACCGTGTGCAACGAGAACTTTTGCTTTGATTTTCTTTTTTGGAAGGTCAGGGGCATCAAGTAAGCCATGAAAAGAAATGGCCGCCTTTAAGTCCAATCCTGCGCGCGCCATATCAAGTGTGCAAAGACCGCCAAAGCAGAACCCCATAGCCGCCATCGCTTTTTCATCTACTTCGTCCAAGGCGGCGGCAGCTTTGTATCCAGCCTTTAAGCGTTTGAGCAAAGCGGCTCTGTCGTCTTTTAAAGGCCCCATCAGAGCGCTTTTTTCTTCAACAGTTTCAGGAAGCGCGCCATTGCCATAATTGTCGAGGCAAAAGCCAACATAACCAAGAGCGGCCATTTGTATGGCTTTATCTTGCGCAAAACCGTCAAGGCCTCCCCAAGCATGATTAATCAACACACAGGGCTTGGGGTCGGCATACGTTTCGTCCCACGCCAAATAGCCTACACAGTCTGTTTTTCCATCTTTATACTCAATAGGACGGGTAGTGATCGTCATTTGTGCTCCACGATTCTAAGCTGGATTGATAAATTCTCATGCGTTTTGTGATAAATCTTGATGTAATTCAATCAGAAGTTTGGCTTATCACAGCCTATGTTTGGCTATTAACCTAACATTATCCATATTTTGCAACACTCCTTACCAAACCTTACCCTGTGGGCCTGAATTAGGCCGCCTAAATTGGGAGTATGAAGTGATGCAAATGAAACATAGCTTAATCGGAATGGGACTTATAGCGGGCTTGGCCGCCTGTTCGACAGCGCAGGAAAACCCAAACTATAAATATTCATCCAAATATGAAGGCCAAGAAGATGTGCGCATGGTCGCCAATTCGGGGCAAAACGCTGTGCAAAATGCGTCTTATTATCACGATGCCACGCCCGTGACCGCGGGTGCAGAGTATGATCGCCAAAGAGATTTCACAAACTCCGCACCTTCATCCGCGGCGACGTCATCGCAAACGATATATACTTCGCAATCCCATACCTATTCTCAGGGGGCTCAGACGTATCAGACAACTCCTTCTGCGACATTGCCAAGCTATCAAGTGCAGGCCTCGTCACAGACATCACCGTATCAAACAGCCCCGTCTCAGACAGTCACATCTGGAGCCGCAGCGCCAACAGATACAGCTTATGCAGGTCAAAGCGTTGAAGGTACGCCAGGTTATGGTGTTTATATCCCTGAGACAACAACCCAAGATATGACGCCATATACTGCGCCGACGCAAAGTGTCGTCGCCGCGAACACGTCTATATCCGGCGCCAGTGAATATCACGATATCGACCGTTTTCAGTCTGTGCCGGCCATTGCGGCGCCAATGCCTATGCCGTCCACTCAAGTATTTTCAACGGGGTCTTATATCGTGAAACAGGGCGACACAGTTTACAGTCTCTCTCGCCAATTATGTGTTGGTGTCGAAGACCTTAAACTCTCTAATGGTTTGGGGTCGAATTATGGTATTCAAATCGGGCAAACACTAACGCTGCCTGCCTCGCAATGCTAAGGGCTTAATCAGACATAGCTGATAAAAATTTACCGACCCATTGTGGTCGGTTTTTTTTGGCTTTTAGAGTTTTACAAAATTTTGATATAAATAGGGGTGCATTCTTTCCTGAATGTCGTATGTTCGAAAACGAACACGAAATTTAGGATATATATGCGAAATCGATTTGCGAAAATTCTGGCCACGCTTGGTCCCGCCAGCCGTGCTCCTCAAACCTTGCGTTTATTACACGAGGTTGGCGTGGATGCGTTTCGTTTAAATTTCTCTCATGGAAGCCATGAAGACCATGCGGAATCCGTGAAAAATATACGCCGCGTACAAGAGCAATGCGGGAATCCCATTACAATTGTTGCGGATATGCAAGGCCCTAAATTACGGTGTGGGCCATTTGAAAGTGGGTCTATTGAGCTCAAATATGGAGAGACTGTCTCGATTGAACTTTCGGAAGCGTTAGGAAAACCGGGCCTCATAAGAATGCCGCATCCAGAGCTGATAGAAGCGTTAAACGAAGGGCATATTCTGAAATTTGATGATGGCAAAATGCAGGTCACAATTTTAGAAAAAACTGACGGTGTTTTAAAGGCGCGCGTTGACGTACCCGGTACGTTGTCTGACCGGAAAGGTATTAATGTAATTAATGCTGTTTTGCCAATGAGCGCCATGACCGATAAAGACCGCGTCGATATGGCTTTCGCATTGACTCAGGATGTGGACTATATTGCGCTTTCATTTGTCCAGACCGCGCAAGACGTCATCGATGCACGCAAGATAATTGGCGATAAAGCAGGTATTATTGTTAAGATTGAAAAACCTTCTGCGGTTGAAGAACTTGATGATATTCTCGCCCATGCGGATGCCGCTATGGTTGCCCGCGGTGATTTGGGTGTTGAGTTACCCTTGGAGCTTGTCCCTGTCGTGCAGCGTCAGATTATTCGTAAGGGCCGCGCTTTGGGTAAACCCGTTATCGTCGCAACCCATATGTTGGAAAGCATGATTGACTCGCCCACACCAACACGGGCTGAGGCCTCTGATGTGGCTACGGCTATATATTTAGGCGCAGACGCCGTGATGCTTTCGGCTGAAACGGCGGTAGGTCGTCATCCAGCTACGGCTGTCGCTATTATGGACAGAATTATTACAGCGGCCGAAAACGATCCAGAGTTCTGGCGGTATTTTGATCAAATTGAATTGCCCCATGAACCTACGGCCGAAGACGCTATTGGCCAATCTGTGCGGTCAACAGCCAAAACTTTGGGATGTAAAGCTGTCCTTGGCTATACGCTGACTGGGTCAACAGTTCAGCGTATCAGCCGAGAACGACCACCTTGCCGCGTTGTCGGGCTGACCCCACGTGTGAATACAGCCAATCGCTTGGCGTTGAGTTGGGGGGTTTTACCGATTGTTATGGAAGACCCTGTGAACTTTGATGATATGTTAGGCAGCGTTCAAACCGTGGCCAAAAACCATGCAGGCTTAGCCAAGGGAGATCGTATTATGATCAGTGCTGGTGTGCCCTTTGGCCGTCCGGGGACGACAAATTTGCTGAAAATCGAAACCGTAGATTAGGGTGCTGTTTGGCTGCGTTCCCAATCTCTAAGAGGGCGGTAATCGCGCTCCATAGAGAATAATTTAGCACAGGTTGCAACGAACATAATCCATGAAAGACTATTTTGCTGGAGTATAGCGCTCTCGGAGACAGAAAAGCCCATATAGGATACGAAGAGAAGGATAACCCAATAGGTTTCTCTGCCGCCATTCTTCAAAGAGAAAAGCGACATAATCAGCGTGGCGAAACAATGTAATGCAAAAAGGACGACGATACCGACGCCGCAAGAAAGCCAAATTTCTATCCATCCATTATGCGCCGTTGGGACGCCCCATTGGAGGACTTGCCGTACCAAGTAAGAAGGGCCGAGTGGTTCTTGCCAATAGACACCATATCCATAGCCAAGCCAGAATTTACGTTCGATGGCTTCGCTCAGCAAAGTCCAAATATCAGTACGCCCTGTGAGTGAAGGGTCTTTGCCAATTACAGCAAACATCGCTTCTGGGAATAGAGTCAGTAAGGCCACGAAAATCGCTGTGCCTGAAACAAGTCCAAATAAAAGCGGAATGCGCAAAACAGGATTTGTTCGATAAAACTTTAAAAAGATAAAGAGCCCGATAGATAAGAGGGAGATCATCAATGAAGTTTTAGAGGTCGAAAGTAAAACGAGCGCAAAGCACAATAGGCCAAGAGGAATCCATATCCACCACCGATGCGGACGAAGGGCATAGGCACACATTGCCGCGATAAGGCCTTTGGTCATCATACCGCCGAGCTGATTTTTTTCAACGAACGGCCCTCGCCAAGCGCCAGGGTGAATTTCCTGCATTATGGCGCGTCCTGGATCAACAACGACCAAGACAAAAGATATGATAGCTATGACCAAAAAGGCTGCGGCAATGATTTGCACCATTCTGGCCCAAGAGAACCACGCCGCGAGTGTTAAACCGATATAGGTGGTCAGCATTAAAGCGATAGCGCGGCGTAAGGTCAAAGGCGGCATCTCTGACCATAGCATAGAGATACCTGCATAAAGCACGCATAAAATAATGATGGGGGAAAACGCGGCCATACGCAAAACATGGACGAGCTTAGGAAGGCTTAATAATAGGGCCAGTAAATAGACAGGGTACCAAATAAATCGAGTAAGAGGGTTTTCAATTTCAGGGTTGTCAATATTGGTAAATAGCAAACCAACGACGGCACCAGATGCAAAAACGACAAGGCCAATAAAGGTCAGAATAACAATAGCATTTGCCACTTGAAAAAGGGCGTGATTACGCGAGGCAATCTGATGCTCTGTATAAGGGACGTTGACCATGAGCTTGGGCGTAGCCAATCATAGTTAATGAATGTTTACATTCACCGCGTCTATGCAGGTCTTAACGGATAATTCACCATAAATACACGGAGAGGTCCAGCCAAGGCCCGAGGAGAAAACAATCTTAAACAATTTCAGCTATGGGGCGATTATGTTAAATCGATTCAAATCTGTGCCGCAATTATCGCCTGCTGCTGAATATGGTTATATTGCAGGATTGGATGGCATCCGCGCCATTGCAGTTTTAATTGTCATTATTGCACATTTTGAAATTTCGCGTCTTATTCCTGGTGGTTTCGGGGTGACGGTGTTTTTCTTTATTTCTGGGTTTTTGATTACGCGGCTATTATTGGCGGAAGCCAAGAAAAAGGGCCGAATTCACCTCAAAGATTTTTATATACGCCGAGTGGTAAGACTATTCCCTGCACTGATTTTTATGGTTGTGGGCAGCACGGGGCTTTACCTCGTTTTAGGGCAGGGCGGGCCTAAGCCTCTGGAATTCACGGCGGCGCTTGGATATTTCACAAATATCTATCAAGTCATGATACGTGCTGGCGGAGAGTTACCATTCATGCCGTGGACACATTTATGGTCATTAGCGGTGGAAGAGCATTTTTATTTAATTTTTCCACTTTTTTTAGTGGCATTTGGCGCATTCAAAAAACGCCTTGTCTGGGCTTTACTGGGTGTTTTGGCGTTAATTCCTCTTTGGCGTTTATATACATTTACGCATTTTGAAACCCTTCCCGTGGTCGATTATAATTACATGATGACGGATACACGTCTTGATTCAATTGTATGGGGATGCTTGCTCTCAGTTCTTTTGGATAAAGATGCCCGATTGGGCTTGGTCAAAAAGCTTACAGGCTGGTTACCCATCATTGTGGCGACGTCAATGCTCTTGCTCTGCTTTGCTATTCGCGATGAAAGCTTCCGATTTATTTGGCGTTATAGCCTGCAAGGTATTGGCTTATTCGTGCTTGTCCTTAATTTATTCTTTTTCCGACCTGTAAAATGGAGCCTTAACCTGTTGGAGATTTGGCCTTTAGTCTGGATTGGGCGGTTATCTTATCCACTATATTTGTGGCATTTCCCGGTTTTAGATCTAAGCCACCGGTTAATGGAGCCGGGGCCCGCTCAGCTGCTTGTCGCAATAGGCGGAAGCTTTGCTATTTCTATCTTCTCATTCTTTGTCGTCGAGAAGCCCTTTTTGGCCCTGCGCAAGAAGTTTGGCGCGCATATTGTTAAGCGGCCTGCAAATTTGTCATCAGCTGACGAACCGTCAGACGTTATGATGTCAGAAACAAAGAAACCAGACAATCCAAATATGATTGTTACGTCATAGATTGACTGTGGCGCGCGTTAATCGGGTACTCTTACGGTTAATTCGACTTCTACTTTCAGCTCTGGCCCTGCCAATGCGGCAACGCCAATGCCGGTGATAGACGGTTGATGTCCTTCAAAGAGCTCTAACAAGACAGGGAAGGCGCTTTCCATCGCAGCGTCATTTAAATCTACTATATAGATACGCGCCAAGACAATATCTTGTGCTTTGGCACCTAAGGCTTTCAGGGCGGATCTTGCATTCTTAACAACGATTTTTGCTTGCTCGCCTATGTCTTCTGGGACGGGAGCGCCATCAGCTTGCCATGCGACTTGCCCAGAAATATACGCCATGCGCCCTGGCTCTACGATGCTGATTTGGGAATATCCCATTTCACTGGAATTGGGCAAAGTGGAAGGATTTAATCGCGATATTGATTCCGACATGATATGCTTTGCACTCCAATTTTGCCGTGTTTCTTTCCTTCGATATTGTGCCGCTGCTAAGGATTACAAGAGCGTGGGGTCAACACTGCGTTGGACGACGTTTTTAACGGTGAGGCCCTGAACGATGATAGAGAATATTACCACGCCATAGGTCGCTGTGAGAATAAGCGGTTTATATTCATTATCTGGCAAGGCGAGGGCAAGGGCCACTGATATACCGCCGCGAACACCGCCCCATGTTAAAACAGGAACGGCGCCTTTGGTGAATTCTTTAAAGGCACCAATTACTTTCATGGGGACATAAACAGCGCAGAGCCGCGCAAGTAATACCAGCGGGATGGCAAGCAATGTGATGAAAGCAAAATCAGGTGCAAGCCCAAGAACCAGAATTTCGAGACCAATTAACAAGAATAAAACTGAATTCAATATTTCATCAACCATTTCCCAAAAGCCGAATAAAGCTGTGCGTGTATGGTCGGACATAGCAAAAGCGGCGCCTTTATTTCCTATCATCAATCCCGCTACGACCACAGCGATGGGGCCAGACAAGTGATGACCTAGAATATTTATGCGTTGTGCAAGGGCGTATGTACCTGCCACAAGAGCCAGGCTGATAAGGACTTCGATGGCATGTTCGTCAATCCGCGCCATCATCTTATAGCCTATCCAGCCAGCTAAAAGACCCAAAAGCGCCCCGCCAATGGCATCAACAACGAAAAGCTCAATGATGCCAAAGACCGTTGTTCCGCCATGTCCAGAACCATGGGCTGCATCAGCCACGGCATGGGCGGCGTCTGCGCTCCCTGTTGAACCCACGGCTATAGCTAATAATATTGTAAAAACGACAACCCCAACGCCGTCATTGAACAAGCTTTCACCTGCAATTTTTGTTTCCAAGCTTTTGGGCATTTTGACGGTTTTTAAAATGGAGAGCACAGCGACGGGATCAGTCGGGCTAATCAAGGAGCCAAAAACTAATGCCCACACATAGGGGAGCTGAACGCCAAAGGCTTGTGCAAGGGCGTAAAACCCGGTGCCGACGATAAATGTTGACAATATCACCCCGAATGTCGCCATGGAGCCAATGGCCCATTTAGCGCTACGCAATTTGGCAAAATCAACGTGCAAGGCGCCTGCAAAAAGCAAAAATCCCAACATACCTTTCATTAAGGTCTCATTGAAATCAATTTGCCCAAGCGCCGATTGTAACGTGTCTGTCATAGACAGGGCAGGGAACAGCGCTTCAGATGCTAAGAGTGCAAAAGAGGATAAGAGCGCCATGACCAAGAGGCCTATTGTATGCGGTAGCTTGATATAGGCCCGGTTCACCCATGATAATATGGCGGATAAAACCAATAATAGCGCCGCGATTTCAAATAGACTGAGCATATATAAAATTCCTTGAATTACGGGCAGGTTAACGCCTGTTGACCGCCAAGCAAGCGGTTTCAAATTTTAGGGTCGAATTCTGTCATTGGCTAGAGAGGGCTTTATTCTCGAAATCAGGCTTGACCTTCTCATAGGCTTTTCTAGGGTGCGGCATTAATTTTAAAAGCGGTAGTTTTATGAGTTTTGCATTTATTTTTCCGGGGCAAGGCAGCCAGTCTGTCGGCATGGGTAAGGCATTGGCGGAAGCGTTTCCTGTCGCGCGGCAAGTTTTCGAAGAAGTTGATGATGCGCTCGATCAAAAGCTTTCACAGATTATGTTCGAAGGGCCAATCGAAGACTTAACCCTGACAACTAATACTCAGCCCGCCCTTATGGCTTGTTCTATGGCGGCCATGGCTGTTTTAGCGCAAGAATTTGGGTTTCAACCCAAAGACCAAGCTTTCCTTGCAGGCCATTCTCTTGGTGAATACTCAGCGCTTTGTGCGGCTGGTTCATTGACTTTAGCGGATACAGCGCGGCTGCTGCGAATTCGCGGTGATGCTATGCAAGCCGCAGTTCCTGTTGGGGCTGGCGCTATGGCTGCTCTTTTAGGCGCGAGCGTAGAACAGGCCGAAGCCGCAGCAGAAGCAGGCTCCAAACATGGTATTTGCCAAATCGCCAATGATAATGCGACAGGCCAAATTGTGCTGTCTGGCGAAAAAGACGCGGTAGAAGCCGCCGTTGAGGCATGTGCTGATTTAAGCATTAAAAAAGCGATGATGCTAAATGTCTCTGCCCCCTTTCATTGTGATATGATGATGCCAGCCGCTGCGGCAATGCGCGAAGCGTTAGCGCACCAGACAATATTGCCGCCATCTGTGCCGATTGTGAATAATGTTACGGCGCGCCCAGTGACAGACCCTGATCAACTCCGCGAAGATTTAGTCGCGCAGGTTACAGGCCGTGTCCGCTGGAGAGAATCAATCGAGTGGATGGCCGCCAATGGCGTCGAAACCTTTGCTGAACCGGGATGCGGAAAAGTTTTAACGGTCATGTTGCGCCGTATCGTAAAAGGCGTAGAAGGTGCGGCATTAAATACGCCAGAGGCATTGGAAACCTTCGCGAAATCTATCAAAGGATAAATCATGTTTGATCTTAGCGGAAAGCGCGCTCTTGTTACGGGCGCAACGGGCGGTCTTGGCGGGGCGATTGCAAAAATGCTTCATGCGCAGGGCGCGCATGTGGCCCTATCTGGGACACGGGCTGAAAAGCTTGAGGGTTTAGCGGCAGAGCTAGGTGAACGCGCCTATGTTACGCCATGTAACCTCTCTGATGGAGAGGCTGTAGATAATTTGCCCTCTCAAGCCGCTGAGGCTTTGGGCGGGTCTGTTGAAATTCTCGTCGCCAATGCGGGGATTACGCGCGATGGATTATTGATACGAATGAAGCAAGATGATTGGGATTTGGTGCAAAAAGTCAATCTTGAGGCCTATTTTCGTCTATCAAAGGCCTGTTTACGCCCGATGATGAAGGCACGTTGGGGGCGTATTATTGGTATAACATCAGTGGTTGGCGTGACGGGAAATCCGGGACAGACGAATTATGCGGCCTCGAAAGCTGGCATGATTGGGTTTTCAAAATCATTGGCACAAGAAGTGGCGAGCCGTGGAATTACGGTCAACACTATCGCACCAGGTTTCATTCGTTCACCTATGACAGACGAGCTTAATGAAGAGCAACGCAGCGCGACTTTGGCACGAATTCCGGCTGGAGAGCTTGGGGCAGGTGATGATATTGCGGCTGCCGCTGTGTATTTAGCATCCCAAGAAGCGAATTACGTAACAGGGCAAACCTTACACGTTAATGGCGGAATGGCGATGATATAGAGGTATTTTTACCCAAATATTCACGGTAATAAGCCTCTAGTCACACGATTTGGGGTGTGCTAACCCCCCGCAGCACTTATAATGGGGCTGACCCAATTATTTTAACGCTGCTTGTAATTTAAGGATTGCCTCTTATTTGCAGGCCATAACCGCCGAGCGAAAGCTGGGCTATACTAAAAGGAAAGTCTATGTCAGACGTATTAGCCCGTGTAACAAAGATGGTTGTTGAGCATCTTGATGTTGAAGAATCAAAAGTCACGGATAACGCACACTTTATTGATGATCTCGGTGCAGACAGCCTCGACAATGTTGAGCTTGTTATGGCCTTTGAAGAAGAATTCGATATTGAAATCCCTGATGATGCAGCCGAACATATCCAAACTGTTGGTGACGCGGTTAAATTCATCTCTGAGAAAGTCGGCTAAGGACCTTTCTTAATGCTCCAGAAACCCCGACGCGTTGTTGTTACAGGCTTAGGTCTCGTTACCCCCGTCGGTTGCGGTGTTGAAACTGCATGGAAAGCCATTTTGAATGGCAAATCTGGAGCCTCTAAAATTGAACATTTTGACGTCAGCGATATTGCCTGCAAAATCGCTGCCGTTATTCCCCGCGCCGATGGGCGTGCTGGTGGGGCCCCTGACCAAGAAGGGGTTTTCAACCCAGATGATGTGATGAGTGCGCGAGACGCCAAACGCATCGATGATTTTATTCTATATTCAATTGCTGCCTCAGATGAAGCCCTAAAGGATTCGGGCTGGAATCCGCTCGAAGAGGGCGTTGATGCACAGGACCGCACAGGCGTGATGTTTGGTTCAGGCATTGGTGGATTGCAAACCACTTATGATGCCTCGATTACCCTTTATGAAAAGGGACCTCGGCGTTTATCCCCATTTGTTATCCCTGCCATGCTTATCAATCTGGCATCAGGGCAAATCTCAATCAGACATGGCCTAAAAGGCCCCAATCACTCAATTGTAACGGCTTGCGCGACAGGCGCGCATGCTATTGGTGATGCGGGTCGCCTCATTGCCTTTGGTGATGCCGATGTGATGGTGGCAGGGGGCGGGGAAAGCTCTATTAACCGTTTGGGTATTGCCTCATTTGTTGCGTGCCGCGCCATGACAACAGGCTTTAATGAGACACCTGAAAAAGCGTCTCGCCCTTATGATAAAGATCGCGACGGGTTTTTAATGGGAGAAGGGGCTGGCGCTGTTGTTCTTGAAGAATATGAGCACGCAAAAGCGCGCGGCGCAAAAATTTATGCTGAATTAGTCGGCTATGGCCTGTCGGGTGATGCGTATCACATTACAAGCCCCGCCCCTGAAGGTGAAGGTGGTCATCGGGCAATGAAGGCGGCTTTGGCCAATTCTGGCCTAAGCGTCGAAGATATCGGCTATGTTAATGCGCATGGTACATCTACGCCAATGGGGGATGAACTCGAAGTTAAAGCGGTTGAGAAACTCCTTGGCGAGCATGCTAAAAATGTCTGTATGTCGTCTACTAAATCGGCGACGGGACATTTGTTAGGGGCCGCGGGAGCGATAGAAGCTATTTTCTCTATTTTGGCTCTTCGCGATCAAATGGCCCCGCCAACTTTGAACTTGGATAATCAATCCGTCGAAACAGCGCTTGATCTGGTGCCGCACAAAGCCAAGCCGATCAAAACAAGGGCTGTGATGTCAAATTCATTTGGATTTGGTGGTACAAATGCCGCCATAATATTCGCGCAAGCGCCAGAATCTGATTAGGCTGGGCAAATGGCCCGCGATTCTAAACCTAAGAAAAAACTCGCTAAGCGTGACAAGCGTCTCCTCTGGTTCATTGGACTTATGGGCACTCTTACGGTTTTCATCGGCTGCGCAATCGCTGCTTATGCTTTCATCAATTATAAATATGAAGCGAAATTAAAACTAGAATCTCCGCGTGAAGCTGTTGTCTTTGAAGTACCAAAGGGGAGTGGCTTATCCTTAATTGCGTCGCGATTGGAAAAACAAGAACTGATTTCGAACGCCTTTCTATTTAAATTAGTCACGAAAATGCGGGGCAATGAAGCGAAGTTTAAAGCAGGTGAGTTCTTGCTTACCCCTGGGGCGTCTATGGCTGAAGTCTACACAGACCTCGCTGAGGGGCAGGCGATATTATATCCCGTCACCATTGCCGAAGGTTTGGCCAGTTTGCAGGTCATGGCTATATTGGACGATCTTCCAGAATTGATTGATGACAATCCCCCCGTGCCTGTTGAAGGCTCTCTGCTACCAGAGACTTATCTTTTCCCACGGGGCATGAAACAGTCCGAATTAATCGCGAAAATGAAACGAGCACAGCGGGTAGAGATTGACCGTTTATGGAAAAATCGGGCTGAAGGCCTCCCGATTACGACTAAAGAGCAAGCCATTATTTTGGCATCTGTTGTAGAGAAGGAAACCGGCGTTGGCAGTGAACGTGATGAGGTCGCGGGCGTTTTTGTTAACCGCCTTCATCGCGGTATGCGGTTACAATCTGACCCGACAATAATTTATGGTATTACGAAAGGCCTGCCATTGGGACGCCGAATTTATCGAAGCGAAATAAACCGCGCGACGGATTGGAATACTTATCAAATTCCGGGCCTTCCCAAAACACCTATTTGCAACCCTGGCAAAGAGGCTCTAGCAGCCGTTCTAAACCCAGCCCAAACAAAGAATTTGTATTTTGTTGCGGATGGCACAGGGGGGCATGCCTTTGCGCAGACATTGGCGGGTCATGAACGAAATGTCGCTAAATGGCGTCGTGTCCAACGGGCACGAGGTGAAAGATAAATCGGGGTATAACCATGTCAGAGACACTTAGAACGATTAAACAGAGCCGTAGAGGGCTTATGATTGTTCTTTCTTCCCCTTCTGGTGCCGGAAAAACGACCCTAACGCGCAAATTATTGGCAGAACATCCAGATATGACCATGTCTGTATCAGGGACAACTCGTGCCCCTCGTCCGGGTGAGCGCGATGGCGTGGACTATTATTTTCTTACCAAAAACCAGTTTTCAGACATGATTAATGAAGACGAATTTTTAGAACATGCCAAAGTGTTTGATAATTTTTATGGGACGCCGCGCGGCCCAGTAGAGACGGCCTTGGGCGAGGGGAAAGACGTCGTATTTGATATTGATTGGCAAGGCGCGCAACAACTCGCCGAAGCTGCGGCTGATGACCTTGTGAAAATATTTATCTTACCGCCTAATATGCGGGAATTAGAAAGTCGTCTTAAAACGCGTGCCCAAGATTCGGATAGCGTAATCGCCAAACGTATGAGTAAATCCGAAGCAGAAATCAGCCACTGGGCGGAATATGATTATGTCATCGTGAACGAAGATGTAGAGACCGCCCTAGCAGAACTGCGCATGATTGTCGCCGCTGAACGTATGCGCCGCCGTCGTCAATTATGGTTGTCTGGATTTGTGAAATCTCTTATCAGTGGAGCGTAGTCGCTTACTGTATCAGACCCCCATATTTAAACGACGAAATGCGTTTGAAGGGTTGTTTTTAATTCATCAATATTGACGGGTTTAGGAAGGAAATTATCCATCCCGCTTTCCCGGCAATCACGGCGCGTGGCGCTGTCTGCTGCTGCTGTACAGGCAATAATAGGTACAGATTTATAGTTAGGATGAAGCTGGCGAATTTTCTTTGTGGCTTCAGCGCCAGACATGGCGGGCATGTGAACATCCATAAAAATGACATCAAAGCTCTTATTTGAAATAATATCCAAGGCATCAGGCCCGCTCTCAGCTTCTGTAATCTTAGTGGCGCCTAAATGCTGGAGATAGACTCGGAGAACCTCAAGGTTGATATGATTGTCGTCAATGGCGAGGATTTCTGCTCGTGCGAGATCGATTTTCTCAGGCATAGAGGGGACATTTGAATTGATGTCGACATCGCGCGTAATACCTCGTTCAGCAACGGATAAGTCAAGCATATCGAGACGCAAGGCTTCATCCAAAAGGCTCCGTCCGGTTCTTGGTTTAGAAGCCACAGGAGTTGCCTTATTTTGTGCGTCTGTCTGTTTATATGCAGAAGATTGACCACCGATAACTTCCGCGACTTTTTTCTCGACAAGGGCTTTCGTGTCATTGGGAAGTGTGTCTTCTTTCACGGGGTGGATTTCATCTATTTCCAAATCTCTTACCCATTCAATGGGGCTGGTGAGGGTGAAAGTTACGCCGCTTCCAATCGCGCTTTTTACGACAACATCGCCCCCCATGAGTCTCGCTAACCCACGCGTTAGAGCGAGGTTGACCCGCGCTGCATTATCTTTTGCAAGATATTTAGGGCTGGCCTCATAACCGGGGTTGAAATAATATTCTGTCAAATACTGGTCCATACCTGGACTTGTATCTTTGATAGCAAGGTTCAGAAGGGTCTGGTTCCCTGTCTTTTTCGAAGGCTCAAGAATAGTCGCCGTAACCGTTACGCCGCCTCGCACAGTTTGATCTAAAGCCTGTGCAATCAGATTGTCTATACATTGCCGAAGACGCGTATCGTCGAATTTGAAAATCGCTTGTGCTTGGGGATCCATCTGTAATTTAAGAGCTAGCCGTTTTCTCTCAGCTGTTTTTTGTCCTAATTTTATCGCGGTGTTTAAAGTTTGATATAATGGCGTCTCTCTGCGGACGAGCTCTAGTTTTTTCGTTTCAAGTTCAAAGACATCTAATACATCAATGAGCGCTTTTTTAAGCTCACCACCAGCGCCTAGTAATTTACCAATCAGGGCTTTGTCATCATCAGAATAGTTGTGACTACGCGCCGTTAATGAGGATACAAACCCCAAGAGATGATTGAGCGGAGTGCGAAGTATGAAGCCTGCCGTAGCCACAAGTTTTGCTTGTTCTTGTAAGGCTTCAGAGATACGTTGTTTTGATTGGCTATGTTGCCAATATCCCACCACAGCACCACCGATTGCGAAACCGACAAGGGCTGCTAATAGGGGGATAAGCAGGTTTAACATATTCCAATCTTCCAAATTCGAAAGATTTTGTAACAGTATTAAGATAATAAAGATTAAATGAACATACGTTCAAAGTCGTGAAATTTAAGTTCACTTCAAGGTAGAGGCGAGGCTTTGAAAGGCTGAAACGGGCAGGGTTTCTGGTCTTGCTCGGGGGTCGATATTGGAGGCCTCAATCCAATCAAGGACATCAATGTTATGTTGCTTTGCAAACCCTTTTAGCGAAGCCCGAAGCATCTTTCGTCTCTGCCCGAAAGCGGCTTGCGTTACCTGACCCAAAAGCTTTAGGTCTGGATATTGTTGTTCCTTGGCAAGTGGGCGCATGACGATGACCGCACTATCCACTTTGGGCGGCGGCGTGAAAGCCCGCGCCGGAATATCAAAAGCAATATGGCAGGCGGCTACGCTTTGGCATAAAACGGCTAGGCGGCCATAGGCGCTTTCGCCCGGAGCGGCACACACCCGTTCAGCCACTTCTTTTTGAAACATCAATACCATTTGATCCCAAAACAAAGGGGTTGCTGTCACCCAATTTAAGAGCATTCTTGTGCCGACATTATAGGGAAGATTGGCAATTATTTTACGTGGAGCAGGCAGGTTTTCTGCAATATTAAATCTTAGCGCATCTCCTTTTACAATAGAGAGCCTATCATTGCTGACACGGCCAATATCAGCCAGTGCAGGTAAGAAACGTTCATCCATTTCAATGACTGTGACGCTCTCAGCTAAGTTGCTCAGGAGAGCCCGTGTCAAACCGCCAGGGCCTGGACCAACTTCTGCAATATGCGCACCCTCTAGAGGCGTTGCGAGGCGCGCAATTTTATCCGTTAAATTCATATCCAATAAAAAATGCTGGCCTAATTTTTTATTGGCACCAAGGTTATACTCTCGGACGACTTCGGTAAGTGAGGGCAGGGAATGGATGGCGTTGTTTTCCATTTAATTTAGCCCATTCTGTAAGTAGTTCGCTCGATTATTAGCAATGTGTCGCGCCGACTTGATAGCGGCGATAAGGCTGTTAGGACGTGCTTTGTTTTGTCCTGCAATTCCGAAAGCCGTTCCATGATCGGGAGAAGTTCGGACGATAGGAAGGCCAAGTGTGATATTGACGCCACCATGGAAATCTAATGTCTTTACGGGAATCAAGCCTTGATCATGATACATAGCCAACACAGCGTCATAGTTTTCTCGTGCTTCGGCATGGAATAATGTGTCTGCGGGTTGGGCATCCGTAACTTGAATTCCAGATGACCGTAAGAGCCGAGCAGACGGATTAATAATGTCATTTTCTTCGTGGCCTAGAGCCCCGTTTTCTCCTGCATGAGGGTTTAACCCTGTAAGGGAGATACGCGGCGCCCTTATGCCGAAGTCACATTGTAATGCGCCGTTCATCACTCGGGCATTACGAATAATGGCTTCGGCAGATAATTGTTCGGCTGCGTCTTTTAAAGAGAGGTGAACTGTCGCCAAACCTACACGTAATCCACCACCAGATAACATCATGACTGGGCCGCGCTCATAAGGCGGGGGTTCCAATAGGGTAAGTTGCCCTAAATATTCAGTGTGCCCCGGAAACTTAAACCCAGCTTTATATAAAACATCTTTGGCAATTGGGTTGGTGACAAGTGCAGCCGCTTCGCCCGACAGGCAGCGAGATACACAGCGTTCAATACTTTCTGTTACGGAAAGCGCATGATACGGGTCTGGTGTTCCTGGAGTAGGGACTCGTCCATCTATGGGGAGAATAGGGAGTGCATTTTCAAAAACAGAGGCGATGTCCGCACAAGTTTTGATTTCTTTTAAAGGATAGTCAAAGTCTTGATTAGCCTGAGCTATAACGCGAGGCGGTGCCACAATTGCGAAGGCAAACTCTGATTTATCTTTTAATGCCGCCCATGCTTTTAAAGTAATTTCAGGCCCAATGCCGGCAGGGTCGCCCATGCTTAATAACAAAGGCGCGGTCATCTTGGTTTAGCGAACGACGACAGTGGCTTTGCGGCGTATATCCCGAAGCGCACGTCGAGAGGCTTGAGCCAATTGCTGGTCCATTAAACGGTTCTCTATATCATCACGTGTTGGGATATCTGAACCCGTGGCTTCGCGAGAACAGACCATGATAGAGGCGGCACCGTCAGGGCGTTCAATCGGCGCTGAAATTGTGCCGACATCCGTATTGGCCAATATATCAATCAATTGCTCGTTTAATTCACTGGCTTTAAGCTCGCCCATGTCAGCCTGGTCGACGCCATCAAGGGCTTTAATATCTTCGGGCAATGTATCGCATGATGTCAAAGTATCCCGAAGTTTGACGAGTTCATTTTTGGCATCTTCGAAACTTCTATCGGTAATGCTCACTTGCTTGAGCTTATAAAGTGTATCGGCTTCTGAGACTTTTTTCTCAATCAAAGCGATAACATAATAACCGCCTGGGACTTGAATGGGTTTAGAGACGTTGCCTTCAACCATTTCTTTGATGACTTTATCGAGCTCAGGACGCAATTCGCCGTCACGGACCCATCCCACATCACCACCTTTTGCCGCGCTCGGCGCAGATGAAAATTGTTGGGCCAAGAGCGGGAACGGCGCGCCCTCCTCGATTTGGGTAATCATAGCTTGAGCGCCTTGTTCCGCTCCTTCCATACCGCCAATTTCTGGCGTTGCTTCAATATAAATTTCTGCAACGCGGAAACTGGGCTTGTCAGCATTTGCTGTCAGTCGCGTCAATGTTTCATCAATTTGCGCATCTGAAATACGAATACGTGAACCGTAAAGACCATTGACGATACGTTGCCAGGCAATTTCAGAGCGGATTTGATCCCGCAATGTTTCAATAGAGACACCAGCTTGGGCCAAGCGTCCCACAACTTCGTTAGGGTCAAGACCATTCCGTCCTAATAATAAACCAACGGATTGATTGACTTCTGCATCTGAAATTTGTTGTTCGTATTTTTGAGATTCCTGCATTTGTAAATGCTCGTCCACAAGGTTCCGAAGCGCTTGTTGTTGAAGACGGTTTAGGGTTTGCTCATCCCGCGCTGCGCCCGTCGTGGCGAGCATAAATAAGATACGCTGGCGCAGGTCATGTGTTGTGATGATGTCGTCATTTACAACCGCTGCGATGCCGTGAGGCGCCGATTGGGCAAGAGTAGCTGTGCTCGCTCCCATCATCATGGCGGCGCTAAGCCCTGCAATTTTTATAATCTGTGTGAAAGTCTTGGTCATATAAACTGTATAGCCTGTCTTCACTGCCTATCAAATGAGCAGTTATAATTTCCCGCGTTTATAAGCCTTTACGATTTAAAGGCAATTCGCGTGCTGTACTCTCTGTAAAATAAATACTCTGTAATTACGGGGCCGCATGTTAAATTTCAGTCACATCTCAGCTCTATCCGTCTTCAATTTTGGATAAATAGCTAATTCCAACCAAAAGGGCGAAGATTGGCATCGCCCAAGCGGCCAAAATAACAGGAATAAGGCCTGCCTCCCCAAAAGTCGCAACAATGGAATCAATGAAATATAAGAGAAAGCCGATGGCGGTTCCTGCCACGAGCAATTGAAATGTTCCGCCTTGCCGTGACAGGCGTAGAGAGACACCGGCGGCAATAATGCTCATCGCCATTAATAAAACGGGTAATGCAAGTAACTTATTATACTGCATTTTAAGCCCTAAGGCAGAGAAGCCCGCCATTTCATTGGTCTGAATAGTGGCGGGTAAGTCCCAAAATGGTGGGGCTTTGGTTTTTTGGCCGATATCTTGGAATTGACGTGTTGTGATTTGTGTCGGCAGAGAGAGAGTAGAGGTGTCTTTTTTAATTTCACCTGGTATGTTTTCCGTGGCATTTGTCAGTAGCCAATAGCCTTGAGGGGAGAGAGTGGCGGTTTTCGCGTCAAAGCGTCTTGCGAAGACTGTCCGGCCATCCGCTTCGACATCCATTTGGTAAAATGTGGCCTCGAGTAACGTGCGGTTCGAGAAATCAACAGCATTGGCCCGAATAACCGTTTGTTGATTCATATCGCCTTCACGTAGCCAAATATCATTGGATTGCATTTTCATGCCCCCCCCTAGCTCATCTTGCATCACATCGTGCCGCGTCATCAGGTCTGAGGCGAGAGGGTTGAAAACTAAGGCCCACCCTAAACCTATTAAGGCAGAAATTAATATTACAGGACTCAAAAACCGCCAAGCCGATAGACCTGCGGCGCGCATGACCATGATTTCGTTTGATTTATTTAACCCATAAAGCGCGCCAATCACGCCGAATAAAACAATAAATGGTATAGTTTCTTCAATTAATGAGGGCGCTTTTAACAGCGTTAAAATCGCAAGTTGCCTTGAACCAAATTCGGCGTCCAGGCTTCGGCTATTTTCTACGAAATCAACGAGTATGATAATAGAGGTGACCACTAAAAACGCGATAAATATAGCGCGAAATACTCGTCCTGAAATGTATCGTAGAAGTGTCGCGTGGTTGATGTTCAAAAGGCTTGGTCTTCTGGTGTGGCGGGTCATTATGATGACCTCGTCTTTTGTTTTGTCAAAGAAGGTTTTTCAATCGTAGTTGATTCAAACCTTTTAGGGGCTATGGCGTTCGCCTCAAGGGCTTCAACACTAGACATATATTGGCGCGCGCGCTTTTTCGTGCCCCATTTTTTCAGTCGTGTGGATTTCAGCAAATAAACAAAAGAAAAGATTATGACCGCTAACGGGATAAAATATTGGAAGGCATTCAAGGAGGCATTCTCTGCCGCCGCTGATGTAATGCCAAAACCTGAGAGCCGTATTATAAACCCTATCACTGCACAGATAGCTATTTTTCTTGTGTAACCGAGGCGTTGATGTTCCCCTCGGGCTAAAAACATCAGCGCCAACAATATTAAGGCAAGATTATAGAGCGGTGATGCGAGGCGAGAATGCCCTTCCGCCCGGAGTTCCTTGCGAAATGCTAGGTTTAAATTTTGACTTTCTGAAGGAAAGAAGAGTTCGTGGAGATAACGATCAGAGGGTTTCAGGCGGTAGGAGTCATCCAGTTTAATGAGATCGCTAAGGTCTAGAAGGTAATCACTAAATTGAACGACATCGAGGCTTCCATCTTCGAGATGTTTCTGAACCGAACCATGGCGAAGTGTTAAGAGAACAACGTCATTTTGTCTTTGAATGTCGCCTTCTTTTGCGGTCAATGTGATCGTGTTAAGGGGGTCCCTTGCGTCATATATCATGACGTCTTGGAGACTGTTATCGGCACCGATCTCTCGGGTGTAGGCTGTTAACCCACTAAAGGGTGAAACGAACTCTCCTTGTTGAACCATTTGTGAAACGATATCCGTTCTTATCTCTAGGATTTCTGCACGCATCTGCCGAAAGGCATAAGGCTGAATGAATAAGTTTATTGTGAGGTGGAGTAGAGAAACAAGGAAACCTAAAAAAACAATAGGTTTTGCAATTTGCCAAGGCGAAAACCCCGCGGCTTTCGCAATGATAAGCTCTGAGTCGACATTCAGGCGATTAAAAGCATAGAGTGTGGCGATAAAGGCCGAGAGAGGCAAAATAATAGCAATTAATTGCGGCAAGGCTAAGCCAATGATTTTTATAAACGCCAAACCTGACTGACGATTCTCTACGATTAAGTCCAGTGTTTGAAGGCTTTGCGTTAAAATAGCCAACCCTGTGAGGGCGGCTAAGCTTGTCGCCAAGGGCCAAAGGGTTTGACCTTGAAAGTAACGTTGGATTAAGCCCATTATGCAACGGCCATCATTGCGTCAATCGACTCTAGGTTCGGAATATGCGATATAAACGGCATTGGGTCTTCTAATCTGAAGTGGTCCCGTTTACTAGCAGGTGTGGGCGAATAAAAATTAAATTATGCAAACCGGCTATCCATACGGATTGCTGTCTATAGGAGTTCTTAGTGAAAGTTACATTTACAGCCAATAATCCCATTAAGTCTGGAACAGCTATTGTGTTCTCGGGCCAAAAGTTGGCGCTGAACAGCGCCGCGAACGCCTATAGAGAGACAGGGGTAGAAAGCTTTGATGCCGCGGTAAAAGCGGCGAACTTCAAAGGAGATTCGGGCTCGATTTTCGAAACATTTGTCATGAGCGGAACAAAAGCCGTGCGTTTGATGGTTGTTGGAACGGGCGCAAAAGAAGTGATTGATTATGAAATGGCCGTTGCAAAAGCGATTAAGCGTCTCTCTACTTTGGGGGAAACGACGGTAACATTACACTTAAATGATGACGCTTCGGCTGAGGATGCGGCGCGTGCCGTTGTTGGGGCACGGCTCGCGGCATATCGCTTTGACAATTACAAAACAGATGTCACGCGGACCAAAACTCCTCAAATTAAGACACTAAAAGTCGCATGTGCGAATGCGGCTGCCGCGAAAAAATCTTATGAAAACTATCATGGCCCCGTTTGTGACGGCACACTTTACGCTCGCGACTTGGTGAATATGCCGCCCAATGATTTGTTCCCTAAAAATTATGCTGCCAAAATTAAGACGCTCGAAGAATTTGGTCTGAAAGTTGAAATTATTGGCGAAAAACGGATGAAAACGCTTGGCATGAATGCCTTTTTGGGTGTCGGTGTTGGCTCTGAGCGCGAATCCCAGTTCGTCATTATGAAATGGAATGGTGGTAAAAAAGGCGAGAAGCCAACGGCGTTAATTGGCAAAGGTGTCACGTTTGATGCAGGCGGGATTTCATTGAAACCTGGCGCAGGCATGTGGGATATGAAAGGCGATATGGGCGGATCAGCCGCTGTCGTTGGCGCTATGCTAGGCCTAGCTAAACGCAATGCAAAAGCCAATGTCGTGGGTCTTGTGGGACTCGTCGAAAATATGCCTGATGGGAAAGCTCAAAACCCAGGCGACATCGTAACTTCGATGTCAGGCCAAACTATTGAAGTTCAAAACACAGATGCTGAAGGCCGTTTGGTTTTATGCGATGTACTTCATTATACTGTCAGCAAAATAAAGCCCGCTGCGATGATTGATTTGGCGACCTTAACAGGCGCTATTATCGTGTCGCTCGGACATGAACATGCTGGCCTGTTTTCTAATGATGATACGTTAGCTAATCAGATTTTGGCTGCCTCTGAAACCACAACTGAAAAAACATGGCGTCTACCTTTGTCAAAAGCCTATGATAAACTTTTGGATAGTCCCTTTGCTGATATGAAAAATATTGGAGGCCGCGAAGCTGGCTCCATTACAGCTGCACAATTTTTACAACGATTTGTTGGTAAAGATACGCCTTGGGCTCATTTGGATATTGCAGGCACAGGCATGAAAAATTCACGCAAAGACCCCAGAGAAACGACCTTTGGTACTGGGTTTGGCGCGCGTTTATTGAACCGCTGGATAGCTGATAATTATGAAGGCTAAGGTCTGAACCTATGTCAGATGTCGCTTCAGAAACTTCTGGCCCAGATTATTGGTTTTACCACCTAGAAGGCAGTACCCTTGAGGGGGTGCTGCCTGATCTCTTAGAAAAGTCACTCTCTAGAGGGTGGCGAGTTTTGGTTAAATTACCTCCGGATAAACAAAAACAATTTGACGATCATCTTTGGACATTTCGGGATGATAGTTTTATTCCTCATGGGCGAGATGACGAGCCTATGGCGGATTGGCAACCTGTTTTATTAAGTTCAGATATCAAGGTGGCAACTGGATTTGATATTGTGTTCCTTTTAGATGGAGCAGAGGTTGAAATCTCTGAAGGCGTGTCGCGCGTTATGGTCATGATAAATGGCCGTTCAGAACAAGATGTCTCGCGAGAGCGAGGCCGATGGAAAGCCTTAAAAGCCATCAATGCCAGCCTTGCTTATTATCAGCAAAATGAGCGTGGCCGATGGGAAAAACGGGCCTAGCATTATGGTTTAAACGCCATTGTTTTATGGTCTTTATTCGGCCATATTCTACAGGCTTAATGAAACCTATATAATGTTTTGGTTTATATTTTTAACTTGTTTTGCACTTATAAATTTATTTTTACTCTAGGTTGGATGCGAGATTTTATATGGAATTAGATCCCGCAGAAAAACGCTCGCTATCAAAGGCTAGTCGTGAGCAGTTAGAACTAGGCATCCTTATCGCCGGACTTGGCTTCGGATCTGTAGATTACCTCGCTGACACCATCACTTTGGATGCCCGGGCTGCTGAGTTGTTTGACCTACAGCCTGACACGCCAATTCGACGCGCGAAGTTACACGAAAAAATCCACGTCGAAGATCAAGCGAGAATCAAAGCGATTACAGAGGCACTATTAAGCCGTGAGAGCGAAAATTTCTTTGATGTTACACACCGAGTGCAACATGAAGATGGAACAGTTTTATGGGTTCATGCTCGGAAACTCGTGACATTTGGCATTATTGATAAAAAAGAGGTGCCGATATCAGGTGTCGTCGCCGTGCAAAATATCACCAAACTGAAATCTAGCGAGGAGAAAGTAAAACTTCTTCTTGGCGAGATTAATCATCGGGCAAAAAACCTTTTAACCGTGGTGCAGAGTATTGCCAGAATGACGGCTCGGAAAGGTGATTTGTCGACTTTCGTAACGCGCTTCTCTGATCGCTTAACCTCTCTTTCAGCCAATCAAGACCTGATAGTCGAAAATCTCTGGACTGACGTGGTTTTAGAGAAACTCGTACAGGCTCATTTACAACCATTTATCGAAAATTCAGGTGGACGTATCTTGATAAAAGGTCCTTCCATAAAAATCCATGCAAATGCGGCACAGGCCATAGGTATGGCGTTGCATGAACTTGCGACAAATGCTGTTAAATATGGGGCGCTTTCAAATGTGAAGGGCAAGGTCGAAGTGAGTTGGCGAAGAAGGGGGGAAACCCTTGAAATGAAATGGGCCGAGTCGGGTGGCCCAAAAGTGAAACCGCCAAAAGAAACCGGGTTTGGAGAAAAGGTCATTAATCAAATGGCGGCGCAGTCCCTACAAGGTACAGTGAAATTGACCTATGAACCAACGGGTGTGGTGTGGGTTCTGAAAGTCCCTACGAAAGAGATTTTGCCCTAAGAAGATTTTTTGGGCGCGCCAACGGCCCAGTTATAAGGTTGGAGCGTAGTTTTATCCGTAAGGCCGGCTTGGCGATAGGGGTCGGTCTCCAACCAATGCGTGACGATATCTTTTGATTCTGCTTCAACAATTAAAAGACTGCCGCGCATGATACCTTCATCATCTAACCATGGCCCAGCTATGTGCAATGTCACCTCGGGATGAGACTTTAACCAAGTTAAATGCGCCTCTCGATTGCTTTGACGGATAGCCAGGCTGTCCGCTTTATCTGCGGTATGTATAAGAAAATAGGTCATAAAACTTCCGTTTTGTGTTCACGTGCTAACAGCTCAACAAGCGCAGATTGAATGTTCAAATCTCCGGCCAAAATATCGGCAACGGCTATACTTATGGGCATATCGACATCTAAAGATTCAGCCATTTTTTTCAAAGCAGGGGCGCTGGCGACGCCCTCTGTTACGCTTGTTCTGGCGGCTAGGATTTTCTCTAGGCTTTCGCCTTTACCCAGCGCAAAGCCGCAAGACATATTGCGAGATTGTTCACTTGAGCACGTAAGCACTAAATCACCCAAGCCGCATAGCCCGGTTAGGGTTTCAGGATCGCAGCCCAATTTTTTGCCTAGACGGCGCATTTCTGCAAAGCCTCGAGCAATGATAGCAGCATGAGCTGAGCGGCCTAAACCCATTCCCAAAACCATACCGCAGGCGATAGCGAGAACATTTTTCACGGCGCCGCCAATTTCCGCGCCTAGCACATCTGTTGCAAGATAAGGCCGAAATGTCGGCGCTGCGACAGCCTGCACAAGAGCCGCGCCCATGACTTCATCTTTGCAAGCCAGAGTAACAGCGGTCGGCAAGCCTTTGGCTACATCTATGGCAAAGCTCGGCCCAGATAATACGACGGGTACGACTTGGGGCAAGGTTTCACTTAGCACGTCAGACATGAATTCCCGCGTACTTATTTCAATGCCTTTTGAGCATAAAATAACAGGTTTGCCCGTAAGAGCTTTCTCATTCGAAAGCGTAGATAAAATAGAGCGTGTATGCTGTGCTGGTGCTACAGATAAGAGCGCATCACATTGCACAAGCGCCGTTAAGTCCTGTGTGGCTGTAATTGACGGCGACAAAGCAATACCAGGCAAAAAGGCTGTATTCTCATGCGCTTTGTTGATGGAGTCGACTGTGTCCTTTTCAAAGGCCCAAAGCGTCACATCTCGGCCGGCCACGGCAAGGTTTTGCGCTAAAGCTGTACCCCATGCCCCTGCGCCTATAACCCCAAATGATTGATAAGATTGTGTCATGACTTTGGGCCTTTCTTGCCATATCCACTGGCGGGGTTGGCACTAGCGGCTCTTTGGTCCAAAGGCCAACGCGGGCGGGCGGCTACATCTAAATCATCTATGTCGCCAGCGGCTAATTTAGCAGCGCCTGCTAAAGCTATCATAGCAGCATTATCAGTACAGAATTTGAGCGGCGGCGCGAGAAGCGATAAACCTTCTGTGTCGCAAAGTTCAGTCAAGCGGGCCCTGAGAGCTTTATTTGCTGCGACGCCGCCTGCAACGACAAAACGTTTGGCTAATTCTCCGTGGAGGGACTTGAACATCGCTATGGCGCGCAAGGTACGTTCACGCATCACATCACCAACAGCGTTTTGAAAACTAGCGCATATATTGGCTTTGGCGATATCAGATTTGTCTGAGGCTTCCCAAGCTCGGGCGACAGCAGTTTTTAACCCCGCAAATGAGAAGTCCGCGTGGTCTTTACCTTTGAAAGGTCGCGGGAGGGGGATGGAATTTGGATCCCCTTTTGCGGCCCATTTTTCTACATTCGGCCCCCCCGGAAAACCAAGTCCCATGACCTTGGCCGATTTATCAAAGGCTTCACCTGCTGCATCGTCTACTGTGCTGCCTAATCGGGTGTAATCGCCTAATCCGTTAACGGATAACAGTTGAGTGTGCCCGCCAGAGACTAACAGCAGTAGATATGGAAAGGCGCAAGGCGCCGCGAGACGAGGCGACAAAGCATGTCCCTCAAGATGATTCACCGCTAATAAAGGGCGGCCGAGCGATAGTGCTAACCCTTTGGCGGCAAGTAAGCCAGAAATGACGCCGCCAATTAAACCGGGTCCAGATGTGGCGGCAATGCCTGCCAAATCTGTATATTCAATATTGGCGTCATTGATTGCGGCTTCGATAATATAGTCAATCTTTTGCATATGCGCGCGAGCGGCGATTTCAGGGACTACGCCGCCAAATGGCGCATGTTCTTCGTCTTGGCTAGCGATAATCGACGATAAAATCTCTATATCATCCTCCTTGGTATATCGAAGAACAGAGGCCGCGGTCTCATCGCAGCTTGATTCAATCCCCAAAACGAGAAAAGGAGGTGTAAGCGTTGTCGCAGTTTTAGAAAAAATAGTGGTCACGCTTAGGAGATAAGGTTAGTTGGACAGGGATGCAACAGAGCTTAACAATCGGAACGCGTGGTTCTCCACTGGCGTTATATCAGGCCTATTTGGTGCAACGCCTATTGGTTGAGAAAACGGGTATGACACCCGACCAATTCCCAGTGAAAATTCTCAAGACCTCAGGAGATCGCCTGAAAGGCCATTTGAGCGCATTTGGTGGTAAAGGGCTTTTCACGAAAGAACTCGAAGAAGCATTGGTTACGGGTGAAATTGACCTAGCGGTCCATTCTATGAAGGATGTTCCCACCGTTGGACAGGACAGTTTAGAAATTACAGCGATTTTGGAACGTGAAGATCCCAGAGATGCTTTCATTTCTAAAAAATACGAACGTCTTGCAGATCTCCCCAAAGGGGCTTTAGTCGGAACTGCCTCTATCCGCCGGCGAGCGCAGCTCTCTGCTATGCGGCCTGATATCAAATTTGACCTTCTGCGCGGGAATGTTGGAACGCGTCTACAAAAATTGAGTGATGGCGTTTGTGATGCAACTTTCCTTGCTTGCGCTGGGCTCAAGCGCCTCGAACAAGAGCATGAGATCACAGAAATTATAGACACGGATCGTATGTTGCCCGCACCAGCGCAAGGCGCGATTGGTATTGAGACCCGTAAAGCGGATACCTCGGCAACAGCGCTGATTAAGCCTCTAAACTGTAAGGCCACTGAATTGGCGATTACTGCCGAGCGGGCGTTCCTTCGGGCTTTGGATGGCTCTTGCCGCACGCCTATCGCCGCATTGGCTGTTTGGGACGGAGAGACAATGGTCTTTAAAGGCGAGGTCATTGCAAAAGATGGTTCCGCGAGATTTTCAAACGCCGATCAAATGCCTTTATCCTCAACAATAGAGGCTTATGATTTCGGCTATCGTTTGGGCGAAGCTGTGAAACAAGCGGCAGGCCCTCATATAGACTGGGATGAATAAGTTTCAAAATATGCCGCCCACTATATGGGTTAGTCAGAGTTTGCCGCGCGCTGAAACTACGGCCAGCCAATTTAGGCTTATAGGGGTGGAGCCTGTGATCGCCCCAGCATTGAAAATAGAAACATTGCCAGATGAAAGAGAGCTGCCGCCATCGGGCACTGTTCTTATTTTCACTTCACGTCACGGCGTGTCAGCTTTTTCGGGCAAACATGATGCGCGTGAATTTGAAGTTGTTTGTGTTGGTGATGCAACGGCCTCGCTTGCAAGAGAAAAAGGTTTCTACAAAGTCAGCTCAGCGCAGGGCGATGCCAAAGATGTCATTGCATGGATAAAGAAAACAGTCCCTGACTCGACATATATTATGCATTGCACAGGCCCTCATGCGGGGCGTTCTATTATCGAGTCACTGCGTCAGCTTGGGTACAAGGCTGATTGGAAGGATTATTATATTTCTAAACCGCACTCAAATTTGCCGTTAAAGGCAGGTGGGTTTGATTATATTACGGTCTATTCCCCTATGGCGGCCAGAGTGATTTCCGCGCATCTTGGGTCAAGCCCAATAGCAGGAACGACGATACTGTCCATTAGTGAGACAACAGACACTGCACTTGGGCGTATAGGCACTGAGCGGCGGTTAGTAGCCAAAGCCCCAAATCAAGATGCGATGGAAGAGGCGCTTCGGCTTGATTTGCAGATTAGAAAAGGCCTAAGCTAGATTATGGATGAACGTGATTTAAATGACGATGACGGGATTGAAGTCGAGGTAGAAGTTGAACCCCATACGGAGCACGACTCGGATAGTATAGAAGAGCCGCCTTCCAAAAAAGGTTTGGGAATTATTCCTGTTACATTGCTTTTTGCTCTCGCGACTATTTTAGGGGCGCTTGGCGGGGCGTATGGCGCGCAATATTTTACCCCTAAACCAGATATATCGGCGACTGATACGAAAATAAACCGCACCATTGCCGACGCCGAAGATAGGTTAAATAACCAGATAGAGGGAATACAGTCTGAACTGGGTACGTTAAGGGCTGAAACCTTACAATTGCAAGCTAACCAAAACGCTGTATCTCTGCCAGATGAAAGCCAAATCACCTCTCTCTTGATACGAGTTGAAGCGTTAGAAAACAGTCCGCAACCTCGCTTGCCTGAAATTGACGAGGCGACTTTAGTGGCCCTTCAGCAAGCTCAGAAGGATGGTTTTTCTTGGCCAGATGTTTCGGAGCTCAAAGCTCGTCTAGGTGCTTTGGAAAGCGAAAAAGAGACGCTACAGGGCCAAGTTGAAACTTTGGCAAATAGCTTAATCACTTTATCCGAAAACCCGGCTCCAGTGACAGCGGAACCCGTATATATCGTGACGGATACATCCTTCCCGAAACAGGCTTTGCTTGATGCCGTTTTTAAACAAAATGAAGAAAAAGGTTTTTTATCTAAAGCGTTGAGCAAGCATATACAGGTTAGAGGGCCAAATGACCCCGTGGCATTAATTGAGACCATAGAGACGGCTTTGGCGCGTGATGATCTTAGGGCTGCTTTACGGGCTTTTGACGCACTACCAGAAAATATCCGCTCTGTTGGGCAAAACTGGCGCGAGGCAGTGGCCCGTGCCAGAAATGAGTAATCTAAACTTTGAAGCGATATGCACTAATAACCTTGATGTGCCGCTTTTTGAAATGAGACAGATACAATGACAAAATATGTAATGGCTTTTTTGATTTGCCTCGCCGCTCTCGCAGGGTTGATGCTTTATGTGGGAGATGATGCCACACTGACTTTGACCTCTTCTGCACAGAGTGGGGTTTTAATGATGAATCCGATTGTTTTGACTTGGCAAGCGGTGATTGTCTTGGGCACTGTGGGCGTTGTTTCTTTGATTTTGATTTGGTCTTTAATTTCTTGGCTTTGGCGCCTCCCGTCTCGTATTCGATCTGGTGTTGGTTTGCGCCGTCGGAATCAAGCCTTGGATGCAATGGAAGAGGCGCTTTTGGCGGGCGCAGATGGTGATGCCAGTAAAGCCAGAAAGAAGGCGGAACGGGCGCGGACACTTATCGGGTCAGAAGACCTAGGTCGAATTGTGAGCGCGCAATCGGCTGAAGCCTGCGGCGATAATACAGAAGCGGCGTCGCATTACACAGCCATGTTAACGTCAGAGAAAACTCGCTCTACAGGACAGCATGGTTTGGCGCGAACATTAATGGCCTGCGGCGATATTCACGGCGCGATAGAGCACGCGCAAGAAGCTTATGACTCCAATAAAAATGCACGCTGGGCTTTTGATATATTGTTCCAAGCGCAATTGGCTGATTATAATTGGGGACAAGCCTTGGAGGTTTTGGACCAAGGTGAGAAACGAAAGCATATTAGCAAAGATGTCGCCCGCCGTCGCCGAGCAGTATTATTAGCCGCGGAGGCTGACCGTATTGTTGAATCAGGTCAAAGCAAGCTCGCAACTGAATTGGCTGTTAAAGCCTCGACTACGACGCCTGAGTTTTCACCTGCTGTGGCTTTATCCGCAAAATTGTTGAAAATAGCTGGTGAGTCCAAAAAGGCGATTAACTTAATAGAGAAGGCTTGGGCAAAAAAACCTCATCCTGCCTTATCACTAGCGCTTTATGATCTGATAGAAGGGGAATCGAAACGCACACGCGGTAAACGTATCGATGCTCTTGTTCGGACAAACCCTAATCATAAAGAGTCTCATATGTTGCAGGCAGAAGAGAAACTGAGGGACGAAGACTATGTGGCTGCACTTTCGGTATTAGCGCCTTATTTAACATTAGATTCAGAAGAGGCCGCGCCCTCTGCTCGGTTATGTCAATTAGCAGGGCAAATTGAGGAAAAGCTTGGCAATATGTCGGATGCGCGCCTTTGGTATGAACGCTCCGCCACGGCGCCTTTGGAACCTGATTGGTCAGACCTTGACCCTGAAGGAGAGGCTTTTGATTATAGCGATGCGGATTGGCGCCGTCTTGCTTTTAGCTTTGGCGATACAGGTGAACTCATTCATCCGCGTTATGAAACAGGGGCCTCACGCCGCCGTGCGGGTTTATTAGAAGAGCATAGTTCTCAGGATGAAACCGAAGAGGATGTCATTCGCGATTTTGAAGATATTCAAAACACGGACAGGACAGAAATAGACGTTGAGGAAGAGGTCGTTTTATCAGATGAAATAGTCAGTAAAGATGATCTATCCGCACGTTTGGATAGCCTGTTGGATAAACCCAAATGAAATTAAGTGACATTAAGGGGCGTCATTGATTGGCGCATTAGGCGTTAAATCAATTGATCGGGTAAATTCATTAAAGCCACTGGCCTCATTGATCTTATCTATTGTATCAGGGGCATTTTTGTACTGGGCGGTCATGGCTTTATGGTCTCTTATGAGAGCTTGTACGTCGCCTAGCACGATACGGGAGCGGATAAGGCGTATCCAGCCTTCTTCATTGTCAGGAGCCTCTGAGAGCCTAGCGGCTAACCCATCAACCATGGCAAGAATATCGGATTGCGTGACTTCTGCCGGAGATTGAGTGACGGGCGTTGAGGGACGGGTCTGTGGTTGAACAGGCGTTCCGAGGAGAGCATACAGGCTGAGTGATGCTCCTATAAAACCTAGCATAAATAATGATACCGTGAGGGAGTTTTTACCGCCTTTAAGAAATGGCGTTACCAAGAACAGGGCAACGGCAAGGGCGATAATTATGGGGAGAATCCAAATCATTTAATCGAGGTTTCTTCTTTATCAGTAGTCTGACTCCGTTTTTTTGAACCGGATATAAAAAACCAGGTGAGTCCAACAATCAGAATTAAAAAGGGAAGCCCCCACAGGGGGTAGGTGTTTCTTTGTACGGGCGGTTTTAAGAGAACATAATCCCCATAAGTCTCGCGCATAAAGGCGATGACATCCGCGTTACTGTCGCCAGCTATCAAACGCTTTTTGACGAGTTTTCGCATGTCTTGGGCCAAAGGTGCATCCGATTCATCTATGGATTGATTTTGGCAAACCACACACCGAAGCGACTGGCCAATCTCTCTGGCACGGGCATCAAGTTCTGCCCCGTTTACTTGGGAAAAAGCAGAGGGGCCTAAGAGGAAAAAGGCGACGAAGAGGCATGAAAAGAATGACCGCATTATTCTGCCTGTAAGGATTCGATGAGCGGTTTCAAAACAGTTTCCCAATCCTTCTCTGTTATATCTCCCGAATGTTTATAGCGAATGCGGCCTTGTTTGTCCGTTATGAAAGTCTCAGGGGCCGCAGTAACACCTAGAGAAATGGCTAGAGTGCTGTCAGGGTCGAAAATTATAGAATCATAGGGATTCCCTTGGCGCGCTAGCCAAGTAATGGCTTTGTCTCGTTCGTCGCGCCAATTATGCCCGATTAGCCGAACCGTTTCAGTCTCTGCAATATTCATTAAAACGGGATGCTCTACTATGCACGTCACACACCAAGAGCCAAACACGTTAATCAAGCTGACTTGATTTTGAATATCGCTTTTAGAGTGCTGAGTTTCAGGTTCATATAGGGTAGGTAGGGAAAATTCAGGGAATGGCTGATCAATCAGCATATCTTCCATTCGCCGTGGGTCATTAGTTAAGCCAATCGCGAGCGCTATAGCAATGACGCCAAAAACAATCAGAGGGATAAGGCCGCGCATTATGATGAAGCCACTTCTTTGTGAGAAGGGGTGCGCAATCCCAGTAAGGATAAGAAGCCTGCGAGAGCCATCAAGAGCGCGCCCAACCAAATCCATGTCACCGCTGGGTGGTAATTGGCTCTCACAATATAACCGTCTTCAGGGTTGCCCTCGCCAAGGGCAGCAAAAACGGTCGAGAAAGGCGCAAAATGAAATCCAGCTTCTGTCGTTATCATGTCACGCACGGGGTAAAATCTTTGCTCTGTTTGGAGGGTATCAACGAGTTTTCCACGCTTCTTTACGGAAACTTCACCGCGTCGGAACCCGTAATTTTGATTTTGTCCTGTTTTGATTGAGTTAAGTGTGAAGCTATAGCCAGCGACGTTTAATGTTTCATTGGGTTTAATGCGCCCTATGGTGTCATCAGCCCAAACGCTCATGATGACGGCACCTGCTGTTAAAACCGCCATGCCAAGGTGAGCTGTGAAAAACGCATATAAATTATATTTTGCGGGACGAGCGAGTTGCCCAATAGGGCGACGTTTTAAAAACGCTTTTATGGCGCCATAGGCCAAATAAGCCGCGAGGGTTAAGCCTAAGCCGCCGAGAACAGAATTCCCAAACATAGCGGCGAATGTGATAATAATGACGGCGCCTATCAGGCTGATAATGGCAAAACGTTTGAGGGTCTTTAGACTATCCCCTTGCCATTTTAACAAAGGCGCGGCGCCCATAAACACGATAAGAACAGACATAATGGGGGCAAATGTCAGGTCAAAATATGGGGCCCCAACACTGATTTTATCGCCAGTGAAAGCATCCATAATCAGAGGATAAAATGTGCCAAGAAATACTGTTGCCGTTGCGGTGGCCAATAGAAGATTGTTCAGCACAAGGCCACCTTCGCGTGAGAGGCGGTCAAACTCTGCCCGTCTTACAAGTGTCTTTGACCGCAGGGCATAAAGGCCTAAAGCCCCGCCTGTAGACAATAAAAGTAGCGCTAGAATGTAGACACCGCGTTCAGGATCTACTGCAAAGGCGTGGACACTGACTAATACGCCAGACCGGACAACGAAGGTTCCAACAAGGCTTAGGGAAAAAGCCGTGATGGCGAGCAAGACCGTCCAATGGGCTAGGTTTTGTTTTCGTTCCATCACAAGGATTGAATGCAAAAGCGCCGTCCCGATGAGCCAAGGCATGAAAGAGACATTTTCAACGGGGTCCCACATCCACCAGCCGCCCCAGCCCAATTCATAATAGGCCCAAAGCGAACCCATGGCGATTCCAAGCGTTAAGAAGCTCCATGACAGAAGAGACCAAGGTTTAAGGGCGCGTGCCCAATCTCTATCAATCTTTCCAGAGATGAGCGCTGCAACAGCCATTGAGAAGGCCAATGAATACCCTACATACCCCATGTAAAGTAGTGGTGGATGTATGGCGAGGCCAGGGTCCTGGAGGAGAGGGTTTAGACCATTGCCATCTATGGGCGCCGGAAAGATTCGCTCGAACGGATTAGACGTAAAAAGAATAAAGCTGATAAAGCCCACGCCTAATAGACCTTGTATGGCTAGGGTACGGGCCCGCAAAACAGGCGGTAAGCGTTTAGAAAAGACAGAAAACAAAAACCCATAGAGGCCTAGCATGACCATCCAAAGCAATATTGACCCTTCATGATTTCCCCATACGCCTGAAATTTTATAAATTAACGGTTTTAAACTGTGGGAATGTGATGCTGCGAGTTTAACGGAGAAATCTGATGAGAGAAATGAATAGGTCAGAGCCGTAAAACAGGCGATAAGCAAATAGAACTGAACCCGCGCGGCGTAATCGCCGAATGACATAAAGTCAGATTTATTGTTTGCTGCACCGTAAAGCGGAATCATACATTGCGCGATAGCTGTGAACAACGCGGCAATAAGACAAAAATGACCGATTTCTGCAATCATGCGGGTTTATAACCCTTTCGTCGCCGAAAGCTATTGCGACACTTTCGGCATTAAAGGGTGGGTTAACCTGCGGCGTTATAAAGCAGGGGAATTACATACCCTTTCACCCACATTAAAATGAGGAATAAAAGAAGAAAGGCGATATCAAATCCGCCCATTGACGGGATGAGACGGCGGAGAGGATTGAGTAAGGGTTCAACAATAGATCGGCAAAGCTGGAAAATCTGACCCATAACAGGATTGCGTAAATTCACGACATTAAAGGCAATCAACCAGCTGAAAATCATGTAAACAATTAAGATAAACTGGAGGATTCCGACGGCAGGACTTAAAAAATAGGCAATAATGGATTGTAATGGACTCATGATAATCTCTTCTAGTCGCTGGGTTTAGGGTGTGCGTCTCACCTGATATCGATATGTGTGGAGAATGACCTTAGAATTGCCGTGTGCTTAAGAACTACAAAGGTGGCTTTTTACGACGGCTCCAGCCTTGCCCATATCAACACGTCCCGCAAAATCCGTCTTTAGTTGGGCCATAATTTTACCCATATCTTTCAAGCAGGTTGCGCCGCTGTCTTCGACTATCTTCGCTATGGCGTCTTTAAGTTCTGCTTCTGATAAAGGTTGCGGCATGAACTCACGTACGATTTCAATTTCGGTGCGTTCACGTTCAGCAAGTTCAGGGCGGCCATTATCATCATATGTTTTCGCGCTTTCTTGGCGCTGCTTGACCATTTTTGCTAGAATAGACAATATTTCAGCATCTGAGATGCCTTCGCAACGATCTTCAGCGCGCGCGGCAATATCCCGGTCTTTTACAGCTGCATTGACTAAACGCAGCGTTGAGACTCTGACCGAATCTTTCGCGCGCATCGCGTCTTTGGTGTTTTCTGATAATGTATCCCGTAAAGGGGTGGCTGGCACAGGCATAAAAATTTTCACGTAGCGACCCGCATGGCAGGCCCTTTAAAGCTCAAACACTGTTAGGCAGTATATCCTAACGCAGGCTAGTATATAGGCTTCCTGCGTTCTGCCAAGGTGTGAAACAGAGCCGAATGACAGTTGCGCACAGCTCTACTCACCGAAATGCAGTGTTAGGTTGAAATAAGTAATTCTCGCTTGAAAAATAGACTACTATCCTTAAAAGCCTGCAAAGTTTGGCTTGTTCGCAGGCCCGTTTTGAACAGAGGCAAGGAAATCGCGTCATGGCTGAGAAATTCACCTCCAAAGTAACGGCGGTTTTAGTCTTTGAAACGGGTGATACATTTTATGGCCAAGGTATTGGTGCACAGGGCGCAGCAGTCGGTGAGGTTTGTTTCAACACTGCAATAACAGGCTATCAAGAAATTCTGACAGACCCGTCTTATGCGTCTCAAATTGTATGCTTCACATTTCCCCACATCGGAAATACTGGTACGACAAATGAGGATGAAGAAGCGACTACTGAAGCCGCTAAAGTGGCTGCACGCGGCGCAATATTTAAGGCCGCGGTTACGCCAGCCTCTAATTGGCGTTCTGAAGGTGAACTCGGCGAGTGGCTTGAGGCCCGTAACATAATCGGTATTTCTGGTGTTGATACACGCGCGATCACAAGCTTTATTCGTGATAAAGGCATGCCCAAGGGCGTAATTGCCCACAATGTCGACGGAAAGTTCGATATTCCAGCGCTCGTAAGTCAGGCCAAAGATTGGGCAGGGCTTGTCGGAGCTGACCTTGCGCAAGACATGGATCAAGACACACCCTTTGATTGGCGTGAGGCCCGTTGGGTTTGGCCCAAGGGGCATGAGGATAAAGAAGGCGTCAAAAAGGTTGTTCTTATTGATTACGGCGTGAAACGAAACATTCTAAGAAATCTCGTCAGTGTCGGTCTTAGCGTAACAGTAGTGCCAGGAAAAACGCCAGCAAAGGATATTCTTGCGATGAAACCAGACGGGGTTGTGTTATCCAATGGCCCGGGAGACCCTGCGGCAACCGGAAAATACGCTGTGCCGATAATTAAAGCGCTTGTTGAGGCAGACATGCCAATGCTGGGTATTTGCCTTGGACATCAAATGCTAGCCGAAGCGCTCGGCGGAAAAACCATCAAAATGGAACAAGGGCATCATGGAGCAAATCATCCTGTGAAAGATCATACAACAGGAAAAGTAGAAATTGTGTCCATGAATCACGGTTTTGCTGTCGACAGTAAGAGCTTACCGGATTCTCTCGAAGAAACGCATGTCAGCCTGTTTGATGGTTCAAATTGCGGTATTCGGTTGAAAGGAAAACCAGTGTTTTCTGTACAACACCACCCTGAAGCCAGCCCGGGCCCGCAGGATAGTTTCTATTTATTCGAAAGATTTGCTGACGCGCTGGGCTAAGCCAATATAGCGCTATTGCAAATTCACTTCGCCGTTTTCGATTAGGCTCGCCGCGGCGGCCAAAATCGCATCCTTTGATGGGCGTGGTATGACACCCGTCATTGAAGTAACGTAAGCGTAATCAGCTTCGTGAAAAATCCCTAAATCAGGTAAGATGCCTTTCACGCGATCATCAAATAGGGAGATGATACGCACTAGGATATTCGGGAATTCCCCCTTGGGAAGTTTCTCGGCCGTTGGATAAGCCTCTTTGAGAACATTTGCGATTCCCGCTAGCCAGTAGGTTTGTCCTGCCGCCATTAAACGTCGTCCGCCGGCTTTGTCTGCGGTCATCGCCGCAACATGTATGGATGCACAATCCCGTATATCTATGATTGGGTAAGCGATTTTGGGCGCGCGGGGGAAATCACCCTCAAACATGGCTTTGATCAATCCCATTGATGCGCCGCCATTCTGATAGGGGTCGGGCCCCAAAACAATGCCCGGGCAGACGGTTGTTAATTGGTCGGTGAGGTCTTGAGCTTTTGTGTAGGCCCAAGCTGAAAGTTCTGCTCTGGTTTTCGAAACAGGATAAGCCGTTAAAGGTTTCCATTCTGGATCAGACCAATCACTTTCAGTGACAATCATTTTTTTTGACCGTCCGGGCTGTCCCATCATGGACACGAGAGAAGAGGTCATAACGATGCGCTCTACACCGGCTGAGAAACCATGTTCTAAGACGCGCTGCGCCCCTGCGCGGGCGGCAGGGACAAGAGCTTCTCTGTCGCTTGGAGCTTCAAGCGGAAAAGGAGAGGCAATGTGCTGTATGAAGCGGCAGCCTTTCGTTGCTTCGGCCCAGCCTTTATCTTGTTCAAGGTCGGCTTCAACGAGGCTAAGCTTTGAAATATCAGACCCCGCCTCTTCTAAAGCATCTACAATACGTTGACCTTTGACCTTGTTGCGTACTGACCCACGTACGGCGTAACCTTTTTCTAAAAGTTTAGCTGCGACATGGGAGCCGATATAGCCGGAAATGCCGGTAACAAGTACGGTGTCTGTCATTGGGGGAGCTTTCGACTAAAGGAATTAAAGACAAGCAGGCCTATAGAGATATCTTGTTGGGACAGCTTTGATTATAGACTTCTATAGCTTCTGGCATCCATTCGTTAAAATCATGTACACGTGTTTCAGGGCTTGGGTGTGTACTTTGAAATTCTGGCGGTGTTGCACCAGCCTCTGCGCCCATGCGCTCCCAAAGACGCGGCGCTTCTCGGGGGTCATAACAGGCCCGGGACATCAGGATAAGTCCAATATAATCGGCTTCGGATTCGTGTGAGCGTGAAAAAGGTAAAGCATATCCATATTGGCTAATCCCGCCAAAGACGCCCATAACAGCCCTTTGTGCGCTATAATCCATGCCGCCGGCACCGAGCGAGACACCTGCGCCGACAATGCGCTGCATGTTTTGCTGTGCCATACGTTCTGCGCCGTGATGCGCCAGCGCATGACCAATTTCATGGCCCATGACAACGGCTAGACCATTTTCGTTTTCGGCAATCGGTATCAGTCCCGTATAAACAGCCGTGTAGCCGCCCGGCAGAGCAAAGGCGTTGGCTTGGGGGCTGTCAATTACGTTAAAAGCCCAATCAAAGCCAGGGTCTTCATTGCTTGCGGCACGGGCAAGACGAACGCCTATTTCACGTGTCGCGTCTACGATAGGGCCTGATGTAATCAAATTCTCACGATTATCGGCAAGTATTTGTTGATAGGATTGAAGGCCGAGCTGTATTTCTTGCTCAGGTTCCATCGTGCGGAGCTGTTTGCGTCCTGTAAAAGGCACTGTCTCTTGATTGGCAAAATAATAAATTGCCGCGCCAATCGCAAAGAGGACCATGATTTGCCAACGAAAGCCGCCGCCGCGACGCCGGGCGCCCCCTAATTGTGTTCGATAGACCATTCTGTATCCCTCCGAATTCATTCACACTACTAAATTTTTATCTGAAATCTAGTAGGCAATAGCGGCCAATGGTGGACGACAAAGAGCTTGCGGTTGACCTTTACAAATTCTGTTAAGAATAAATGGATTACCCTAGCTTTTCTTGGGCAGAATACTTGCACCTTCACTCGCATTTCTCTATGGGAAGACAATTTGGCTTTTGGGGCCAGATTCTTGAAGTTTTAATGTATCATATGGGTCTCGTTCATGCCTAAACGTACCGACATCTCTTCCATCCTTATAATCGGGGCGGGACCAATTATTATTGGCCAAGCCTGTGAGTTTGACTATTCAGGGGTACAGGCCTGTAAAGCGCTGAAGGACGAGGGGTATCGAGTCATTTTGGTGAACTCCAATCCCGCAACAATCATGACTGACCCGGGCATGGCTGATGCCACTTATATCGAACCCATCACCCCAGAAATCGTTGAGAAAATTATCGCCATCGAAAAGCCAGATGCCCTTCTGCCAACGATGGGAGGGCAAACGGCTTTGAACACCGCCTTGGCCCTCGAAGAAATGGGCGTGCTTGAAAAATATGATGTGGAAATGATTGGGGCGAAAGCCGATGTAATCGACAAAGCTGAAAACCGCGAACGTTTTGCCCAAGCCATGACGAAAATTGGCTTGGAAAACCCACGGGCTACTATTGTGACTGCTCCTGATGGAGATATCGAAGCGGGCGTTGAAAAAGCGATTGAGGCCCTCGACTATACAGGCTTGCCAGCGATTATTCGACCGGCCTTTACAATGGGCGGTACGGGCGGCGGCGTCGCCTATGATATTGAGGCTTATAAAGACATTATCCGTTCTGGCCTCAAGGCCTCTCCAACCAATCAAGTTCTTGTGGATGAGAGCTTGCTTGGCTGGAAAGAGTACGAAATGGAAGTCGTTCGAGACAAAGCTGATAATTGTATTATCATTTGCTCGATTGAAAATATTGACCCTATGGGTGTGCATACTGGGGATTCCATCACTGTAGCCCCTGCGCTGACATTAACCGATAAAGAATATCAGCGCATGCGCGATGCCTCTATAGCGGTTCTGCGCGAAATTGGCGTTGAAACAGGGGGGTCGAATGTTCAATTTGGCGTAAATCCAGCGGATGGCCGCATGGTTGTGATTGAAATGAATCCCCGCGTTTCACGGTCTTCTGCCTTAGCGTCAAAAGCCACGGGCTTTCCAATTGCGAAAATTGCGGCAAAGCTGGCTGTAGGATACACGCTTGATGAATTGGATAATGATATAACGGGCGCAACGCCAGCGGCCTTTGAGCCGACCATTGATTATGTCGTGACAAAAATCCCTCGTTTTGCCTTTGAGAAATTTCCAGGTTCTGAACCCGTTTTAACCACGGCAATGAAGTCAGTCGGCGAGGCGATGGCGATTGGCCGAACCTTCACAGAGAGCTTCCAAAAAGCTCTGCGTTCACTTGAAACGGATCTAACCGGTTTAAACGAAATTAATTTCGATCCGGATGGCGAACTCAAAGGGGAAATGCTACGCGACGCCATTATTGAGCGGTTAAAAATCCTAGCGCCCGATCGTTTGCTCGTAATTGCACAAGCCATGCGACAAGGTTTCGATATAGAAGAAATTTACAATATCACGATGATTGATAAGTGGTTCTTGCGCCAAATCGAAACGCTCATAAAAGCAGAGAGCTGGTTGACAGAAACAGGGTTGCCTAGTGATGCAGAAACATGGCGTGCGATAAAGGCTGAAGGTTTCTCAGACGCCCGCATTGCAGAGCTTACACATACAACAGAATCCAACGTTCGAACTGCTCGACATGCCGCAAAAGTTCGCCCCGTCTTCAAACGCGTTGATACATGCGCCGCCGAGTTTCAGGCGAAAACTCCTTATATGTATTCCACCTATGAAAACCCAAGCTTTGGCGGTGTTGTCGAAGATGAAGCGCGTGTTTCAGACAAAAAGAAAGTTATCATTTTAGGCGGCGGGCCTAACCGTATTGGTCAAGGCATTGAATTTGATTATTGCTGTTGCCATGCGGCCTATGCATTGGCGGATATTGGCATAGAATCCATCATGGTTAATTGTAACCCTGAAACTGTTTCAACGGATTACGATACATCCGACCGTTTGTATTTTGAACCCTTGACCGAAGAAGATGTGCTTGAGCTTATCACTACGGAAAAAGAAAAGGGTGAGCTTCTTGGCGTGATTGTGCAGTTTGGTGGTCAGACACCGCTGAAACTAGCCGAAGCGCTTGAAAGTAATGGTATCCCTCTTTTGGGCACAAAACGTGATGCACTCGACCGCGCTGAAGACCGTGAACGGTTTAAAGATCTTGTTGAGATGTTAGGTCTTAAACAGCCCAATAATGCAATTGCGCGGACTGTAAAAGAAGCGCAATCCGCTGCGGAATATGTCGGTTATCCGCTTGTCCTGCGTCCTTCTAATGTCCTTGGCGGACGGGGTATGGAAATCGTTGATAGCGATGCAGAATTAAACCGCTACATTAATGAAGCAGTGAAGGTTTCTGGAAAATCACCACTCTTAATCGATCAATATTTGAGAGATGCAATTGAAGTGGACGTAGACGTTATCTGCGATGGCGAAGACGTTTTTGTTGCAGGCATCATGGAGCATATCGAGGAAGCAGGCGTTCACTCTGGTGACTCTGCCTGTTCATTACCGCCTTACACATTGTCACCCGCCATCATTACTGAACTAGGCCGGCAAGCAAAAGCACTGGCTTTAGAACTGGGCGTTGTTGGATTGATGAACACGCAATTTGCCGTCAAAGACGAAGTTGTTTACCTGATTGAAGTCAATCCTCGTGCCTCACGGACTGTCCCTTTTGTAGCTAAAGCTATTGGTCTCCCCGTGGCGAATATCGCGGCAAAAGTCATGGCAGGAGAGAAACTCTCTAGTTTTGATTTATCGACACGCCCGCAAAAATATATTGCTGTAAAGGAAGCGGTATTCCCCTTTGCGCGTTTCCCTGGCGTTGATACTGTTCTTGGCCCTGAGATGCGCTCAACAGGAGAGGTCATGGGGCTTTCTGAGACATTTGGAATGGCCTTTGCCAAGAGCCAATTGGGCGGTGGTGTGACTTTGCCACGCTCGGGTAAGGTATTTATTTCAGTGCGTGATGAACATAAGCCGCTTATGTCGGTTTTGGCTAAAGAGCTTATTGGCCTAGGCTTTACAATTCTGGCGACAGGCGGAACAGCAACATTTCTTAAAAACCAAGGTGTGGCTGTTGAGACTGTCAACAAGGTTCACGAAGGCTCGCCGCACATTGTTGACGCAATGAAAAGTGAAGATGTGCAACTTGTCTTTAATACGACCAGTGGCAAGCAGTCTCTGAAAGATAGCTTCTCGCTTCGCCGAACGGCTTTGACACAGAAAATCCCATACTTCACGACGGCTGCGGCAGCGCGTGCCAGTGTGGAAGCTATTAAAGATTTAGCAAATGGTGATTACCAAGTCGAAAGCCTACAAAGTATTGCGGCGGGTTAGGGGCGTTTAGCCCTGATACTCTTTTTTGGTCACACTATGCCCATAGCGTTGGACGAATTTTCGTTTAATCCGTCGCACCATATTGGTTTCATCCTCAGGCTTTAAGCCTTCTGCGATGATTAGCGCTTCGGTAAAGCGTTTGGAGGTGAGGGGCTTCCCGTCTTTTAAAAGATCATGGGCCGTCACGCCTGCGCACATATTCCATTCTGTACACATATCTGAAAGCAAGATGTCTAAATCCGCTTGTAATTCTGGATGTCGGCGTCTTTCCCAAGCCATATCTCTACCCCTTTGTTACACTATGCGTTGCGTCAGCGAGAGACTTTACCAGTTTCAATGCTTCATCAGGGCCATTTTCTTCTATGGCTTTTACAATAGCGGTGCCCACGACCACACCATCTGCATCTTTGGCAATTTCTTTTGCGCGTTCAGGGGTTTTTACCCCAAAACCCACAACAACGGGTAGGTTGGCAGCTTGTTTAACGCGGGCAACTTGATCAGTAATTGTTCCGCCTTGGGCAAGCGTGGCTCCTGTCACGCCATTCATAGACACATAATATACAAAGCCTTTGGTGCCACTTACGACTTTTGGCAAGCGCGCACTATCCGTTGTTGGGGTAGCAAGGCGAATGAGAGCGAGGTCATGTTTTTCAAAGGCTTTTCGTAAGTCAGTGTCTTCTTCAGGCGGTAGATCGACAATGATTGCGCCATCTACCCCCGCCTCTTTCGCAGCGCTAGAGAATTTTTCAAAACCCATATGATGTATTGGGTTGGCATAGCCCATGACAATAATAGGTGTTGATGTATTTGTTTTTCTGAATTCTGTAGCCATTTCTAAAACGGATGTCAGGGTCGTTCCTGCCTCGCGCGCGCGTATGCCAGCCTCTTCAATAACGGGGCCGTCAGCCATCGGGTCTGTAAACGGAATGCCTAACTCGATAATATCAACACCGTTTTCGGGTAAAGCATTAAGTATGCGCTGAGACGTCTCTCGGTCTGGATCACCGCCCATTATATAGGCAACGAAGGCCGCTTGGCCTTTGGCTTTGCGATTGGCGAATGTTTGATCAATGCGTTGGGTCATTTACTTGTTTCTGGTTTAAAGCTTTTAGATTGTTATAATTTCAACTTGTTGAAAGTTCACAAAACTGGATGTTTTTTGTCGACCGAAGAGAAAGTTGTGTTTGAAAGTAATATCCTCTCTTAATCATTTTTCCATTGATTTCAGTGTCTCTGACTCGAATTTTCGTCTGACAAACATTTCCTTTTACAAGGATACAGGACCCCAAGAAATGATCTTTTGGAGAAAGCCCTGTTTCTGATTTTACGGCTTTTACAACATTTTTTTCAACGCGCACATTCAGAGACCTAGGGTCTCTATAATCTTCGATTGAATTTAAAAAGTCTCTGCCTTTCACCGAAGCAGAGCCCCGCACATCCATCTCTACCAGAGCGTAAACACAACCATTTTGGGATTTTTGTGAGTTTTCTATAGCCGTCGCCGTATCAATAGGCGTGCTCAAATTTTCAGCAAAAGCGGTGAAAGAGCAAGTGAACGATATGGACAGTGCGAAAGCGCTGAAACTCTTTTGAAAATGCCTTGTTGTCACCCCTGCGTTCCCTCAGAAATATGTTCGCCAAGGGCATCGGCAATCGTGAAGACATCTTTATCGCCGCGTCCGCACATATTCATAATAATAAGCCCGTCTTTACCTAAATCTTTGGCAAGTTCGACTGTGCGAGGAATTGCGTGGCTCGGCTCCAAAGCTGGAAGAATACCCTCAAGGCGCGCGCATTCTTGGAACCAATGAAGGGCTTCATCATCTGTTGCACTGACATATTCGGCGCGGCCAATATCATGTAAGAAGGCATGTTCTGGCCCAATCCCAGGGTAGTCGAGACCTGCACTAATTGAATGGGCATCGTCAATTTGACCGTGTTCGTCTTGGAGCAGATAGGTGCGGTTTCCATGTAAAATACCAGGAGAGCCTCCCGTTAGAGATGCGGCGTGTAATCCTGAGTTCACGCCTTTACCCGCAGCTTCCACGCCGATGAGGCGTACATCTTTATCATCTACAAAATCATGAAATAATCCCATTGCGTTGGAGCCCCCGCCAATGCAAGCGACAACGGCATCGGGTAAACGACCTTCCGCTTCAATAATTTGAACCTTTGCTTCTCGGCCAATAATTGCTTGAAAGTCTCGAACCATTGCGGGGTAGGGATGCGGGCCTGCGACTGTGCCGATGCAATAAAAAGTTTCTTCTACATTGGTAACCCAATCCCGCAGGGCTTCATTCATTGCATCCTTGAGTGTGGCTGTTCCGCTATGGACCGCTCTGACTTCGGCACCAAGAAGACGCATGCGAAAGACATTTGGTTTTTGACGAACAATATCGACCGCCCCCATATACACAATACAGTCCATACCGAGACGAGCTGCCACGGTGGCTGTGGCGACGCCATGTTGACCTGCACCGGTTTCAGCAATGATACGTTTTTTACCCATACGTTTGGCGAGTAAAAGTTGTCCCATGCAGTTATTAATTTTGTGAGCGCCTGTGTGGTTTAATTCATCTCGCTTGAAATAGATTTTGGCACCGCCTATTTCTTCTGTGAGGCGTTCAGCAAAATAAAGAGGGCTCGGGCGACCGACATAATATTTTAAAAAATAATCTAATTCTTTTTGAAACTCAGGGTCCGCTTTCGCTTCTTCATAAGCTTTCTCGAGCTCTAAGATAGGCGGCATCAAAGTTTCAGCGACATAGCGTCCGCCAAAATCACCAAACCGGCCATTTTCATCAGGGAAGGAAATGTTTTCTGGTTTACCCATTGTCTTTTACGGCTTTCATAAAGGCTTTAATCTTTGCGCTGTCCTTTACCCCTGCGCTGGCTTCGACGCCAGAGCTAACATCAAGGATGGGGGCATGCGTGACATTTAGCGCGTCTTTTACGGTCTCTGGTGTTAATCCGCCTGCGAGCGCAAAAACCTTTGGTGTGGGGGCTCGTTTGATAATATTCCAATCGATAGAGAGACCGTGCCCTCCTCGAATGTTTGATCCTTTAGGCGGTTTGGCATCATATAATATGAGGTCAGCGACACCCGCATATTCATTTGCCGAGAGCATGTCTTTATCGGTGGCGATTGCGCAGGCTTTTATGGTTTTAAAGTTATAGCGTCGCCCAATATTGGCAATCTGTTCGACAGTCTCATCGCCGTGAAACTGTACGTAATCCGGTTTTAAACTGTTTTGGATTTCGTCAAGAAGTGCATCATCAGCATTAACCGTAACAGCAACGCGTTTGGCCCGCCCGATACTGGAATTAAATAGATGTCTGGCTTGGGACAGGCTTAGACGCCTCTTACTGGGGGCTTCGATAATGAACCCTAAAAATTCCGCACCCGATTCTATAGACTGTTCAATGTCTACGGTGCGAGTGAGGCCACATATTTTCACTTGAGACGTCATATGACATCACGCAATCGTCTATGGAGCAAAGAAAAAGGGCGCATAAGCGCCCTTTAACATATTGGATGCTTTAGGCTAGTCCTAGACTACATCCCGTCCTCTTAAGGCTTTCATCACGAATGAAATAACCAATAACACCAAGAAAACGACGAAAAGAATTTGCGCGATACCGCTCGCTGCGCCTGCAAGTCCAGAGAAGCCTAGAAAGGCCGCGATAAGGGCAAAAACGAAAAATATAATAGACCAACGTAACATAATAAATATCCTTTCAAGATTACCAAATTAACGTGTTGGCGCGTAAAACAGTTCCAAATTTATTCCCAAATGATTTGTTAACCCTGTCGCCACACGGCAAATTAAGCCTTCTGCCTTAAACACCGTTTCAAAGTGGGGGCTTTGTAAAAACAGGCCCTAAAAATGAAACAACAGCATTGTTTGGGGTAATACGTGGCGCTCGCACCAAAATTACAGGCTCGGCAGGGTCAACAATTAGCAATGACGCCGCAATTGCGGCAAGCCATCAAACTTTTGCAATATTCTAATATTGAACTCTCTGAATTTGTTGAAGAACAGCTAGAGTCTAACCCTTTATTAGAGCGCGGAACGGGGGATGAAAATCGCCGGGGTGAAGACGTTGCTGCAACGCTGAATGAAACTTTGAAAGCTATGCTTGATAAAGAAACGCCTGCTGCGGCTCAATCAGAGTTGGATGCCCCTGACCATGCGATTGATTCTGAAGCCACAGCGGCAGATGTTGGTGGCTCTGTGGACTGGTCGCGAAATGATAGTTCGGGTAGTTTTTCAGGTAGCAATGATTACGATGCTGCTGCGAATACGGCGGCGGATATTACATTGGCCGAACATGTTCAGGCACAGCGTGCTATGCTACGACTTGATCAGAAAGACATCTTGATTGCTGATTATATGATAGGGCAATTAGACGAGGCTGGATACTTACGAATGAGTCTTGATGAAGTGTCAGAAAATCTAAGCGTGAACAAATCGCGTGTGTCCTCTGTTTTGGTGCAGCTGCAAACATGTGAACCCACAGGATTGTTTGCTCGTGATTTATCAGAGTGTTTGGGACTACAGCTGCGTGAGGCAGGGTATTTAGACGAGGCCATGCAAACGCTCTTGGCCAACCTTGAATTACTTGCCAAACATGATTTATCTAAACTTATGACGCTTTGTGACGTTGGCCGAGACCAAATGGCGGCAATGATTGCGCGTGTAAGAGACTGTTCACCAAAGCCTGGGGCTATATTTGGGGGCCGTGTTGCCGCTGTTGTAGAGCCCGATGTGTTTATTCGGGAAACGCCTCAGGGTGGCTGGGCTGTTGAACTCAACGCTGACACTTTGCCCCGTGTATTAGTAAATATGCGGTATTATAATGAAATTAAATGCGCCGGCGGCGATGATGAGCTCGCCAGAGAGTTTATTTCTGAATGTCATCAAAATGCCAATTGGTTGGTTAAATCTTTGGATCAGCGGGCGCGGACAATTTTGAAAGTAGCTTCAGAGATTGTCAAACAACAGGATGCCTTTTTTGCTTATGGCGTCGACCATATGCGGCCTTTGAAATTAAAAGATGTCGCCGATGCCATAGAAATGCATGAAAGCACCGTCAGCCGTGTGACTTCTAACAAGTTCATGCACACAACACGTGGGTTATTCGAACTGAAATATTTCTTCACAGCGGCTATTCCCAGTTTAGATGGCGGAGAGGGGCACTCAGCGGAGTCCGTACGCAATAAAATCAAAATTTTGATTTCAGAGGAAACAATCAAATCTGTGAAATCTGATGATAAACTAGTGAAGCTCTTACGGGCGCAGGGTATTGATATCGCTCGTCGGACTGTGGCTAAATACCGAGAGAGCATGGGAATACCCAGCAGTGTTGAACGCCGCCGGATATTCAAACATGCAATTTAAATGACTTAAACCGAGTTTAATCTCTGCAATAGCCTTCGCCTGACTTAACAATCAAACACTCTGATTTACCCGTGAGATATTTCAGCCCTGTCTCGTCACCTGTTCCTGTTTGGAGTGTGAAAACTTGCCCGTCGCGTGTGAATTCTATCCCTTGTGGAGTATCAGTTCCCTCATAGGTGCCATAGCTATCCAGATCGGATTGCATTTCTAGTTTATATTGACCTGGTGCATCCGAAGTAATCTCGACAAACATACCTTCTACCCCGACCCATTTGCCTTCCCATCCTGCGTATTGGTGTGTCGAAGTTGAGGTGGTTGATTCTTCTGGGATGGCCGTTGATGTGCTTGTATCAGAACAGGCTGTGAGCAAGAGCACTGTTGCCCCAGTAATAATCGGATTAATAAATCTCATAATTGTCTCCTTTAATAATTCCAATCTAGGATTTAATAATTCCAATCTAGGAATAATTCTAATCTAGGTTTTTATTCTATTCTTATAACGTGAGAGAGCAGGGATGGTTGCAGACCATAGCCACCTTTGTTGTGGGCAACCTATCTCAAATTTTGCCGAAAATAAGGCAGGTTTTCGTCATACCCCCGCCATAGTAGTGGTTCATATCTTCTCTATCGACAATAATGGAGGGTTGGACAATGCAAACGATAAGTTTAGTAAGACAAAATGGATATTCGCCGCGCCGCGTTGAAACGGCTTCTGGCGGGCTGAAACAAGGAAAACGCATGTCCAAGATTTATTTGGTCGATGATGACGAAAATATTCTTACTTCTGTCTCAATGTTTCTTGAAAGTGAGGGGTATGAAGTCCGTAAATTCCATGATGGCGTAACGGCATTAGAGGCCCTGAAAACATCGCCTCCGGATTTGGCTGTCTTTGATGTGAAAATGCCGCGAATGGATGGTTTAGAGCTATTGCGTCGCTTGCGTCAAACGTCAAACCTTCCCGTTATTTTCTTAACGTCTAAAGACGATGAATTTGATGAAGCCATTGGGTTTAATATGGGCGCTGATGATTATATCACAAAGCCTTTCTCTCAACGTCTGCTAGGTGAACGTATAAAGGCCGTTTTGCGCCGTGCGTCGATGACCTCTATTGAAATGCCTGTCCCACAAGAAGGAGACGACAAAGTTATTCGTCGTGGCAAAATGGTTCTTGACCCGAACCGCCATGCTTGTTCATGGGACGGAACACCCGTTCGGTTGACGGTCACTGAATTTTTGATTTTAGAAAGTCTGGCGCGCCGCCCGGGTTACGTGAAATCCAGAGATCAGTTGATGGATGCAGCCTATGATGATCAAGTTTACGTCGATGACCGGACTATTGATTCGCATATCAAGCGATTGCGTAAAAAATTCAGAAAGACCGATAAAACTTTTGACGGTATCGAAACACTTTATGGTGTGGGCTATAAATATAAGGAAGCCTAGGGTTTCTTGAATCGTGAATAAAACGAATGATGGGGTAAAGGTCGTTATTTGCAGTTGAAAGTTGTACAGCCGCTCCTATATCTATAGTAATGGGGAATTCTTTATTCAGATGGGAACGGCGTAAACGTTTAAAGTCTAAGGTCAGAAATCTTGACCTTGATAGTTTTGATTACCTTATACTGACACTCGTTTTTTTGATGAGTTTTGTGGCCTTAAGGCTGTTTTTTATCTTTGAAGTTGTGCAGGCTCCCTGCGTCGAATATTTGGCAACCATCGGGTCTGATGATGGCTTGCCATCCATATTTAAACTGACCCATTACATTGCCTTGCTTATGATGGTTTTTTGGGGAGTTGTAGGACTCGCGAGGTTCTTAGAGGGTAAGAGGTCTTGGCATCAAATAATTTGGTTTCTGACACTCTTGCTATCCATCCTTATGATAGCTGTTTTTACACGCGCTCTTGTACCTGAAAAACATATCAATCCTCCAGATGGTATCTTGAATGTGGCTTTGCACCCTTCTGAAGTGTCTTGGAGTCATTTAGAAAAAGGTCGATGGATTGCGCATGGCTTGCCAGGATGTGTTTGGCTTGAGGAAAATATTATAACGCAAAGAAATCACGAGTCCAAAAGCACTCAGCTGGGTATTTTACAAGGGCTTGGATTAGGTAAACCTTATATCCAAACTCTGATTGATAGCCAAACATATCGCCCAATGACAGCGTATGAGCGAGACCGGTTTATTATAAAACATGACTGTATGAATGATGTTACACGTTACGGGCAACATCGTTCTGTCTGTGAAGAGCCTTATTTGTACCCAGTGGAACGAGGTAAGTTGCCACCGATTGATCTATTGCAGTATTGAGGCTCTTGAAACACTCTGGTTTCAGGTGTGACTAATACGTAAGCTGACATAATAACATCTTTGCCGCAAACTTGCCTTAAACTTGGACAAGACGTGAGCTTTTGGGAATGATAACAGGACGGTATGGCTGACCCAAAGGTTGATAAGATAACAGAAAATAACGCTGGACGCTCGGTTGAGGCAAAGCGGGTGCGTTTGCGTAGCCGCCGAAAGGGGGCGCGTCGCCGGCTATTCTCTTCTCGTTTGACACAGGTCATCTTCTTTTCGAACCTTATTGGCCTGCTAATTTTAGTCTCAGGTTCTTTGGCTATGAACCGATTTGAATCAAGCTTGATAGAGGCAAAGGTTGATAACCTTCATTCATTAGCCGCCACAATTACGACTGTCATTGGAGAGCAAGCGACTGGCTTTGGCTCTGCGGCCAAATTAGATATTGATGGCGCAAAACAAGTCCTGCGAGGGGTGAATGTTCCTTCTGGCTGGCGTGTCAGATTGCATGACCGTTCAGGTGGGGTCGTGGCTGATACAGAGCGTCTTGATGACACAATTACAATAAGCCCATTGGACCCGATTATTCCAGAGCAAGAGCCTCAGAAAAACTACGAAGTTTGGAAAGAGGAACTCCAGGAGTGGACCCAAAACCATATTCAAAATCTTCCGTGGAGAAAAGCAAAGCGTAATCATTTCAGGCGAGACCTAAGAGCAGATGTGCGTTCAGCGTTAAGCGGAGAAAAATCTATGGGGCCGCGTTATGATGATAAAGACAATCTTATCGTCAGCGTTTCGGTGCCCGTACAAAGAGTGCAACAGGTCTTAGGTGTTGTCACTGTAGAAAGTAATGATGTTGGCAATATTGTTAGCGCGGAACGAAAAGCCTTGGCCCCCATAATTGGTCTTGCTGTCTTAGCCGCATTGCTAAGCTCGCTCGCTTTGACTTTATTCATTACTTTACCGATGCGCAAATTGTCTATTGCTGCAGAGGTCGTTTCGAGGAGCTCAGATAAAAGAGATGCCATTCCAGACTTGTCAAAACGTCGGGATGAAATTGGGGATTTATCGTCAATGATGCGAGAGATGACCTTAGGGTTATATTCCCGCATCGATGATATCGCGAACTTTGCCGCAGATGTCGCGCATGAAATTAAAAACCCACTTACGAGTTTACGTTCAGCCTCTGATACTTTGCGTGTTGCCAAAACAGATGAACAAAGAGGGCAGCTGATTGATATCATACAAAAAGATGTGTCCCGCATGGATCGCTTGATTACAGACATTTCAAAAGCTTCTAAAGTCGATGCAAATTTGGCACGAGACACAGCGCAGTCTTTGGATGTTTCTGAAATCATACATAATATAACAGAGTTTTATCAACAAACAGGCGCCGAGAGTGGGCCGCGTGTAGAAAACTCTGTATCGGATTTAGGGGAATCGCCGGTATTTATCCGGGCGTTTGAGACGCCGTTTGCCCAGGTCCTCAGGAATTTGATTGATAATGCTTTGACCTTTTCTCCTGAAAATGGCGTTGTACGCCTTACTGCCAAAACCGAAGTTGAGCAAAATAAAGAATTCGTGGTTTTGTCCGTTGAAGATGAAGGGCCCGGTATTCCGCCAGATAGTTTGGAAACGGTTTTTGAGAGATTTTATACGCAAAGACCAAAAGGTGCCGAATTTGGGAACCACTCAGGGTTAGGTCTGGCGATTTGCCGCCAAATCATCAGTGCCCATAATGGAATTATTTTTGCAGAAAACAAAACGGATATGGATGGTAACGTAAGTGGCGCGCGTTTTGTGGTGAAGATACCAAGGCAATCCATGAAATCATCTTAGTCATAACACTGTTTTCGTTTTTCCTTAAGTTTCCAATGGAGGTTGTAGTTTTCGTACAAATAATGCGCAAACTGCAGAAAACACTGTGTCTCTTGTGCAACGGTTAAAGAATTCAACATAAATGCCGCATTTTTTGGCTTCACAGCACGAATGGAATTTGATTAGGTGAAATTTCGATTTTTGGAGTTTCGCCTTGATTGGTTTGGTCATTGTTACCCATGGACAGCTCGCTGTAGAGCTACGCCGCGCTACTGAACATGTTGTAGGTCCGCAAGAGGCTTTAGAGACCGTTTGTATTGGCCCTGATGATGACATGGAACATCGTCGTGATGATATTGCCGCAGCCGTCAACAGAGTGAGCCATAAGTCTGGGGTTGTTATTTTGACGGATATGTTTGGTGGTACACCGTCAAATTTGGCGATTTCCATGATGCGCGAAGGGCAGGTCGAAGTTCTCGCTGGCGTGAATTTGCCAATGCTTATTAAACTTGCAGAGGCACGTAAGACAGCGACATTAGAAGAAGCCTCAGTCAAAGCCAAAGATGCAGGTCAACGCTATATCGCAATTGCATCCAAAATTCTGGCCGGAGAAACATAGGCCGACAGGTCTTTAGTCTATGAGCCAGACGGCACAAATCACGTTGACTTTGACCAATAAACGGGGGCTCCATGCGCGAGCGTCAAACAAGTTTATGGAAACTGTCATGCAGTTTCAGTCACAAGTTTGGGTGCGTAGTCATAATGATGTTTGTGCCGAGCGCGTAGAGGCCGATTCTGTTATGGAGTTGTTATTATTGGGGGCGGCCTGCAACGAAGATATAACTGTTACGGCGCAAGGCAAAGATGCCCCGGAAACTATTCAAGCCATTGCGGATTTAGTAAAAGACCGTTTTGGAGAAGAAGACTAATGCGTAACCAATATAATGCCGTATTTGCCTTCATCGTCATGGGGGGCGTTGGCTGCTCCACCTCAAAACCCTTTATGCCGCAAAGTCAATATCCGCCAGATCCATGGGTCAAAGGCTATTCTAACCCTGATGATTGTTTAGGAGGAGAAAAGTTAGCGGCTATTGAATTTGAAATGCCTAACTATCCCTCTCAATCCTATCGTACAGGACGTCAGGGTTGGGTTATTATGCGGTTAGATGTCGACGCAACAGGTCAAACCACTAATGTGGCGGTCGAGAGGTCTGTTCCAGACGGTCTATTCGACGGGAGTGCTAAGAAAGCGGTAAAGGCTTGGACGTTCCAGCCTCCTGCAAATGGCGGGCTACAAAATTGCCGTGTACTATTAAGGTATCGAGCGGGAAGCGTGACATTAGGAGGTTAAAGGCAGGCTATTCCTGTAGTGATTGCTTTTAAATTTTCTTCTAAAAAAGGTCTTAAATTTCCCCTTTTTTTTCACAGAGTTACACCTTAGAAGGTGCGTCGGCGCACGATTTTCACGATATTAATGTATTGGGTTTTCTCGCCTATGTGAGTGAGGTAGCGATACCTTAGCGGAATGTTGAACCTAAAGATAAGATAAGACTATGAGCGAAAATAAATCATCGAAAGAAGAAACGAACACTCCCCGTAAATTTTTCGGAACAGATGGTATTCGCGGGCTTTCAAATGTTGATAAAATGACACCAGAGAGTGTTATGCGCTTGGGTCAAGCGGCTGGTCGCTATTTCCGCAACAAAGAAAAGGGAGATCATCACAGACCTACTGTGTTTATCGGTAAAGACACGCGTTTGTCAGGCTACATGATTGAGCCCGCTTTGGTCGCGGGTTTCACGTCTGTCGGTATGGATGTTACATTGTCGGGGCCTATCCCCACATCCGCAGTATCAATCTTAACTCGTACATTGCGGGCGGATATGGGTGTTATGATTACGGCTTCTCATAATAAATATCATGATAATGGCATTAAATTTTTTGGGCCGAGCGGACGAAAGCTTTCGGATAAAGCGGAAATTGCCATTGAAGCTTTGCTCGACAATGAACAAATTCGTCTCGCAAAGCCTGAAAACCTTGGTCGTGTTAAACGATATGAAGACATGCAGGCGCGCTATATTGAAATCGCGAAAGCGACTTTCCCGCGCCGAATGAGATTGTCTGGTTTGAAGATTGTTCTCGATTGCGCCAATGGCGCGGCTTATCACACTGCGCCTGATACGATGTGGGAATTGGGAGCAGATGAAGTTATTCCTCTGGGCGTTTCACCAAATGGAAAAAATATTAATTCAGGATGTGGTTCTACGCATACTGATTTGTTGTCAGAGACCGTCGTCAAGACAGGCGCCGATATTGGTATTGCGCTCGATGGGGATGCCGATCGTTTAATCATGTGTGATGAAAAAGGTAAGGTTATCGATGGAGACCAATTGCTAGGTTTGATTTGTTATAGTTGGTACGTCAATAAAACCCTTGCAAAGCCGGGCCTTGTTGCGACGGTCATGAGTAATTTAGGACTTGAGCGCTTTATCCAAGGGCACAAGATGGACTTTATTCGCACGGCTGTGGGGGACAGACATGTTGCAGCCCGGATGCGACAAGATGGATATAATCTGGGCGGCGAGCAATCAGGACATATACTCATGCCAGATTTCGCGCCAACAGGTGACGGTACAATCTCTGCCTTACAAGTGTTAGCGGAACTCATCCGCCAAGATAAGCCGGCGAGTGAAGTTTTAAACGTATTTGACCCTGTCCCGCAGATGCTTAAAAATGTGACTTATTCGGGGACTTCGCCCTTAATGCAAAAAGAAGTCAAAAAAGCCATTGATGAAGCCCAGGCTAGTTTTGGTGATACAGGGCGTGTATTAGTCAGAGCATCTGGCACAGAGCCGTTAATTCGTGTAATGGCCGAAGGGGATGACGAAGGCAAAGTCGATAAAATCACAGACCATCTCGTCGCCGTGATAAATAACTATGCTTCATAACGGCTTATGCTGAGCTAGGCTTGGATTAGCTCTTTTCAAGATTCCTCATATCTCCTAAGGCATACGTTATTATTTGACTGGGGCGCGTGGGAAGATTGGCAGTTAATGGTTCAGGATATTGATCCATATTTGGTCGTTACAGTTGGGGCTGTTACATTAGCCCTCTTAACCTCCCTCTATGCTCTACGCGCTATGGCGTTTAAAAATTCGGTTCAAAAAAAATGGAAAGAGAAAGCTTCTGAGCTAGACCGTAAGGTCGGGCAATATGATTCTATTTTTGGGGCTTATCCAGGCTTAGTGCTTGTATGGGATGATTCAAATCCTAATATGACCGATTTACCTCAGAAAGACTGGGGTAATCCTAAAGTATATGGTTCACCGGCAGCCCTTGCATCAATTCTTAGATTTGCGGATGCTGGTAAAGCAAAGGATTTACCGCGGCGTGTTTTAAACAGTCTTGCAGACCACCCCACAAAGCGAGAGGGTAAAACAGACACCAAGAACACATTGCGACTGCATTTAGGAAAACTCCGCCGAGAAGGACAGTCATTCTCCATTTTGATTGGTTTGCCTGATGGAGATGTGATTGAGGCTGATGGTCGGGTTGCGGGGCGACAAGTTGTGCTTTGGCTCGAAGATGTTTCTAATAAAGCCGAAGATGAGAAAGCGGCAATTTCTCGCTTCGAAACAGCAAAGCTTTCTAAAGAAGAAGGCTCTAAAACATATATTGAAATGATGACCCGGGCACCGTTTCCAATCTGGAGATTATCCAGTGGAGGCCAAATTTCTTGGGTCAATACGGCATATGTTAAGGCTGTTGGGGCTGAAGGCGTGTCTGACGTCATCGACAATCAAATTCACCTAGATGATATGTCAAAGAACCAAGTGGAGACGGTTCTGCAAACGGGTTCAGTTCAAGAGGATATTCGACACATCATTTTGGACGGAAAAAGGCAAGCAACGATGGTGAGTTTATTTCCCGTGTCAGGGGGAATAGCCGGGATGGCTGTCGATGCTTCAGAGGCGGATGATTTGCGCCAAGATCTGGTTCGTCATGTCAGAGCGCATGACGAGCTTCTAAACGCTATGGATGAAGCGATTATCATTTTTGGCGAAGATCAAAAAATTAACTTCCACAACCGAGCCTTTGATAATCTATTTGGGATAGATGCCTCTTGGTTCAAAGGTAGCCCTAGCCATAGTGATTGGCTGGATTATTTGCGAGAACGGCACCTTATTCCCGCGACTTCCGATTATAAAGCGTGGAAGGCTGCTGAGCTATCTTTGTATACTGAATGGCCAGATGAAATGCCCGATGCACTTTGGTCTTTACCTGATGGCAGAACTCTGCGGCTCGTACGCATGCGTGACCCCCATGATGGAATCTCTTTCTTATTTTCGGACATGACAGATTCTATCACGCTGAAGAGCCAGCTTGGGACACTCATTAATGTGCAAAGCGCGACTTTGGACAAGCTGTCAGAAGGTATCGCTGTTTTTGGTACAGATGGACGGCTGAAGATCCATAATTCTGCATTTGCAAAAATGTGGAGCTTGGATGAAGAGGATTTGAAAGACGGGCCGCGTTTTTCAAATATGATACAGTTGTTTTTACCCCTCTATCATATCAAAGCCTTTTGGTCTGAACTCTTGGGTCGTATTACTGATCCCGATCCAGAGGTTAGGCGACATGTTGAGGGCGAAATTAAACGCTCTGATGATAAAATGTTTACATGGTTGTCAAAGCCTCTGCCAGATGGGGCGACTCTTTTGGCTTGGGAGGATGTTACAAATGCCCGCCGCGCCGAAGCGGCGCTAATCGAACGCGCTCAAGCCCTTGAAGAAGCTGATCGCATGAAATCAGAATTTGTTGGGCATGTTAGCTATCAATTGCGGACTCCTCTAACGACAATCTCTGGCTATGCTGATTTTCTTCAAAATGGCGGCGCCGGAGAAATGTCTGACAAGCAAAGCGAATATGTTTTTGCAATACAAAGTGCATCTGAGGACCTTGCCAAAATTATTGATGATATTTTGGATATCGCAGCGATTGAAGCCAATGTTTTGGATCTGGACCTTGGTGACGTCAATGTTTTTGACATGCTCGACACGGCCTTGGATTATGTCGCCGTCAAAGCCGATGACACCAAGATTTCACTTACGCTTAAGTGCGACGAGAACATCGGCATCATTAGGGCAGACGAAACAAGGCTTAAACAAGTCGTCCATAACTTATTGTCTAATGCTTTGCGGTTCACTAAGCCTGGAGGCACAATCGAATTGGGCGGAAAGCAAGCCGCTGGCGGGGGCGTCATGATTTGGGTCAAGGATGATGGCGTTGGCATCCCAACAGAGCGTCAACCCCAAGTCTTTCAAAGCTTTGAGAGTTCGCGCGGTGGAGCTGGGCTTGGGTTAGCTCTCGTTCAGAGGTTTGTAGACCGCCATGGAGGGTGGGTTGAGTTGGAATCAATTGAACATGAAGGCACGCATGTGACGTGTTATTTACCAAAAGAAGCGCCAAGTGAGAGCGCGCATCCTGAGCTTTTTTCAGAAGGCGTTTGATCGTAGATGCTAAGGCGGTGTTTTACTGGCTTTCCGGAGTCTTTACAGTGATACCGTCTAGCTCGTCGCTCATTAGAATTTGGCAGCTAAGGCGCGAATTATCTTGGACACCCTCAGCAAAATCTAACATGGATTCCTCCATATCATCCATTGTTTTTAATTTGCCGAGCCATTCTTGGCCAATATAGACATGGCAGGTTGCGCAAGCACAGGCTCCGCCGCAATCAGCATCAATTTCAGGAACCATGTTCTGTACAGCTGCCTCCATAATGGATGTGCCTGCTTTCGCCTCGACTTCGCGCTGTGTACCCGCAGAGTCAGTGAAAATAATCTTAGCCATTTTATGCCCTAATTGTCTTAATATCAGAACTCTATCTAAGGACTTGCTATGAATTTTCAAGGCGCTATCAATACCAAGGTGACAAAGGTTTCTTGTAAAGATGAAGCGGAAATGAAGGCTCTCGGGGGCCGGATAGGTGCGCAATTGAATGTGGGGGATGTGATTGCCTTAACAGGCGAATTGGGCGCCGGGAAAACAACTTTAATTCGAGGTTTGATCCAATCATTTCAACCCAATGAAGAAGTGCCTTCTCCCACATATACTTTAGTTCAAACCTATGACCTTCCTGATTATGAGCTTTGGCATTGTGATTTATATCGGCTGAAACATCCTGATGAAGTCTTTGAATTAGGGTTGATAGATGCGATGGAAGAATGTGTTTGCGTAATTGAGTGGCCGGATAAAATGGGCCCGCATTTACCTGAAACCGCTCTGACCTTGAATGTAGGCTTCACAGAACAAGGGCGTGAAATTACGTTTGGGCCAGAATGGGCGGGAAGAAGTGACGAACAGATTAGATGAAATAGCTAGTTTTCTATCTTCCTGTGGTTGGGGAGATGCGATTCGAGAGCCGATACAAGGCGATGCTTCGACGCGAAGTTATGAGCGTTTGACCAGGGGGGCTGAAAAAGCTGTCTTAATGAATGCACCTAAAGGCGCGGAATTGCCATCCGAACCTGATGGGACGAGCGTCGCTGAAAGGAAAGCTTTGGGTTATAATGCGTTAGCCCGTCTGGCAGGCCCCAATATGGAGAGTTTTGTGGCTATTGCTTCAGAGCTGTCTCGGCGCGGACTATCCGCCCCTAAGATTATAGATGCAGACCTAGAACGGGGGTTTATCCTATTAGAAGATTTTGGTTCTACCGTTTTTGCAAAAGTAGTGGCGCAGGACGCCGATTTGGAACGGCCGCTATATGAAGCGGCCGTTGATAGTTTGGCAGCCATTTATCGATGTTCCTTTCCAACTGTTCTGTCGCATAATGATATAAAATGGACTGTAAGAGACTATGATGAAGCCGCCCTATTGGCTGAAACGGACTTGTTTTTGGATTGGTATGCCAAAGACTATAAGAAAAGTTTTGAAGGTGAAGCCCGGGAGGCATTTTATAAGCTCTATGCGAAGAGTTTTCGTTTGCTCAAGGCCCATGCTTCTGGCCTGGCACTGAGAGACTTTCATGCAGAGAATCTTTTTTGGCTACCTGAGAGACAAGGGGTCGCTAATGTCGGATTGATAGACTTTCAGGATGGATTGTTTGTACATCCTTCATATGATCTGATGTCGCTTATAACGGATATTCGGCGGGATGTTACGCCAGAATTGAAAGACAGATTAATTAGCCGTTTTTGCGAAAAGGCAGGGTTAAAGGACGACGAGGATTTCAGGGCTGCTTATTCTGTCATGAGCGTGCAGCGCGGAACTAAATTATTAGGCTTTCCTGTCCGAGCGGATTTGAAATTCGGAAAACCTCAATATAGGGCACTCTTGCCGCGTGTGAAACGTCATTTAAATGATGACTTATTACACCCTGCCGTAGCCGACATTCGCGTATGGTTCGAGAACAACATGCCAGAGGCTTTGATATGACGGCGCCAATACAAACGGCAATGGTCATGGCTGCAGGCTACGGCACGCGTATGCGCCCTCTTACAAATGACAAGTCGAAAGCCATGGTCGAAGTAGGAGGTAGGCCACTAATTGATCATATGCTTGATAGATTGGCAGCCGCAGGTGTGCAGCGAGCAATTATCAATGTTCATGCGCATGCAGATCATTTGGAATCGCATTTGAAGAGACATCAAAGCAGTCTTGAAATCATTATTTCAGATGAACGAGATACCCTATTAGAGACCGGTGGAGGGGTGGTGAAGGCCTTACCGCTATTGGGAATGGATCCGATTTATATTTGCAATATTGATGCGATTTGGGTGGAGTTTGCACCAGTCCTCAGTTGGCTTCAATCAAATTGGAACCCAGAAGAAATGGATGAGCTTTTGCTTCTGGCGCGGAAGGATATGTCTTTGGGGCATGATGGGGCAGGGGATTTTGACCTCTCTGAAACGGGCCATCTAACGCGCCGCAAGAATGATACATCGCCATATTACTATTCAGGAGTTCAGATATTTAAGCCATATTTGGCAAAACACCATCCCGTAGAAAAATTTTCGAGAAACCTGATTTGGAATGAAAGCCTTGAGAGAAAAGGCTTGTTTGGTACGGTTATGCCTGGTTTCTGGATGCATGTTGGGGATCCAAAGGCGAGAATTGCTGCAGAAGCGGTCTTGGAACAGGCTAAACGAGTATGAGCTTGCGCGGCGTTTATAATATGCCTTCGGGATTACCATTCCTTGAGGCTTTGGCGAAAGGCCTTCACGCAGAATATGGTGATGAACTTTCGCGCGCCTTGATTTTACTGCCCACGCGCCGCGCCGTTAGGGGGCTTACGGATGTTTTTGTACAAATTGCCAGAGACGGTAAGACGGGTGTTGCGCTCTTACCGCGTCTTAACACTCTTGCCGATATTGACCCGAATGAGCCTCCCTTTGAACCCAGTGATGTAGCGGGTCTTGTTCCCCCTGCAATAGATAGCGTTCAGAGACGCTTTGAAATGGCGCGTGTGATAGAACAGTTTTATCGCCGTGCCTCTGATCTGCCACTTGATGCGGCTGCGGCTCTATCGCTGGCTGATCCACTTTTGGCGATTTTGGATGATGCGGCGGCAGAAGAAACTAAAATTTCTGACCTTGCGGCTTTAGCGGATATACAAGCCTTTGCAGCAGAACATTTCCAGCATCAAGCTGAGCTTTATAAAATCATTCAAACCTACTGGCCGCAAAGGTTGAAAGAAATAAATGCACTTGAGCCCAAAACACGGCAGGTGCGTGTGCTGGATACGTTAACGGCGCAATGGAGAGATAATCCACCTGATTACCCTATCGTCATTGCAGGTTCGACAGGGACCCTAGGGGCTACGGCTCGGCTGATGGCCTGTGTTTCAGAGCTTCCGAAAGGTGTCGTCGTTTTGCCTGGGCTTACAAATAGCACGACTGAGGTGTGGGAGGCGATAGATGAGCAACACCCACAAAACGCACTGAAAAATTTGTTGAACACAATGGGTGTTGAAAGAGGGAGCGTTAAAAACTGGCCGTTTCTTGATAAAACAAATGCCGCCAAAGAACGAGATTTGAAATCACGGCGGAATCTTATCGCTGAATCTTTGGTTCCCGTTGATAATACGAGTGACTGGTTGAAGCGGATTCAGACTCTTAGACAGAACGCAAAGACGGACGGGTTATCGGGCGACCCATTTATTACCGGCATGCAGGGCTTATCAGTCTTAGAGGCCTCTAATGACGAGGAAGAGGCGTTAGTTATCGCGCTTATAATGAGGGAGACGCTTGAGTCTAAAGAGCGAACGGCGGCCTTAGTAACGCCTGATCAGGCTTTGGCACGGCGAGTAAAAGCGCGCCTGCGTCGTTGGTCTGTGGATGTCGATTTGTCTCAGGGTGAACCCTTGGAAGAAACACCAATTGGTGGGTTCTTAAGCGCTATTGTAGATTGGCTAGCCGACCCGCAAAGCCCTGTATCTATGGCGGTTTTATTCAATCATCCCCTGACGCAATTGGAAGGAGATTTCGGCTCTGCGAGAAGAGAGTGGCAAGCTCTTGAAAAATCTGTTTTCCGAGGCGTAAGGCCCTCGGCACATGAAATACAAAAGAGAGACAAGACCCAATTAATTGAACGGTTAAACCTTGCATTGGCCCCACTCTTAGGGGTGGAAGATAACGCGTCTGTTGAAACTTGGGCGACGGCTCTGTGGCAATCAGCCATAAACCTCTCTCAAACCAATGAGGAAAAAGCGGAAACAATATGGACAAGCCTTGGCGGGAGAGAGGCGCAATCCGTATTACAATCACTGGTAGATTATGGACATAATCTACCAAATATAGGGGCAAAAGGTTTAGCCCGTCTTTTGGCTGTGCTTATGCGAGGAAAGGTCGTTCGGCCACCATTTGGCACCCATCCACGCCTGACAATTTTGGGCCCCTTAGAAGCCCGTATGCTAAGCGCAGATACGATTATATTGGGGGGGCTAAATGAGGGGGTTTGGCCTGCTACGCCCAAGGTTGAGCCATTTTTGTCACGTGGCATGAGAAAAGCTGTCGGATTATCCTTGCCTGAAAAACGCTTTGGACTTTCAGCGCATGATTTTGCTGAACTTGCTTCTAATCCAAATGTTATTTTAACACGCTCTCGACGAAGTGGTGGTAGCCCAATGGTCGCTTCGCGGTGGCTGTGGCGTCTGAACACTTTGCTTACTGGCGCATTAGGTAAAGAAGAAGCCGAAGCGGTATTGGGGGATAAAGCTCACTATCTCGAATGGGTAGATGCTTTGGATACTGTTTTGCCAGAACAAGTAAAGCCAGCGGCCCCGCCTGAACCACGGCCCGCTAAAGATGAGCGATGGCAGTTTAGTCGCGGGCGTTCAGTTTCTATTACCCAAGTGAAAACCTGGATTCGTGATCCTTACTCTATTTTTGCTAAACATGCGTTGGGGTTGAAATCTCTTGACCCATTAGATGCCAATCACGGGGCAGGGGATTTTGGGACAGCGATACATAATGGCCTTGAAGGTTTTTTACGGACTCAGCAGCGTGTTGATAATGCAAACGCAGCCGCGAATGACATAGGTAGCGCGGCTGACCAAGTCCCTGAGGTATTAGTTGAGCAACTAAATGCGTCCTTCAAAGAGTCTGGTTATTCGTCAGAAGAAATATCAAAAGAACAATCGCGCTTTCATGCCATCGCCAAAAGTTTCTTGGATTGGCTAAAGACTCGCAGGGCCGCAGGATTTGATGTGTATGGTATCGAAGAAGAAGCGCACTTTGAGATTACAGGTCTGAATTTTACTTTGACTGGAAAAGCCGATTTAATTGAGCGCAGCCCTGCTGGTTACGGCGTCATCGATTATAAAACTGGAACGCCGTCTTCTGCTAAGGTTGTTATGGCAGGGTTCGATCCACAGCTCCCCTTAACTGCGTGGCTATTGGCGCAAGGTGGATTCAAAGGGTTGGCCAAAGGCGAGACAATTGAGATGGGATATGTACGGGTTAAAGGGTCTAATGATGATTTCTCCCATACTCAGTTAACCGTACCTTTTGTAAAGGATGGTCTTTCGGCTGAAGATTACGCCAGTGAAGCCTTCAATAGTTTGCGGGAATTAATTCTGGCCTATGATGACCCAAATACGGCCTATTACTCACAGCCACGTATTCAATATACCCATGATTACGGAGATTATGATGATTTGGCGCGACGCCCAGAGTGGGCTTCGCTTGGGCGAGATTTTGGCGCATGATAATTCCCATTGATATCGCATATAAGAAAGCGGTTGCGGCTCAGTCTGAGGCCGCTAATCCGCAACAAACCCGCATGGTGTCGGCGAATGCAGGGTCAGGTAAAACGCGGGTTTTAGTAGACCGTGTGTCGCGAATTTTGTTGCAACGTGTGGCGCCCGAGAAAATACTTTGCCTTACATACACCAAAGCTGCCGCGACAGAGATGCAAGACCGGCTTTATGAGACACTTGGTAAGTGGTCTATCCTTGATGAAAAGGCGTTGCATGAAAATTTACGTCAAGTTTTGGGAGAAGACTTTCATGACATTGCTCTCGCTAGAAGCTTGTTCGCTAAAGCGTTGGAGACACCGGAAGGCCTTAAAGTACAAACAATTCATGCTTTTTGCGAACGGGTCTTGTCACGTTTCCCTATCGAGGCAGGCATATTGCCTGGATTTGAACCGATTGAGGACGGAGAAAAAACAAAACTAGCGCAAGACGTTCGGCAACAAATATTGAAAAAGGCTATGGAGGACCCCGAAGGGGATATTAATCGCGCCCTTCAAATGCTGACATTAAAAATGGCAGACCAAACCTTGGAAGGCTTGTTTGCTTGGATGTCCACAGCGGGAGAGCGCATTGTAGAGTGGAAAGAATCTGGTGGGACAGAAACCCTTAGGCACCTGCTTGGATTAAAGGCTACGGATACAGTTGACTCACTGCTTGCAGATTTTTGGGCTGCAACAGATGAGGAAGTCTTAGAGGCCGCCATTCCTATACTTGAGAGCGGCCTGAAAACGGATCAAGGCGTAGCAGCGCGAATAAGAGAAACTCTTGCAATGGGAAGCACTTTGAAAGCTTTCCATCATTATGCTTTGGTGTTTTTGACACAATCTGGTGGCTTGAGAAAAAATCCTGTCACCAAGAAAACCATGTTAGCGACGCAATTTTATTTTTCCGCAGAAGGTAAAGAGGCAGCCCGCGTGGTAAATTTTTATGATACGCTAAAGTCTATTGAGGTGCTCAGCTTAACGCAGGCTGTTTTTACTTTGGCTGCACCTTATGCTGAGATTTTTGCTAAAGCCAAGCGGGATAGACGAGCACTCGATTTCAATGATCAAATTCTATTGGTGAAAGACTTACTGAGTAAAAAAGCGGTTTCAGATTGGGTTCTATATAAGCTAGATGGCGGTATTGAACATATATTGCTTGATGAAGCGCAAGATACATCACCCGAACAATGGTCCATCATTAACAGCCTGTCCGAAGCCTTTATTCAAGATAACCCAGATAGAGATTCAAAAAACCCACGCACGCTCTTTGCTGTAGGAGACGAGAAGCAATCCATTTATGGGTTCCAAGGGGCGAAGCCTGAACAATTCCTCAGCGAAATTAAATCACGATTAGTTGGCGAAGCTAAGCAAGTACGTATGGCTATGTCGTTCAGGTCATCTCAAACTATATTAGATGTAGTGGATGCGTTTTTACAGGCGCAAGGGGGGCGTTTAGCCATGTTTGATGCGGCTGAGTTTCCGCCCTCTTCAGACGCTGAACCTCATGCTGCTTTTAGAAAAGATAAAGGCCTGGTTGAATTATGGCCTTTGTCGCCCAAACCTGAAAAAGGTGAAGATAGTGCCCCATGGGACACAACGCCAGTAGACGCTATTGGAGAAGGGGACGAGCGCGAAGTTTTGGCTCAGAGTTTGGCCCGAAAAATCAAAGAGTGGCTCGATAATGGAGAAGCTATCTATGATCGAGATTGTAAGAAAACACGCCCCATGGAGGCGGGAGATATTCTTATTTTGGTGCGCACGCGCGGAGGTAAGAATAATTCGCTCTATGACGCAATTATTCGTCATCTCAAACGGGAATCGATTCCCATAGCGGGTGCAGATAGAATTAAACTATCTGACGCTATGATTGTTCGTGACCTTTTGGCTTTGTCTCGTTTTGTACTGTTACCGCGGGATGATTTGTCACTAGCCGAAATCTTAAAAAGTCCAGTTTTTGGTCTAGACGATATGGCTTTATTGTCGCTAGCAACGGGACGCGGAAAGAAAAGTTTATGGTCGGCGGTTAGAGAGCGTGATCCAAATATTGCTAAACGTCTTGAGTATTTTATTCATTTATCTCGCAGTTCAACGCCTTATGAATTTTACGCTTCAGTGTTAGACAGTGTTGATAATGACGGCGAGAGTATACGCCGTAAATTTTTCAAAAGGTTAGGCTTGGAAACGCGAGAGGCGCTAGATGTTTTCCTAGATCGTGCTATGGACCACCAACAAAATGGTGTGCCAAGCCTACAGCATTTTATTCGTGGTTTTGAAAATGATGATGCTGAGGTCAAGCGTGACATGGACGCGGCCATGGGGCAAGTTCGTGTCATGACGGTGCATGGTGCGAAGGGCCTTGAAGCGCCTGTCGTCATAATGCCCGACACAACCCAGACTCCAGTGTATAAAGAAACATTAGTGCCCATAAAGGATGGGTTCTTCTTGAAACCTTCTAAAGGGGATACACCATTAAGCCTTGAACCTTTTACTGAAGCTGGCCAAATGCGCCAAGATCAAGAACAGCTTCGCTTGCTATATGTGGCGCTTACTCGGGCGGAAAGCCGCCTGATTATATGCGGCTATCAGAGCGGAAGCGATAAAAACCCGTATAAAGAAAACTCATGGTATGATTGGATGTACCGAACATTTGCTGGATTAGAGACGGAAACAATTGAGACACCTTTTGGAGACGGTATGTGTTTTGGTCACCAAGGCATTCGTCTTGCTCCCACGGAAACATCTGAGACAAAACCTCTTATAAAGTTACCGTCTTGGGTAAGATCGCCCGCTGCTGAAGAGCAGCAAACATCCAAGCGTCTAAGCCCATCTCACTTGCTTGCCAGTGGAGAGGACCATCCGATAGAGAGCCTGCCAAGGGACGGGCTTACGCCGCGTCAAAAAGGCATAGCCATTCATCAGCTTCTAGAAATATTGCCAGATTACCCGCCTGAGGACCGTTTGGATAAGGCCAAAGCAATATGTCTTGGATATGGCGAAGTGACACAGGCGGATATGGAAACAATCCTCTCTGAAGTGTTCATGGTGTTAGATGACCCTAGCTTAGATTTCCTTTGGGGGGAGGGTAGTCAGGCAGAAGTTAGCCTTGCTGGTCGTGTGCCACATATTTCCGCGGATATAGAGTTTAGTGCCAAGATTGACCGACTCGTTGTGGGGGCTGATGAAGTTCTTATTGTTGACTTTAAATCAAACCAAAATGTTCCGAATACAGAAGATAGCGTAGATGATGTCTATCTTGGCCAAATGGCGGCCTATCACGCCTTAGTTCAACAGATATATAAAGATAAAATTGTAAAGTGTGGATTGCTATGGACGGCTCAATCCAAATTAATGTGGCTGAGTTCACAGAAACTTGAGGACGCCTTGACGAAGATAGAGAGCCTTCCTAACTATGGTCAAGACACAGATTTACGACTCGCATAGGAGCCCAAAATGGCCACAGTCAAAGTATCCGATTCAAGTTTCAAAACCGATGTAATAGATTCAAGCAAGCCTGTTCTTGTTGATTTTTGGGCAGAATGGTGTGGCCCATGTAAGCAAATTGGTCCCGCTTTGGAGCAAATTTCTGACGAATTGGGCGATAAAATAACAATCGCTAAGGTCAATATTGATGATGATCCAGAAACGCCTGCTAAATTCCATGTGCGTGGAATCCCGACGCTCATGATTTTCAAGGACGGACAAGTTGTAGCGACTAAGGTTGGCGCGATGACGAAAACAAAATTACAAGAGTGGGTGGAAGAGCACGCCTAGAATGAATTTTCTATAGCTCTTGCTAAAGTTCATAGCCCTCAGCTTTGCTGAGGGTTTTTTTATTTCTTTGTATAAAATGAACAGAAGCAGGGAACGCAAATAAGCGCTGACCGTTAGTATGAAAAGGAGAATATTATGCCCCAACTTATAATGCCTAAGAGTAAGCTTCCTGAAATTGACTTTCCTCTCACCGAAGGCGGTCGTTTTAATGTGAGAGATTCTCTGCCTGAAAAATTTCTGATTCTTGTGGTCTATCGCGGGTATCATTGCCCAAAATGCAAAAAGCAATTGCAAGAAATCAATGACTTAATGCCAGATATACAGGCCGATGGGTTAGATCTTGTTGCTGTCTCAATGGACGGAGAAGAGCGCGCGAAGAAAGCAAAAGACGAATGGGCGTTAGAAAATGTGTCCGTTGGATATGACTTATCTCTATTAGAAGCAAAGGCTCTGGGCCTCTTTATCTCAGATGCTATATCAGACAAAGAACCAAAGTTTTTCTCTGAGCCAGGCATTTTTGTGATTAATACAGATGGTACGCTCTATGCGGAAATCATTCAGAACACACCGTTTGGTCGCCCTGATATTAAAGGGCTCGTGGCAGGTTTAAATTTTGCCAAAGAAAATGATTACCCAGAACGCGGAACCTCGGTCGTCTAACCTTTCAGCACTTCACCGGCTAGATATAAGGAGCCGCAAATAAGAATCCTTGGCGGGATCGGCGTGAGGCCTGACAGGTCTGATGAAACTGTCCCGCCAAACTCAATCGCTTTGTTTATGGCCGATGAAATGTCAGAGGCTACAAATCCATCCATGTTTCGCGACAAAGCTAATTCTCGGAGCGTTTCTGGTGCCAGTGATTCATGATCGGGAATGCTGACGCCGATGACAGCGCTGGCGAGGCCCTCAAAAGCATCTAAAAAACCGCCAATATCTTTATTCGCCAATATCCCTGTAATGAGAATTAAAGGCCTCTCTGTTACTTGTTCCAATTCTGCCATTGTGTTGGCAACAGCGCGGGCCGCGTGTGGGTTATGTCCACCATCGAGCCATAATTCTGCGCCTGCCTGTCTTGCCATTTCCGCATAAATGCCTTGGGTTAAATTTTGCATTCTTGCTGGCCAAAAGGCATGTTTAAGGCCGGTGGCAATATCAACATCCGTCCATTTCATATGTTTGGCGACGGCAATTGCGAGGCCGGCATTGGAAATTTGATGCTCTCCGCGTAGGGCAGGGAGTGGGAAATCAGAGAGCGTATCCTGACTTTCATAAACTAAGCGTCCATGTTGGCGATAGGCCCGGAAATCTTCATTCCAAAACTTAATCACAGCCCGTGATTTTTGTGCTTCTGATTCTAATACGTCCCTGGAAGTAGCAAGCTGCGGACCGCAAAAAACTGGGGCGTGAGGTTTTATTATGCCAGCCTTTTCTTTAGCGATACCGGCTAAATCTCTCCCTAAAAATTCAGCATGGTCAAAATCAACAGGGGTAATGGCACAACAATCAGGTGTTATCACATTGGTGGCATCATATCGCCCGCCTAGCCCAACTTCAATTAACGCCACGTCGGCGGAGGATTCAGAGAAAGCCAAATAGGCAGCGGCGGTGGTGGCTTCAAAGAAAGATAAAGGCGCGCCAGCATTTGCTTTTCTGACACGCGCTAATACATCAACGAGTTTATCATCCGTGATTTCATTACCGGCAAGTACAATACGTTCGTGAAACCGAACCAAGTGGGGGGAGGTATACACATGGGCTTTTAAACCAGATGCTTCTGCTATCGCGCGGATAAAGGCAAGAGTAGAGCCTTTGCCATTGGTGCCAGCAACATGAATGATGGGCGGTAATTTAGTTTCTGGATTGCCGAGCTTATCAAGAACAGACTGGATGCGTTCTAATCCAAGGTCGATTTTTTTAGGGTGAAGCGCTCGCAAGGTTGCAAGGGCTTGCTCAACCGTTTCTGTCATTTCAGATACGTTCCTAAACCGTTTCAATGGCCGCGTCAGAATTATCTGACTTTGGTGCCTTGGCAGGTGTCTGCATCAAGACGGATAAAAGATTGGCTAGAGTTTTGGGCATATCCTTACGAGCGACAACACGGTCTATCATGCCTTTTTCTTCTAAATATTCAGCGCGCTGAAAGCCTTCAGGGAGTTTTTCGCGAATGGTATCTTCGATCACGCGTGGCCCTGCGAAACAAATCAAAGCGCCGGGTTCTGCCAAATGAATATCGCCTAACATGGCATAGCTGGCTGTGACGCCTCCAGTGGTCGGGTCGCAAAGAACCACGATATAAGGCAAACCATTTTCTCTTAATTCTTGAACGGCAATGGTTGTACGAGGCATTTGCATGAGGGAAAGCGCGCCTTCTTGCATTCGAGCGCCGCCCGCCGCGGTAAAGACAACCATTGGCAGTTTATTCGCTACCGCATATTGCGCCGCGGTAATAAGGCCTTCCCCCGCCGCCATACCAAGAGAGCCACCCATGAAAGAAAAGTTTTGGACAAGCACAACTGTTCTGATGCCATGAATATTACCAACACCAATGCTCATAGCATCATCATCGCCAGTTTTGGTGCGGGCTTTTTTTAGACGATCAACATATTTTTGATCATCTTTGAACTTCAAAGGGTCTTTTGCAACATCAGGAATAGCGACAGTTTCGAAATTACCTTCGTCGAATGTATACTCCATACGTAATTTTGGGCCGATGCGCATGTGGTGCCCTGCCGGCGTTACGTGCAGTAAGCCTGGTAAATCAGCGGTAAAAACCATTTCGTTGGATTTTGGACATTTTGTCCAAAGGTTATCGGGCGTATCCTTTTTTGAAAAGATGGATTTAACGCCGGGGGGAGTGATTTTAGTAAGCCAATTCATAAGTCAGTCTGTGCCTTGATTTATTGGATGAGGCAAGTCGGTGCGGACAGCCTTTTGATTGAACTTTGCAGGCTTGCCTAGGGTAAAATTATATTAGAGCTAAAGTTTAGGCGTTGCTAACTGTCCATTGTAATGTTTTGCCTGCATGAAAAGGAATAATATGAGTGTCTGCAAGAGACAAGCTGTCTGGTACTTGGGTCTCTTTGCGTTCTAATATTATTTTATCCTCATTTAAGGGTAGGCCGTAAAAACGCGGGCCATATTCAGAAGCAAATCCTTCTAATTTGTCGAGTGAGTTTTCTTCGTCAAATGTCTTAGCATAGCTTTCTATCGCGTGTGGCGCATTAAAGATGCCAGCACATCCGCAGGCACTTTCTTTGGCCTCTATAGCGTGTGGGGCTGTGTCTGTGCCGAGGAAGAATTTATCTGATCCAGATGTTGCGGCTTTTCGCAAAGCCAGTCTGTGTACTTCTCTTTTTGCAATTGGTAGGCAGTAATTATGTGGGCGAATACCCCCTTGGAATATAGCATTTCTGTTTATTTCAAGGTGATGCGGTGTAATGGTGGCAGCGATATTTGAACCCGTGCTAAGTACAAATTCGACGGCCTCTTTAGTCGTAATGTGTTCAAAAACGATTTTCAAATTTGGAAAATCTTGAACAACTTTTCCTAAGACATCTTCGATAAAGCGAGCTTCACGGTCAAAAATATCAACATCACTATGCGTAACTTCGCCGTGAACCAAAAGTGGTATCTGACATTGCGCCATGCGTTCTAGGACGGGATAAATCTTCTTAATATCTGTGACCCCAGCCGAAGAATTTGTTGTGGCATTAGCAGGGTAGAGCTTAAAGGCAGTAAAAATGCCTTGATCTTTCCCTTCGGACACAATGTCGGGGTTCATATTGTCGGTGAGGTATCCAACCATCAGTGGTTGGAAGTTTAGAGATTTATCTACTGCAGCGAGAATACGGTCTCGATAATCTTTGCCCATTTGAACAGTGGTTACTGGTGGGGTGAGATTTGGCATGATAATCGCTCGGCCAAATTGTCTGGCGGTAAAATTCACGACATCAGCTAACATTTGTCCGTCGCGCAAATGCACGTGCCAGTCGTCAGGACGGCGAATAACAAGGCGATCAGTCATGAGAATCCCTTTCAAACTCGGCAAGGCTTAACATTGACGTGATAGCCGAAGCAAGTCAGGCTTTAATCCCAATCACGGCGTTGAAGGCGCATGAGGGTTTCGCCCTTGTCATCAATAAAGGCGAGGGCGAAATGTGTGGCCTCAAACCGCCGAGCAGATTGTATGGATTTCATAAACTCGGCTTCTGCCTGCATTTTCCCGCCCATGCAGGCCATTTTGGTCGAGGCAAGAGGGCCAAATTTCAATGTTGTCCCGTCTTGAGTGTAAGTTCCGAAAAACCGGTTGCAACCACCATGACCTATGACTTCCCCTTTACTTTTAAAGGCGATAAACTGCTCTGTATCCGCCAATCCCCACTCAGACCCAGCGAGCGAAGTTAGAGGTTGGTTTTTACCGATGTCATTTACGACTTTAGCGCAGCCCATAATAGCTAATGCGCCAATAGCGAGTGGAATTGCGGGGAGCGTTCTTGCAAGACGCAGAGCCGTAAAAGCGGCTTTATAAGGTATGGCCATCGTCAAAACCTTTCTGGTGTATTTGATTTAGAAATCGCGGTAAGGGTCCGCAAGCATAGATGCAATATGTCGCCCGTTCTCGGATAGGGCTGCAACATCGACGCTTACGTCTTGGTTACATTCTGTATGTCGTTTCTTTTCTTGATAATACCCAGCATTGAATGCTCGGACGAGACGACTTTTGCTGTCTTTATTGTTTTCGCTCTCAATCGTCATCATACTTTGTGCGTATTCCCGCCATTTTTGGTCACCATCACCAAAGCACAGAGTTCGTAAATAATGTAATTGCCCAAGATTTTTTGAAAGAGCTTCTACTAAAGACGTCATCTTCATCATTTCAGATTCAATACGAATTTCTGCGTCTTCACGAGCCTTTAGGGCGGCTTCACGTTTTTGGGCTTCTGTCAGAACGCGTGTCGGTTCAGCGTCTTGCGCAATGGCTGGCACTGCGCAAAGGCCAATGAAAAAGAGCGATATGACGAAACGCGCTAACATAGGTCTTGATAGCTTGCTTTATCTGTTCTGCCCAATTGTTTATTCAGCTTTTGACACGCTTTCATGTGCAAGGTGAATGACTTCTTTTGTCTTGGACCACATTTCTTTCATAGAGATGTCTTCCATAGTAACGAAAATAGCTTCTGAAGCATCGTCACCAGCCTTGGGGGTGCCGTCCTGCCAAATCGCGACATAGTCATGCAGTATATAATTAAAGCCTTCAAATTTAGCGGGAATGGTGGCGATTTTAGAATGAATAGTCGCCGTCACGCTTGTTTCTTCGTAGAGTTCGCGTAGCGCCGCGCTCGCTTCGCTTTCGCCTGCTTCTATCCGGCCTCCAGGTATTGACCACTCTCCCTTGCGGGGCGGGGTGCCTCGTTTTATGAGCAACACTTCTTCACCGCGGAAACAAATAATACCTACGCAATCTATAGGGTAGTCTTCGGTCATTGAGCGTTCCATTTTCTGTCGAAGCATCTTACAAAGCTGTATGTGCGGACGTTATACATTGGCTGGGACATTGGAACAGATTCGGTCTGACTTTAAGGCGGAAGAAAGCCTAACCGAAGATTGGTCATGGACCCCAAATTATAATATATCGCCTGGAAGCGTCGTACCCGTCATTGCTTTGAATGGTCAAAAGAGACGCAAGGTTGTCCCGATGCGTTGGGGGCTTCATCCGCATTGGCGCAAAGAACCACCAGAAGGACGTCCTTTATTCAATGCTCGCGTAGAAACGGCCGCTGAAAAAGCGAGTTTCCGAACGCCGTTTCGTCGGCGGCGTGCGCTTATTCCGACAAATGGTTGGTATGAATGGGAGGGCGTAGAAAAGCCTAAGACACCTTATTTCATAAAAGAAGATCATGATGATGTGTTTGCGTTTATTGGGTTGTGGGACAAATGGTTTGTTTCTGAAGGGATTGAGCTACTGTCTTGCGCAATTTTGACAACTGCTGCGACGGACCGTTTTAAGTCAATCCATCACCGTATGCCTGTAAGGCTGCCTATGGATTTATGGGACGCTTGGTTAGATCCTGACACAGACCCGCACAGGGTTTTAGAGGAAGTACAGGGTGGTAAAGATTTAGTGTTCTGGGAGGTTGATACAGCTGTCAATTCTGGCCGTGCTACTGGGGATGATTTAATCAAACCTGCAAATCACGCTTGAGAAATATGATTATAGCGCCGCTGTAAGATTAAGCCGGTAAGCCAAAAATGCCAAAGCGCCCAAGAGAGCAATCCAGACAGTAGCATTAATTTTTACAGCCCTAGACGCTTTTACTTGATTAGGCCACGTGCGGGGCCGTACGCCCTTGTAAACAAAGACGAGCTGTGCCGACAGAACCGCACAAACGACGTTGAGAGCTAAGAGAAGTGCTGCCCCCATTGCGGCTTCATATTTTCCTGCCCCTAAAAACAATGCGGAAGCGACGGAGGGCGGCAGTAGCGCTACAGCTACCATGACGCCTACCAAGGCTGAAGATATACCTGTTGAAAGCGATAAAGCCGCGGCTGCGCCAGAGGCTAAAGCCAGAGCGATAATCTCAGGGCCAATAACGGTTCGGCTTATCATCTCTGTGCTAGATAAATTTATGTCTATGAAAAATGTAAGGGCAAAAGCAAAGACAAACCCAACGACCAGGCCTGTGATAGCTGTTTTCGTTGCCTTCCACATCAGTGACAAGTCGCCCAAGGCCGTGGCCAAGGCAAAGGCCAATATAGGGCCGAGTAGAGGCGCAATAACCATGGCAGCGATAACGATAGCAACACTATCACCGTTAAGGCCAATGGCGGCGACAATAGAAGATAAAACCGTGAGAATGATAAAGTCCCAATTCAATTTACAGCCTTCAGAGACTTGTTGATACAAGACTTCGCGCATAGAAATCGTACTGGCTTTTTCTTCTTTCGGCGGCATATCCTCTTCTGGGCGCGGCAAGGTGGCTTCGACGGGCATGACAACGACACGCCAATCCGTTGACCCGCTGAGGAGGCTCTGCAGCGAATCTATAAGGCCTTGCCCTTGGCCTTTTGCGACGACGATCTCGACGGCTTTTTCATAACGGCCATAACCTGAATCAATAGACCAATCTATGTTTGAAGAATTATTGAGGATTTCAATAACAGCATCCATTTTGGCGGCTGGAAAATTAGCTTTAATAAAACGCATAAATTTAGGCTTATAACGAAAGGGTTAAATGATTTCAGTCGCTTCTTGGGGATTTAAAATTTCAGCGGTGGCTTCTTCGAGTTTAGTTTCTGTAGCTTTGAAGTCTGCAACCGAAGCTCCCCGTCTCCCTAGAGGCCTTGCCGGGCCCCGAGTGGTGTCAGCAATGGTTTGTCTTTCTAATTCTGAGTTAAGCTCTGCGCCAAAAATAATAACTGTCGCTGTCAACCAAAGCCAGACTAGGAGTATAACAACAGCCGAGAGGCTGCCATATGTTGCATTGTAATTACCAAACTCTGAAACAAATTTTGAAAAACCGTAGGAGATTAATAGCCAAGAGGTTGTTGCCAAGATAATGCCTGGTGATAACCAGCGTTTTTTCGCGGGGCGTCGTGAAGGGCCGAAGCGGTACATCACCCCAGTGGCAAAGGCAAAGACGGCAAAGAGCAATAGCCAAGGCAAGCTACGCGCTGCAAATTCTGCGGAACTTTCAAGATTAATGAAAATGAGAGCCGCAGGAATACCGACTATAAGCAAAAGAGAAAGCCAAATAACAAGAAAGCTCCCTAAGGTCATAAGAATGGCATAGGCATAAAAGACAAAGAAGTTTCGTTTTTCGATTTCCTGATAAGCAATGTTCATCGCTCGCATCATGGCGCGGATACCTGCGCCAGCTGAGAATATTGCGACTGAAAGCGAAATTGCTATGCCCCAGCCCATCGCCTGATTGGGCGCGTCAACGACTGTAACAATTTGATTTTGTATGACGTCAAAGGCTTGGCCCGGCATAAGGGCACTAATGATTTGTGTGGCTTCATCAGCATCTTGGGGATTCGCGAAATATCCGAAAATAGAAATCGCGGCTGAAATAAGCGGAAATACAGCGATGAGTGAAAAAAAGGCGACGCCAGCTGCAACGACGCTTACATTATCGCGTTGGGCAGAAATATAGGTGCGTTTGATGACAGCCCACCAATCGGCGAGGCCGAATTTATAGGGGCTGTCATGATGGTTTTGCTCAAATTTTGAGAGTGCTTTGATTATGACCTATTTCTTCTTTGGCGGTTGGGGACGTGTGAAAACCAATTCTGCGTCAGAAGAAAGACTTTTGTCAAAGCTATAATTTTCTAAGTTAAAACCTTTGAGGTCTTTTGCAGATTTAATTTGGTTTTGTATAATCCAACGCGCCATAAGCCCGCGGCCAAATTTTGCATAATACATTAAGTGGCGTGTCTCGCCGTCCTTAATGTTTAAAAATTTAGCTTGGATAATCGGTTTCTCTAACGCTTTTTGGTCTACGGCTTTAAAGTATTCATTTGAAGCAAGATTGACGATGGTTTCATCTTCGTGCCCCTTTAAATCTTCGCGAAGGGTATCGGCAATTTGTGTTCCCCAAAATTCATAGAGGTTCTTGCCACGCTCCGTACCAAGTCGTGTACCCATCTCTAGGCGATAAGGCTGTATCGCATCCATTGGGCGCAAAATGCCGTAAAGTCCTGAGAGAATGCGCAAGTGATTTTGCGCATAGGCCAAATCCTTATCTGAGAGGCTCTTAGCTTCTAACCCCCAATAGACATCGCCATCAAAGGCAAGGCCAGCTGGTTTCGCGCTATTGCTTTGTCCCTCAAGATTAAACGCTTTGAATCTTTCAACATTTAATGTCGCAAGGTTATCCGATAAATGCATGAGCTTTTTTAGGTCATCCACGGATTGCTTTTTTGCGACTTCTGCCAGCTCTTTTGTATCTGATGGAAAACGCGGGGCAGTCATGCCCAATGGCGTTTCCGCCGGATCCATATTTAACTTTTTTGCAGGGGAGAGTAGGGTAATCATAGGTCTATCCTTTCCTCATAACGCCTGTTCAGGGAATCCAAACATGTCCGCGTGGGTTTGTGATAATAATTAAATAGTGGAGCCTTTGACGAGGTTCAAGGGGTGGGTGCCGCGTAATTTGCCTCTTTATGTTTCATCACTATCAATGCTCGCACCCTCACTTTGGCGCTTATACCATGACACGTGGATTCATAATTCTCTCGGGGTCTATGGCACGTTTGATCGCTTTTAAGAGTGCATATTTGGTAGGACTTGCGCGTTGAGCAAGGTCGTCAAACTTCATCGTGCCTATGCCGTGTTCAGCGGATATCGAGCCGCCTAACGCATCACATATATCAAAAATAGGTTGGGAGAGAGCGTCCCAATTGGCTAGAAATTCTTTTTTATCGGCCCCTTCAGGCTGGGCTATGTTGTAATGAATATTGCCATCACCAAAGTGGCCGAACCCTACAGGGCGACAACCTGGCACGACTTCTTGCATCTTGGCATCGGCAAGGCGAAAGAATTCGGGAATTTTATCAATGGGTACTGTGATGTCATGTTTGACAGAGCCTCCAAGGAATTTTTGACCCGCGCTCATATGTTCACGGATGGAAAGAATGTCGGCGGCTTGGGTCTCGTTTTGGGCGATGACAGCATCGAGAACTTTTTTAGCCTCAAACGCTTTGCCTAATATATTTTCGGCTAGGGTCATACCTTCTGCTTCACTCTCAACTTCCCAATCACACAGAAGATACCACGCATAGCTGGTGTCAAATGGATCGCGAATAGAATCAAAGCCATCGATAACGGCATGATAGCCTATGGCAGGCATGACTTCGAACATTGCCAGTCGCCCACCAGCGCGAAAATCCTCTAGTAAAGATATCGCAGCTTCTACACTGTCCAGCCCAATAAGTGCCCTCTGAACATATTTGGGTTTTGGAAATAATTTCAGTGATGCGGCTGTAATAATGCCTAACGTGCCTTCTGCCCCTAGAAAGAGACGGTTCAAGTCATAGCCAGTATTATCTTTGCGCAGGTTGGTTAGTCCGTTGAAAATATCTCCGTTAGGTAAAACGGCTTCGACGCCAAAAACTAATTCTTTGGTAGTTCCATATTTTAGGACGTGATTTCCGCCTGCATTGGTTGAGAGAACACCGCCTACTGTACAACTGCCTTGGCTTGATAACGTCATCGGGAATTTACGGTTTTCTGCATCAGCGGCGTCTAAGACATTCTGCAAAACCGCGCCTGCCTCAACAATCAGGCTGTTGGCTGTCGTGTTAATTTCGCGAATTCTTGTCATATGTTTTAAGGTTATGAGGACTTCCCCCATTGGGGTATTACCACCAACTAATCCCGTATTTCCGCCTTGGGGCATAATAGAAATTCTATGTTCGGCGCAGAGTTTTACTGCATCTGAAACATCTTGGGTGCAACGCGGTGTGAGCATAAGCGGTGTCTTCCCAAAATATTTATCGCGCCACTCGGTCAAATGCGGAGCGATAATATCAATATCCTGTGTCCAGCAATTTTTGGGCAATTCAGATTTTAATATTTCAATTTTGGAAACGGGTATATCTATCGGTTGAGTCATTTAGATTGAGGTGACTTTCCATTGTTTTAAAGCTTTAAGTGGCAAGGCGCCTTCGCGTAAGACTTTTGGACTGCCTTCGGCAAGAGTAACAATTGTCGATGGCAGTGCCGCATCGCAATCTGGTCCATACCAAATATCATCCACATCAACCCCAATAGCTTCTGACGCTTGTTTCGCTGATATAGGGTCTGGGCCGCCTGAACGATTCGCGCTGGTCAGTGCGACAGGATACTCAAGGCCTCGATTTTGTATACGGGTGCGCCATTCGACATCTGGACACCGAATAGCAATGGTGGGTTCACCCTTTGAATTTTTCGCGTACATTTGCGGGGCAAGCTGATTGAAAAAAGTGGGTGTTGCGGCGGGAACGACTAAGGTTAAAGGACCGGGCCAGAACTTTTTAGCCATATTTTGCGCAATACGCGAAAAGTCACCATATTGTTTGGCAATGTCTAGGCTGCTGACACAAAGGGCCAAAGGCTTGTCAAAGTCACGACCTTTAATATCATAAATTCGTCTAACAGCATTGGGTCTATCGGCTCTCGCAGCAAGGCCGTAAACGGTCTCAGTAGGCAAAATGACGATACCATCATAATGCAAAACTTTCAAAACTTCGCGAGGTGTGCCCATGATTGCGTTGCTTTACGGCTCTATTGTTTCTCATTAAATTCAGCTTCAATGCGAAGCGTAACCTTATCGCCTATATTGGCGAGAGTAATCAAATAATCCATCCCCCATTTCGAACGATATATTTCCGCGGTCGCGGAAAACCCAAGAGTTTCGCCGGGGTGCCCAAAGCTTTTGCCTGCTCCGTTGAACTTTGTAATAAGGTCAACAGGGCGCGTTACCCCGCGAAATGTTATATCACCCGTAATAACAGCAGTAGTCTCTCCAGTGGGGGTGATGTCTGTTGATGTGAAACGAATTTCAGGGTGATTTTCAGCATCAAAATATTTTTTATCGGTGATTAGCGTTTTATCAAATTCAGGAAGGCCTGTAGAGAGGCTCATCGGATCTATGATTATATCTACACGGCTTTTTTCTGGGGATTGAGGATAGAAGTCTAAAGCGCCTGTGATGCCATTAAAACGCGCCGTGTAATTGGAAAGCCCTGAATGCGATAAGGACCATGTTACACTTGTATGGTTGGGGTCGAGAATATAGGCCCCTTGCGGTGCAGATGTTGGCGACGGATTGGGCGCCGCCGCGCATGACCCGATTATGCTAGCCCCGATTGCGGATAAGGCGAAGAGAAGAAAAAAACGAATTTTCATATCTCTGTCTAGGTCAAAACGAAGCGGATGTGAATGTTTTACATTTCATGACGTAAAATAATTAAAGCGAGAGAATTGGATTCAGTGAAAGCGCATTTCTTTCTTGATAAGCTATGCGCGGCGCGGCATTCCACTTTGGATGAGTCAAAAACCCAAAAAGCTATCCTCCCGCTCTGGGGAGTTGTCCAAAAAGGACGGTGAAGTGAGTCAAACGTTAAAACAGAAATTTTTCTCTGAGGTCCGGTTTTTCTTGGGGTTGTTTTCATTCCTATTGGCCATGATGACTCTGGTTTGGGGGCATTTTAAAATTCCTAGCGAAAGCATGTTGCCTACCTTAGAAGTCGGTGACCATTTATACGTTTCAAAATTTGCTTATGGTTATTCTCGCCATTCATTGCCTTTTATGTTGCATAAACTACCTTTGCCAGACGGTCAGATATTCTCTCGTTCGCCAAAGCGAGGGGATGTTGTAGTTTTCAGAAATCCTAAAAATGGGATTATTATGATTAAAAGGGTTGTGGGTTTACCCGGAGATCAAGTTCAGGTGATTGGCGGAAAATTACATTTGAATGGAGCTGTCATCCAGCGGACACCCGTTACAAATTATATTTACCGCGAACATAGAGGCCGGGCTGTGGGCGTGGATGTTTATTCGGAAACCCTTCCGGGTGAAGAAAAGAACCATCTTATCTATGAGCAGAATGACCAAAAATATCTGGATAACACAGAGCTTTTCGACATTCCCGAAGGCCATTTCTTTTTCATGGGTGACAATCGCGATAATTCAACGGATAGTCGCGCTGTTGAAGGCCCAGGTATGGTGCCACAAGATCACCTTATTGGAAGGGCAGATTTGCTTATGTTCTCATTCAAGCGCTGCAAAGAAGAAGCCGATATGCGGTGCCCTGAGACCCCTCGTTTTGCAAAGGGACTCTGACAAATGAATGAGGGGGTTTGAACGTGCAGGTGAGGAAGCAAAAATCTGTTGATACTTTGATAATCGCACGTCATGGGAAACCAGCTTTGTCGCGAAAAGTCTTTATGACCTGGAGAGGCTACCGGGAATGGTGGGGACGATATGATGCTGGAGGCATTGTGCCTAATCAGAAAGTGCCGCCTAAGCTTTTGAGGTGGGTTGAGCAGGCCGACTTAATAATATCCAGCCCCTTACGCCGTGCTGTTGAGAGTGCTGAATTTGCGGCGGGTCGAGCTGTAGATTTTACAGATATACGTTTAATTGAAGCGGCCTTGCCGCCGCCGCATTTTGATGGTTTGAAATTCCGTCCGAAAGTATGGGGTACTTTTGCGCGTATTGCTTGGTTTCTAGGCTGGAGCGATGGGATGGAAAGCCATCAAGAGGCGCGACAACGCACGAACGAAATGTGCGATGCGCTCGCTGAACATGCGGCAGGCGGAAAAATTGTCTATGTCTCAGCGCATGGATGGATTAATCGTATGCTCAAAGGGTCATTATTAAAACGCGGATGGAAAATGAAATCGCAAAATGGCGATTTGCATTGGTCGTTTAGGCGTTATGAAAGACCCACAAATTATAATAAATAATATAGGGGTATGCCCCTATAATCCCAAGGATGACCTATGGCCGATAAGCCCCTTAAAGATTTGTCTTTCGAAGACGCGTTAAAGGAATTGGAAGATATTGTCGCGAGGCTTGAGCGCGGTGATGCTCCTCTCGAAGAGAGCATCACGATTTATCAACGCGGCGCCGCCCTGAAAGCACATTGCGATGCCAAGTTAAAAGATGCCCAAATGAAGGTCGAAAAAATTGTCTTGGACGGTAAAGGCTCAGCGGGAACTGAACCTTTTGATGCATAAAGATACGCGCTCTTATGTCTGGTTTTAAATCCCAACTGGCCTCTGTCGCCGCTGATGTTGAGCAAGGGCTCGATAAATTATTACCTGTGCCGCAAGGGCAACACGGTATCGTCGCAGAGGCTATGCGCTATGCTTGCCTCGGTGGGGGCAAGCGCCTGCGTCCATTTCTGGTTATCGAAACGGCGCGCTTATTCGGTGGTGATTTAGAAAACGCCCTTACTGTGGGTTGCGCGTTAGAATGTTTGCATGTGTATAGCCTTGTTCATGATGACTTACCTTGCATGGATGATGATGATTTACGGCGCGGTCGGCCAACCGTGCATAAGGCTTATGACGAAGCCATAGCTGTCTTGGCGGGCGATGGATTGCTAACACATGCCTTTGCATTACTTGGTAGTGCCGCAGCGCATGAGAACCCTTCTATACGCGCGAAACTTGTTTGTGAGCTTGCAGAAAAGGGCGGCGTGGCAGGGATGATTGGCGGGCAAGTTATCGACATGACCGTTGCTGAAACTGATCGCGATGAAACGCTTATTACGCGCTTACAAGCGATGAAGACAGGCGCGCTGATTAAGTTTGCCGTCCGGGCTGGCGCTATCATAAGCGGCGCAAATGATTCGGAAATCATGAGCGTATCCCGTTATGCGCGCGATGTAGGACTCGCCTTTCAGATTCAAGACGATATCTTGGATGTAGAAGGCGACGCTGAATTGATGGGAAAGGCCGTTCAAAAAGACGAAAATCTCGGTAAAGCCACATTTGTGTCTCTGTTAGGCCTCGAAGCGGCGCGAGATAAGGCTAAATCATTGGGAGACTGTGCAAAAGACCATCTTGCCCCTTTCGGAACGCGCGCGCAGACCTTAAAAGACACTGTCGATTTTGTATTGCAACGGCAACATTAAGACGAAAGTCAGAATTCCGTCGCGGACAAAGGCGCAATCGAACGAAAAGGAAGCATGGGAATGGTGAAAACGCCCTTACTGGACAAGGTGAAATACCCCGCCGATATGCGCGGATTCTCCCGTGAAGACCTTAAGCAACTCGCCGATGAAGTCCGAGCTGAGGTTATTGATGCCGTTTCGGTGACAGGAGGGCATTTAGGGGCAGGCCTTGGTGTTGTCGAGCTGACCGTCGCCATTCATGCCGTATTCGATACACCAAATGACAAATTAATTTGGGATGTGGGTCATCAGTGTTATCCGCATAAAGTCCTTACAGGCCGTAGAGACCGTATCCGCACGCTGCGCAAAGGCGGCGGATTGTCAGGTTTTACGAAACGAGCTGAAAGCGAATATGACCCATTTGGGGCCGCTCACAGCTCGACGTCTATTTCCGCGGGAATGGGGTTTGCAACGGCACGAGATTTATCTGGAAAAGATGGTCACGTGATTTCTGTGATTGGTGATGGTTCAATTACGGCAGGCATGGCGTATGAAGCCATGAATAACGCTGGCGCTACGGATTCTCGTCAGATTGTTATACTGAATGACAATGACATGTCGATTGCTCCGCCTGTGGGCGCGATGAGCCATATGCTAGCAAAAATGATTAGTTCTGGCGGATACCAAAAAATGCGCGGCGCTGGCCGTGCTATTGTCAAGGATGCCCCGCGCCCTATTAAAGGTACAGTTCGCAAAGCCGAGGAATATACGCGCGGCATGTTTATGGGCGGCACTTGGTTCGAAGAATTGGGTTTTTACTATGTTGGCCCCGTAGACGGACACGATATGGATGCTTTGCTGTCCGTGTTAGAAAACGTCAAAAACATGAAACGAGGGCCGACATTAATTCATGTCGTGACGCAGAAGGGGAAGGGGTATGCCCCTGCCGAGAATTCTGCTGATAAATATCACGGCGTAAGCAAATTTAACGTGGTTACCGGGGAACAAAGTAAATCCATCCCGAATGCACCTAGCTATACTTCTGTATTTGGTGGCCAATTGGCCAAACACGCAGAAAAAGATGATAAAATTGTCGGTATTACAGCGGCCATGCCGGGCGGAACCGGAATGAATATTTTTGGTAAAGCTTTCCCCGATCGTATGTTTGATGTGGGAATTGCAGAGCAACATGCTGTGACATTTGCGGCAGGTTTAGCGGCCGAAGGATTTAGACCATTTTGCGCTATTTATTCAACGTTTCTCCAGCGTGGATATGACCAAGTTGTGCACGATGTCGCGATACAAAACTTACCTGTTCGTTTTGCGATGGACCGGGCGGGTTTAGTCGGAGCCGACGGTCCAACACACGCTGGTGCCTTCGATATAGCTTATCTTGGATGCCTTCCGAACTTTACATTAATGGCAGCGGCGGATGAGGCAGATCTTGCGCGAATGGTAGCAACAGCCGTTATTCACGATAGCGGACCAATTGGCTTCCGATATGCACGTGGAGAGGCAACGGGTATTGAAATTCCTGAAAATCCAGAGCCCTTAGAAATTGGTAAAGGCCGTATTATGAAGCAGGGGTCTCGTGTTGCAATATTGTCTTATGGAACACGCCTTGGCGAAGCCATGAAAGCCGCTGAACAGCTGGACGTATTAGGTCTATCAGCCACGGTCGCTGATGCACGATTTGCGAAACCTCTAGATAAAGACTTGGTGCGCCGTCTTGCGGATGAGCATGAAGTATTTATCACAATCGAAGAGGGTTCCGTTGGCGGCTTTGGAGCCTTTGTTTTACATGAACTGGCCGATTCAGGACGCTTGGATAAAGGCTTAAAGGTGCGTACAATGACCTTGCCTGATACATTTATTGATCAAGACACGCCTGAAAAAATGTATGAAGAGGCAGGACTTCATGCTGATGCCATTGTTGAAACTGTGTTCAAAGCCCTCGGCCAAGAATTTAATGCACAGATGAATTTGGCCTAAGGCTTTGGTGCGTGCGAGCCGACCAATATCTCGTCACTCATGGGCATTATGAATCACGCGCGCGCGCACAATCAGCGATAAAGGCTGGCAAAGTAACCGTTGATGGCGCCGTGGTGCGTAAAGCCTCTCAAACCATTCCAATAGCTGCTGTCGTTAATGCTGAACCAGAACATCCATGGGTGTCGCGCGGTGGGATAAAGCTCGCCTATGCCTTAGACACTTTTAATTTTGACCCAACGGGTTTGAATTGTTTGGATGTTGGGTCCTCGACAGGCGGGTTTACGCAAGTGCTTTTGGCGAATGGTGCTGCGCATGTTTGTGCGGTTGATGTCGGTCGAGAGCAGTTTCATAATGAGCTGAGAGGACACCCCAAAATTACTTTGTTAGAAAGCCAAGATGCGAGGGGACTAACATCTGAATTAATAGGGTTTTCTCCAGATTTAATTGTCTGTGATGCAAGTTTTATTGCTTTATCCAAAGTCTTGGCCGTGCCTTTATCGCTCGCTGCAAAAGGGGCAAGCCTAATTAGCCTTGTGAAGCCACAATTTGAAGTGGGGCGTGATGGGATCGGGCGAGGTGGTTTAGTCAAAGATAATAGTTTGGCTTTGGCCTCTGTCGCGCAGGTTAAGGCGTGGTTGGACTCTATTGGCTGGGCCATAGAGGGGGAAGGCTTGTCACCTATAAAAGGCGGTTCTGGTAACGTTGAGTATCTACTTAAGGCTTCTTTACGTTAGTAAAATATAAACAGCCCGCCTTTACACCTTAAATACGCTTTAAGTCATAAGATACAAATAGAGGGAAAAGCCTGTATTATTAGGGCGTAAGTTCACCGTGGCCGAGGATATTCAATATAAATCGATAGTGGATAATCACCCTGACATTATTTGTCGGTATGATGTCGATTTAAATATTACCTTTGTTAATCTGGCCGCTATCAAGTTCGCAGGTCGTCCAAGAGAGCAACTGATTGGGAAAAACCTTTCTGATGTTTTGCGTTGGGATAACAGAGAAAGAGTCTTGAAGCTCTTTCAAACAATTACATTTGATAACCCTGTGGAGGTTGTTCAAAGTACACGAGACTTACCTGATGGCGGTGAGGTTTCCATCAGCTGGATTAATACAGGTATATATGACGAAAATGGTAAGATAGTTGAATATCAATCTGTTGGTCGTGATATTTCACTCGCAGCTCAATTGAATGAAGCTTTAGAGCGTAGAAACACTAAACTTGAAAATTTGCAGAAAGAGCTCCGCATTGTAATGGACGCTATGCCAGTGACCATTTGGTACAAAGACGCAAAGAATAATATTTTGAGAACTAACAAATTAGCGGCTGATACTTTGGGGATGAGGGTTGAGGATATTGAAGGGCAAAATACGAGAGATTTGTTCGGAGAGATTGCTGATAAATATCACAAGGATGATTTAAAGGTCATTAATACAGGAAAGCCATTATTGGGATATATAGAACGATATGTCCCGAATGAAGGTAAGCCAGGCTGGGTTCGTACGGATAAAATTCCCTTTAAAGACCCTAACACGAATGAAGATAGAATACTGGCTGTGGCCCTAGATGTGACAGAGCTAAAGGAGAAGGAGGCGCTCCTTGAAACTATTAATCGCAACTTGAATGATTTTGCATCATTAACCTCGCATGATTTACAAGCGCCGCTCCGCCATATTGCTCTGTTTTCAGAAATGGTCGAGCGCGGGTTGGGCGAAGACGCGGATCCGACTCTTAAAAAACACGTTGCTGAGATTCGAAAAAGCGCCAACAATATGCGTAATCTAATTTCTACTTTCCTGAAATTTATGCGGTCCTCTCCTGAAAGCGTTGATCTAGAGCGCGTAGAGGTTCTGTCTCTTCTAAAAGATGTTTCTGCAGAATATACTAAAGAAATTGAGGCGCTTAATGGTGAAATAAATCTGCCCACTACACCCATATATGTAAGAGGAAATACAGAGCTATTAAGCCAGGTTTTACGTAACCTGATTTCAAATGCGATAAAATATCGGCACCACTCCAGAGCGCCTATAATCAATATAACAGTAAAAAGACATCAAGCGATTTGGGAAATCAGTATTTCTGATAATGGTGTAGGCATTCCAGACCATGATAAACCTAATATCTTCAACCTATTTAGCCGCTCTAAACGCCATAGCCACCGCGAAGGAACAGGAATTGGTTTGGCCTTAAGTAGGCGGTTAGTAGCTCTACATGGCGGTAATATCAGCGTTAAGGATAACGCACGTGGTGGAAGCGACTTTGCATTTTCTTTGAATGCTGATAACGGGTAGCGGATGACCAAACTTTTTATCATTGATGATGATCCATTGGACCGCATGCTTATGAAGCTTGCGATTGAGAAGTTAAACGAAGATTATGTTGTTATTGAGCTCGATGGGGCCAAAGGTGCAATTGCCAGCATCAAAGAAGAACAGCCTATCGCGACGCTGCTTGATATGCGTATGCCAGAGGTAGATGGCATAGCTTTGCTTAAATCTATGCGAGAGACAAAAGGATTGCGGTCCCATCCTGTCTTTATGGTTTCTGGCTCATCTGAACCTTCTGACCGTGAACTGGCCGTAGAATGCGGCGCGAATCGGTTCTTCACAAAGCCCTCTTCATTGTCTGGTTATGAAGAACTCGCGAAAGATATCTTATCGCATATTCATTAAATTAAAAAACCCTGCCTAAGCAGGGTGAGATTCTGGTAAATATTCACATCTGCCTAGCGATGCCGGCGGCCATTATGGTGGCGGCGGTTATTATAATGGCGACGGCCTGAGTTGTAATGGCGCGGCGCGCGATAATGTCTATTTCTGTTGCTCAAGTTAATATTGATTGATGTCCTTGGCTGTGAATAGACATAGGGGCTGTAATAAGGCCGCGTTGTTGTATAGTGAGTATAGTGAGGCTGGCTATAGGTTGTCGTATAAGTCGTTGTATGGTTAGGCTGATAGTAGTGGCCATTCGAATAATGTGTGCGCGTACGATAATGGGGTGATGTCGTCCGATAAGTTGTCGTTGGCCGTGTATTATAACCACCGTAATAACCAGTATTTTGATTATAATAGCCACCATGGCTGTAATGTCTGTTGTTGTTTCCATCGCCCGCAATAGCAGCGCCAGCGACACCTCCAATAACAGCCCCTAAAACAGAGCCTTCGGTCCGAGCTCCGTTACCTGCCACTTGGCTGCCGATCACGGCACCAGCGACAGCGCCAATTGCGCCGCCCACGAGTTGTTGGTCGCCATTAGAGCGCTGATGTGAATGATGATAACCCGTATTATGTGCCGAAGCAGCGATAGGGGTAAGTGAAACGGATGCAATAGCGGCAAGGGTGAAGCCGATCTTATAACGCATGGAAGACTCCTTCGATTAGGTCGTATAATAGTCGTATACTGTCGATATTCGTCCCTAAATCCCGACAATCTAAGTTTATACTACTTTAACCAAGATGAATGGTTGCGGAACAAACGGGTCATTTACATTACATTTGAGTCATAAAAAAACCACCTTAGGAAAGGTGGTTTAGAGTTACTAAGTTACTTGTGACGGCCTTAATGATTGCGATTGCAATAGTTTCCGCCATTTGGAGCTTTTATAAGACGCCCGTTTCTATCATAGCGTTTATGACTGTCCGAGTAACAATAATTGCTTGGAGGCGAGACAGGTACGAGCCCATATCCATTTCCGCCGCATTGCCCATTGCTAAGTTTCACCATTCCACCGGAGCACTTATAATGAATGACATTTGGGTTTTGGAGAACGGTTTTAGGTGCTTCTAGACACGTACCGTCACCTTGGTCAGTTGTACCCGATGGGCATTGTGCGGGGATGACAATCGGAGCTTGTCCGACAACTGTCTTGGCCGGTTCTAAGCATGTACCATTGCCTTGGTCTGTTGTACCCGATGGGCATTGTGCCGGGATCACGATAGGATCTTGCCCAATGACAATCTTAGCTGGCTCTAAGCATGTGCCATTACCTTGGTCCGTAGTCCCTGATGGACACTGCGCTGGAATAACAATCGGGGCTTGTCCGACAACTGTCTTGGCTGGTTCTAGACATGTGCCATTACCTTGGTCCGTAGTCCCTGATGGACACTGTGCTGGAATGACAATCGGGGCTTGTCCGACAACTGTCTTGGCCGGTTCTAGGCAGGTGCCATTACCCTGATCCGTTGTGCCTGCAGGGCATTGTGCAGGGATTACGACTGGAGCTGGCTCAACAATACGTTTCGGTGCGGACAGGCAGGTTCCATTATTTTGTAAGGTTGTGCCAGCTGGGCAATCAGCATCAACAACGATGCGTTCTTTCTTCACGATTTCGCGTTGGACGCGAACTTGAGGGGCAGGCACGGGCCGAGAGACAGGAATAACGGGGCCCGCAATATATTCTCCTCGATGTTGGACATTGCCATAAGTCGGTAAAACAGGGCCTGAGTTTTGGCCGATTAATGGGCCGTAAAATGGCCCCGGGGCAGGGGAGCCGACAGAAGGGCCGCCCACATGTCCGCCGCTTACATAGCCAGCCGGTAAACCACCTGTATAGCCTCCGCCGCCGAGTACGACATCTGTGCCTGAAGTATATCCACCTGATGTGTACCCACCAGATGTATAGCCTCCGCCTATGTAACCTCCACCAACGACAACAGGAGCGCCAGGGTTTCCAGCATGATAAATTGGGCGTGAAGGCCCATAGCGTGATGGAGCATTTTGGCGACTTACGCCGTAACCGATTGCACCGCCAATAACGGCCCCAAGCGCCGTGCCTTCTTGGCGCTGTCCTGAACCTGCAAGGTTTGAACCAATCGCGCCGCCAATGCCTGCGCCAATGGCCGTGCCAGCGAGGCTTTGTCCATTAAATCCAGGGTTAAACTGACCTGCATAGGGATTTCCAGCATAATGAGATTGCGAGTTTCCATAAGCCGCCCCCGCTAAACCCCCTGCAACCGCGCCTATGGCCGTATATTCGTCGCCCATTCCATTCGGCGCAAGGTTTGACCCAATAACTCCACCAAGCCCAGCACCGATGGCGCCGCCGAGAACTGTGTTATTGTCAAGATTTCCTAAAAATTGCGCGTGGGCGGCTACAGGCGAAAACGCTAGGGCGCTAACGAGAGCAGCTGTAGCAAGAAAATACTGTTTACGGATAAGTATCATATAGCGTTCAAAGTCTTTGTGCGATTTCGTATTTGATCGAATTCGCGACCCCCTCCCTGATGCCTTAAAGAGGCAAAATTAAAATCGAGCTGAACTTACTCTATTCAAACTCTATCTATCAAAAGGTCTCTCCTAGGGCGCGAGTCTTAAAATTTCCAAAACTTCCAAGAGGAGAGGTGGAAAATAAAAAACCCCGGCCTTTAGGCCGAGGTTTCATTAAAAGGCAGTTGGGGGAAGGCCGATTAATTGTTTCTTAGATTTCACAGCTATGGTTTAACCGCGACGTCCGTTATAATAATAGTTATTATTACGGTTGTTCAGATTGCGTTTCACCACTTTGCGGCGCTGTTTTAAATCGCGAAGTTCCTGTCTAGCGGCAGCCAATCGACGATCTACCCAACGGCGATCATTATATCGGTTTGTCCGTCTTAGGTCGCGAATTTCACGCTCTAAGGTATGAATACGGTGGTCAATACGGTCTAATCTGTTATATCCGCGGTCATAATTATAGTGCCGATTATTGTAGTTTCGATTGCGATTACTATGCGCGACCGTAACGACAGCTGGTTCATAAGTGTTTGTCCGTGTCTGATATGTTGTCCGGACAACCCGGTCGTTCTTCCCGTAACATTTGACGCTTTCATCGCCTAAACCAGCCCCTGCGGCAGCTCCAATTGCTGCGCCAATTAACGCGCCTTCTGTGCCATCACCGCGTCCTGCAACTTCAGATCCGATGACGCCGCCAAGGACAGCGCCTAATACACCGCCAATGACTTGTGCTTCATCATTCTTTTGTTCGCAACGATAGTCACTCGCTGACGCTGTCGCCGGAAGGGCGGCAAAGGCAGTCGCGGTAAGGGCGACTGCAGTAAGTGTTTTGGCTTTCGTAAATAAGGCCATTTTCAGTCTCCTGTCTTTGTTGCGGTTCGGGATTATCCCCGCTCCGTTGATTAGACAGATAGACCTTTACCTCTGAACTGACCCTGACCTCAAAATTCATTTTCTGTTCAGGGAAGGCAGTAGTGTATATATTTCAGAGACTTAAGGAGTTATTTAATTATAAATAAGTGTTTAAAAACTCAGCCGCAAGATCAAATGCTTCTGTAGAGGCAGGTAGAACATCATCAAATATTTGGAAAACGTGAGGTACGGCGTTCCATAATTGTAATGTCGCCGGAGAGCCTGATTCCTTCATTTTGGTGACATAGCGTATGCAATCGTCCCGCAAGAGTTCGTCTGAGCTAGCCTGTACGAGTGTTGGGGGAAGGTTCGAAAGATCCGCAAAAACAGGAGAGACTATCGGGTTGGCAGGAGAAAAGCCTAATTGTTTCTTCATACCTAATAATAAAAATGGGCGCGGAATTTTTAATAATGGCCCAATGAGCGGGCTTAACATTTTATCTTTCCCGATATTTTCGTGAAAGCTCGCGCCCGAGGCCGTAGAATCTGTACTTGGTGACAATGTATAGATTGCATCAGCTTGTCGAAGATTATTATCACGAGACCAATTCGCAATCATATGGGTCAGATTCCCGCCTGCGCTATCACCAGAAATGGCAAGGCTTTGAAGGGGGGCTGGCCCTTCAGGGCCATTTTCGAGAATCCATTTATAGCTGGCTTGCGCGTCATGAATGGGGGCGCTGCGAGGGTTCTCGGGCATTAATCGGTAATTTGGAACAAAGATTGCGGCTTTTGTACGCTTGGCCAAGTTAACCGTAATGGCGCGATGGCTGATATCGCTACCCGCTGTAAATGCGCCGCCGTGATAGTAAAGAATACGTTTGTTGGGGTTATACCCGTCAACGAGTGTCCATCTTCCTGGAACGTGTAAGCCATCCATTACCACGACATCGTCGCGATACTCTGCTTTTAAATCTTTACGGTTTAATCCTGCATTATCAAAGCGTGCTCTTTTAGCATCCCATCCTGATGTGGCGGTGGCGTATTGTGCAGGCTTAACAAAGTTTTCTTCTAGATAGGCGTCAATAATTTCTAGAGGTCTAGAGTTTTCATCGACAATATAGTCAGGCTCATGTTTTCGGTCATAGCGTTTAAGCGACGGGCCACCCAAGGCTCGCATCGTGCCTCTATAGGCAATAAATAAACCTGCACCAATAGTTGTGAGACTTCCGAGTATGGCAAGATGAAACATAAACAGAGCTTAACAGAGTTTCAAAAGGGAAAAAGCCGTAGTTTTGACTTTAATTCATGCAATATAAGGTGGTCGAGATAGCCATAGGTAATTGAATTGGTACTACCCACAACAAATTCTCAACTTTTTTGCTAGGATTTTACATCGCATAGAGGCTATGAATTGATGGCAAATTAAGTTGGGCGAGTTATGAAATTTAGAAATACGCAATCTGGATATGGTCTTATTGCAATATCTTTACACTGGATTGTCGCGGCAGCCTTTATTGCGAATTATATCCTTATATTTTCTCGTGAATGGTTTTTAGATAACAAATCAGACTTAGCCCGAACTTTTATTTCGACACATTTTGCAATAGGTATCACTGTTCTGGTTTTTGTTGGATTGCGGATTTTTTGGCGATTGTTTGAAAAACAGCCCGATGATGTGCCTGCCCCTAAGTATCAACATTTAGCAGCACATAGCGTACATTTTTTGCTCTATGCTTTCATGATTATCATGCCGCTTACCGGCTATCTTGGAACGGGAGGGCCATCGAAACTCTTTTTCCTCATTGAGGTACCTGCTTTTAAAAATACCGCGATTTTTGCAACGGTTGTCGAAGGCTGGATGGGGATGAATTTTGAGACTTTTGAAAAGCCAATGGATTTCATTCACAAGAAAATAGGTACTTATGCGGTGCTGTTTCTTTTTGTACTTCATGCGGGCGCGGCGATTTATCACCATTTCGTTTATAAAGACAGAGTTCTCAAGCGTATGATCGTTCCTGCCAAAGATCATGAATCTTGATGGTTTAGACTACCCCTATATTGTCCACCTTATCTGTGGGGGAAGGCGCCAGAACGTGCTCATCACCCCAAGCGCGCAAAGCCAATAATATAGGTTCTAAAGTTCGTCCTTTTTCAGTCAGGCTGTATTCTACCTTGGGAGGAACGACGGCATAAATTTTGCGGTTGACGATGCCTGACTCTTCTAGCTCACGAAGCTGTTTAGTGAGCATACGTTGTGTTACACTGCCAATCTCACGCTGTAGTTCGTTAAATCGTTTTGTACCCTGCATCAGGTGAAATAAAGTTACGCCTTTCCATTTACCACCAATGACTTCGAGGGCCGCCTCCACAGGGCATCCTTGTGAACACTCATAATGAATATGTTTCTTCATAATATGACCTCAAAATCTACAGTATGCTTTTTGTGGGTATAGAACAAAATAGTGCGTACTTGTGATAAAAGTATCACTGGCTATCTACTCATAGTCAACCCTATGGAGATAAAATTGGAACACGATATTCTGCATTATGCAAAGCACCGTCATACGGTGAAAGCTTATGATGCCAGCAAAACTATACCAGATGATGTTGTTGAAAAACTGAAAGAACTTCTGCGCTTTAGCCCCTCGAGCGTCAATCTACAGCCTTGGCATTTTATTATGGCGTCAACGCCTGAAGGTAAAAAACGTATTACCAAAGGCACGGATGAGAAATATGCTTTTAATAGTCCTTCTATACTTGCCGCGTCTCATGTCGTCGTTTTTGCGAGCCGATTAGAGGCTACAGAAGCTCATATGCAGGCTCTACTTGAACAGGAAGATAAAGATGGCCGTTTCGATGCGGATACAACTGAAATGAAGGCAGAGCGGAAAGCCGGCATGGCGGGAGGCCGCAACTTATTTACGAATTTACACAAACAAAATTTCAAAGATGTTCAGCATTGGATGGATAAACAAGTGTATCTCAATGTCGGGCACTTTTTGCTTGGCGCTGCAGCTTTGGGCATTGATGCTACGCCGATGGAAGGTATCGACGCCGAAGCCTTGGATGCGGAATTTGATTTAAAGGCCAAAGGGTTTTCAAGTCTGGTTGTTGTGACGCTTGGCTATTCTGATCCCGAAAATGATTATAATGCAGCGCTACCGAAATCACGTTTGCCTTTGGAGGCTATTCTAACCGAGATCTAGTGTCCCCCCGAAAGTGGGGTGACTATCCCAAGTCTCACAACCCCACTTGTCCCCGGTGTCTAAGTTTATGGTCGGCGAGTACAATCGCCATCATAGCTTCGGCAACGGGGACACCCCTTATACCAACGCAAGGGTCATGACGGCCTTTGGTTTGTACATCTATCTCTTCACCTTTTGATGTAACAGAGCGTGTCTTTTGCATCATAGAGGAGGTTGGTTTAATAGCCACACGGCAGACAATTTCATCGCCATTGCTGATCCCCCCTAAAATGCCGCCAGATTTGTTAGACAAAAATTGAGGGCCATTGAGCCCGGCGCGCATTTCATCAGCATTATCAACGCCTGTCATACCCGCTGTTTCAAACCCTGCGCCGATTTCAACGCCTTTTGCCGCATTTATACTCATCATGCCCATGGCAAGGTCAGAATCAAGTTTGCCGTATACGGGCGCGCCCCATCCTGCGGGAACGCCACTGGCTCTAATTTCAAGAAGCGCGCCAACAGAATTCCCATCCTTACGAATGGAATCGAGATAGCCTTCCCATTCTTTTGCCGCGGTAGCATCTGGACACCAAAAGGGATTTTTTTTCGTTGTATCCCAATCCCAATTTTCTGGGTTGATTTTCATCTCACCAATTTGAACCACGGCACCACGAATAGTGACTTCGTCGCCCAATACTTTGCGTGCAATGGCCCCAGCCGCCACACGATTAGCGGTTTCCCGAGCAGAGCTACGTCCGCCGCCACGATAGTCCCGAATGCCATATTTGGCATCATAAGTCATGTCAGCGTGCCCCGGACGATATCTATCTTTGATATCGGAATAATCACGTGATCGCTGATCGGTGTTATCAATCAATAAAGAGATTGGTGTTCCCGTTGTTTGGCCTTCAAAGACACCTGATAAGATTTTCACGGCATCTGGTTCACGGCGCTGCGTAACAAAACGCGACGTTCCAGGTTTGCGTAAGTCTAGGAAGGCTTGAATATCAAGTGCGGTTAGAGGGATGCGGGGCGGACATCCATCTACGACACATCCTATGGCTGGACCATGGCTTTCGCCCCATGTGGTGAATCGAAATAACTGACCAAAACTATTATATGACATGGGGGTCTCTTAACGATAGCGGCGGAACCTCGCTAGGTAAAACTGACCCTTTATTGGATAATCATTTGGAACCATGACGAGCTTAGCCCGTTCTTATTTCAACAGCCCATGCTGAAAGGTGTGGGGAATAAGAATTTAAAGGATAAGATTATGCGTAATATTTTAGTAACGACAATAGCGTCTACAGCGATTGTGGGTTTGGCCGCCTGTTCTTCTATGTACAATGAGAGTGACAATAAAAATGTCATGAATGAAGCTTGTGAAGCTCGAACAATGGCAGTGTTTTTTGACAATGATAGCGCTGATTTTGATCAAGCTGCACAGACTGAATTAAATGCTGTGGCCTCTGCTTATGACGGTTGTGAAATTTACCGAATTGAAGTTGCTGGTTATGCGGACTCGATAGGGGATAGTGACTATAATCTTGAATTGTCGGATAAGCGTGCAGAAAACACTGTGTCTGCGCTGATGCAGCGCGGCGTAACGGCGAACCGTATCAGTATTGTGCCTATGGGCGACCGTACGGCGATGAATACAGATACTTCAGATGCGTGGGAGCGGCGAGTAGTCATTACATTAACGCCGTATGCGGGATAAACTCTCAGATAGCAGAAAAAGAAAAACGGGCTTAGCGGCCCGTTTTTTTTGACTGAATATTAAAAAGCGCGCGCACCCGCCCTAACGCGTATCGATTGTGGGGCTGGGGGAATAAGCGTTTCATAGGCAGATTTGGCCTGTAAAAAGGCTTTCATATTGGCGTATGGGCTATCTGGATGAAAGAATTTTGCCTTTTTTCGCCATGCGGCACGGATGTCAGCTTCGCGGGCGCCCATGTGGAGACCCAGTGTCATCATAGCTTGTTGCCGTGTCATATGTGGAGACCCTTTTCTTGTTTACATTCCTTAACGGAAGATTTTTTATTATCCCTAACAGAGGGTTTATATATGGTGCAGAGTCGTTAATATCGCCTCAAAAAGCATGGTTAATTTTTGCTTATTTTGATTTTCAACGTCGATTTTTGTCGAACAAATGGAGTGCCTGATGAAGCCTTCCGATGACCTTATTCCAGCGACGCCATCGGCAGCGAGCTATGCGCGAAATGCACGCCCGCCTTTGCACAAAGCCGCCGCCGATAATCCCTATACCTTGTTCGAGACTTGGTTGTCCCAAGCGGTGGATACAGAGCTTAACGATGCAAATGCCATGTCTTTGGCAACTCTAGACGAAAGTGGCATGCCTGATGTTCGCATCGTATTATTAAAAGATGTCGATGCACGCGGTTTTGTATTTTACTCAAATGCTCTAAGCGCAAAAGGACAGCAATTACAACAAGGTAAGGCTGCGCTTTGTTTTCATTGGAAATCCCAACGACGCCAAGTGAGGATACGCGGTGAAATTGAAACTGTTTCAGAGGCCGAGTCAGACTCGTATTTTTCAAAACGAGCCCGTGGGTCCCAAATAGGCGCTTGGGCGTCTGATCAGTCTCGACCCGTAGAGAGCCGGCAAGCCATGGTTGATAAGGTTAAAGAAATTGAAGCAATATATGAAGGGCAGGACGTGCCGCGTCCTCCACATTGGATAGGGTGGCGAGTAAAACCTAATTCGATTGAATTTTGGCAAGACGGCGCTTTCCGTTTGCATGATCGGCTTTCATTTACCCCTTCAACCAAAGGGTGGAAGAAAACACGTTTGTTTCCATAATCGAAGCTGTGGCATATTTAATGGGGGTTAACCCCTAGAGCCCCTAGGCATTTCGTTAAAGCTCTGATACCGTGTCTTTATGGAAGGTTTCATATTCATTGGGTTCATTATTCTCCTGTCCTTCATTTTTTCCAAAAAAAACTCGGGGGCTGTTGGGAAAGCAAATACACCCATGGACAATCTGGGTGTACCGCAATCGCTACAAAATAAATGGCGAGCGGAGGATCAAAAGACTTATCTTCGCCATCAGGATTCGTCAGCGGCTCAAAGACCCCAAAATAATCAGCCCTCTAACCTAGTGCGCTTACAAGGAAAGAAGGTCGATGTCTGGTCTTTAGGAGAAAGTGCGGCCAATTCTGCACTGCGCTCTGCCCAGAAAATGACTAAAGAATCCTTCGGTTCAAAGTCTCGTCAGAAACAGTTAGAAGATTCTGAAGACAGGAACATAGAACAAACCAAAAATTTGGCGCGTTCAGGCGATGGGGTGCCAATAGATAAGAATTTTAATCGACGAGATGATTGGGGCCACCGCGGCGCAGGAAAGACGGCTGTTGGCCCTTTTATCGCAGCGGTCGTAACCGCGGTATTTATTGCCGTGTTTTTTATAATGTATTGACCGAACCAAACGCGAATTTAACATAGCTATAGAGTCCATAAATGAGTGAAAATAAAAACCCCGCTTTACGTACTGATGTTACGGTTCCTCCGCAAAAAGAGAGTGGCCTAAAACGCCGAAATATTCGGAAATGGGTTCTTCGTATCACTTTAGGCTTTGCTATCCTTTCTCCACTTGTTTTTATTGTAGGGGCAATTGGGGCAAAACTCGGCCTTTGGGGATGGCAATTTGGTTTAGGGACATTAACCAGACAGGTCGGCCCAAAAGTCCTTATGGCATCACTGGCATTAGGATTAATCTCTCTTTTGTTGGCTTATTTTGTACGCCCACGAAAAGGGTTCTTTATTGGCGCTGTGGCTGTCATTCTTCCGGTTTTAGGTTTTGCACATTTAAAATCAGTTCAGAGCACAGCTCAAAAATTACCAGCCATTCACGATATTACAACTGACACACAAGATGTACCAAAATTTGGTGCATTAATACTCGCTGAACGCGCTGAAGTTGAGGGCGTGAATACGGTTGACTATATCGGTAAAATGGCTGCAACTCGAGATGCAGAAGGTAACAGAGGGCAGAAATTAGTCTCTGTCTTACAAACCAAAGCTTATCCTGATATTCGCTCTATCGTCATCGGCGACGACAAAGAGGTGGCTTTTGGCAAAGCAAAGGCCGTAGCCGAGCAAATGGGGTGGGATGTTAAAGTTTCTGACCTTTCAGAAGGCCGTATCGAAGCAACAGATACGACATTTTGGTATGGGTTCAAGGATGATGTGATTATACGCTTGCGTGACTCAGAAGGCGGCGGGACGCTCATTGATGTACGCTCTGTCTCTCGTGTGGGACGTTCAGATTTAGGTAAAAATGCGGACCGTATCCGTAAGTTTTTAGAGAAAATGAAAGCCGGGGATTAAGCGAATCAAAGCTTACATTTATTAGAATGTATAGGCGTGAGAATAGTCTTTTAAGCAAGGAACCTTAATCGAAACTGGGTGTTGTGTTTGCATGGTATGTATTAACATGACAGAAGTTAAATCGATTGAACAAGAGTTTTTCGACTTTATCAAAGAGGCGAGTTTCCCATGTGTGGGCGCAAAGTCGGCACTTGCACAGAGGGCTATAAAAACTCTTGAGATGAGTGAGTTTTCCGACACAAGTGAAGATTTAGCCTTATATTTAGCGCTTATTAATTTCGGAGAGTCTTTGGATTTGGACAGCCCAATCATACAGTCTTTTGCTGCTATTTTCTCAGAGACTAATACAGGCGATGAAGTTGAATTCGAGAAGATGTTATGGGCTCGTCTTCGCGCATTGCACAGGATTGATACATTTATGGGCGTCGAGTGGAGTGAAGACGCAGAACCCGACCCTCATTCTCCTAAATTTTCCATGAGCATTGGCAAGACTTCATTCTTCATCATTGGATTGCACCCTAATGCATCCCGCCCCGCTAGGCGTTTCAAATACCCAACATTTATTTTTAACTCTACAGCGCAATTTGAGAAATTACGACAAGATGGACGGTTCGCTAAAATGCAAGAGATCATTCGTATTAGGGATAAAGCTTTAGCTGGTGACCTCAACCCTATGCTTAATGACTTTGGTGAAAAGTCAGAGGCTCGGCAATACAGTGGCCGTAAAGTACCAGAGAATTGGGAAGCGCCCTTTAAACCTAAGGAGCCTGTCAATGTCCCGCTGCCGTATAAAACCTAGAACAGGAACGAGTTTCATAATAAAAAAAGGTCAGTATTTAAAGGTTACAGATCCAGAAGGCCAACAAGTGTCTGACATGCTGGCCTATAATGCGGCTGACAAAAGAGAGTATATATCATCGGGGCGTAGTTTTGATTATGCAAGCCGCATTTTTTTGACAACTGGAGACGTTCTTTACAGTAATCGTAGTCGCCAATTGATGACGATTGTCAATGATGAAGTCGGTAGGCATGACTTCACTTTAACGCCTTGCTCTAAGGATACCTTTAGAATAATTTATGGGGACAAACAGCCTCATCATGGGTGCCAAGGAAACCTAGAGCGGGCGCTCGCGCGACATGAAATTGAGCCGGATAATATACCCTGTGCTTTCAACATTTTCATGAATGTCGATGTAAACGGCAGAACAGGCGAAATCAAAGTTCTTCCGCCTCTCAGTGAGGCAGGTCAATCGGTAACATTTCGTGCGGAAATGGATTTGATTGTTGCACTGACAGCCTGTTCTGCGGGGCAATCAAATAACTTCACTTATAAACCTATCGATTACGAAGTGCTCAATACTCTTACGGTGGAGAATTAGATTTATGTTTCCAACAGCCTCAATAGAAGCAGAGATAACACTAAGAATTTTGATTCTAGCTCCAACTGGATTGCTGTGGGTCATTTTCCTTGTCAGAGTAATTGGGCTGCGTACTTTCTCAAAAATGACAGCTTTTGATTTTGTGGCTACAGTAGCTGTAGGGTCTCTTTTAGCGAATGCCGCAACAGCAAGTTCATGGCCAGCTTATTGGCAAAGCGTCGGTGGGATGGTTCTTATTCTTATCAGTCAAGCGTTTTTGGCCCTTTGGCGTCAAAGAACGAATATTGCGCCTATTATTTTGGAAAATGAGCCTCGTATTCTTTTTAGGGAGGGCGTTTGGAGGGAGGAAGCTTTACAGCAAAGCCGCACGACAAAATCAGACATTTGGGGTAAAATGCGAGAGGCAAATGTTCTGGACCTGAACGACGTAAGAGCCGTAATTTTAGAAACGACGGGGGATATTTCTGTCTTGCATGGGGAAAAGTTGTCCGAAGAAATATTAACGGGTGTTTCTGATTGAGCCGTATTGTAGGACAATGCTCTGCCGCTAGGCTAAATAGTAATTTTGTTTAAGCCCGTCTGATCCCGTAGCTTTCACTCGCCCATCTTTCCGCATGTGAATCAAATGAGATAGGACGCTATGTGCGGCAGCGGGGTGGAGACGTTTGTCGATGTCGGCATATAAGTCTTTGACTATATCAAGAATGTTTGTGAGCCCACGCCCTAAGGCTTCTTCAATCTGAGCTTCTCGGGTAAGGCGATGTTCAATATAAGCTTTCACAAATATATCAACATCAGTGATGGCTGCGCCATGGGTTGGCCGTAAAATGTCGAAATGCTTGTGGTAAACAGTTTCTAGGGAGCGAAGGTAGTCGCCCATGTCTCCATCGGGAGGGCTGACGACGCTAGTTGACCAGCCCATTATATGATCTCCGGAGAAGAGGGTGTTCTCTTCATGTAACGCATAGCATAGGTGATTAGACGTGTGCCCAGGGGTGTGTAAGGCTTCGATAGTCCAGCCATCCCCTTTTATGACTTCCCCATCTCGTATTTCTACATCCGGTTTAAAGGATAAATCATCACCAGCCTCCAGACGAATTTCACCTCCTTGAGGGGGTTTAGGTTGCAGACCAAAGCCATAAACTTGGCAGTTGTGGAGACGTGCTAATGGCTTTGCCATAGGGGAGTGGTCAATGTGATGATGTGTGACCAAAACATGCGTTACAGTTCTGCCTTCAAGGGCCTTATTTAACGCGTCTTCATGTTTCAGTGTTGTTGGTCCAGGATCAATGACGCATACATTTTTGTCGCCAATAATAAATACGCCTGTCCCTGTATAGGTAAAAGGGCCAGGGTTGTCGGCAATGACACGCTGAACAAGTGGACTGAGTTGGTCGCACCGTCCATATTCAAATTCAAGGTCTCTTATGTATGGAATCGCCACGCTTTAATCCTCATCCCCAATCGTTGATACTGTAGGCGGAAAGTGAAAATCAACTGCGCGACGCAATGCAAGGCCCAAGATTTTGGTCGAGCGTAGTTTATCTTCTACAGGGAGTGCGAGAGGGGGACCCATATCTGTTTTGTTTACATCCACAATATATATTTTGCCATTGATTGCGTCTCGTAAAATATCGAGGCCGCCCCAGTCCAGTCTCATTTTTTGACAAAATTGTGAAATCAAAGAGCGTTCTTTTTTATTGAGGTGATTTTCTGTTTCACTGAGTCGGCAACGAGAGTTCAGATTCTTAAACCTTTGTTTTATCGGGCGTTCTTTTAAGTATATCAGAGGAACCTCACCAAAAACGGTAGGGCAACGTAAGTCGAGCACAGTGCCGTCATTGGTTTCAGACATTATCATTTTTTGATAAACCCAACCTTCTTGGGGCTCGCAATTTTCGTAAACAATATAACCATCATGTTTGCCGTTGAACTCTGATTTACATATAAATGGCGTTGTCGCTGTCCTTGGATCGACCTGTAAGCTATAGCCGAAAACCTCTTCAAAGACTTTGGCGACATGGGATTTACTGATATTGGTACAATCTCTGTTTAATCCGGGAGGGTGCCCGTCATTGTCGTGCACAAACGTTTGATCTCTGAAGTAAAAGTGTAATTCGGCCGCTTCAGTGGGAGTGAGACTAGTCAAATTGGCGTGGCGCATCGCGCCCCATAATAAGTAGATGTTCTCGACAGGTTTGGGGTGAACAATGACTTTACGTGATGGGCCCTGAAAGGCAGTCTCTTGTTGAATTTCTTTGCGGTAATATTGGCGCCATATAAGAATGTCTTTAATCAGCGCACGGCTGAAGGGTATATAGGCCCCTGTTTCACGGGATGTCACACCTCTAAGGGTCCATTCAAAATCAGAAATTTTCATAAGGTTCTAAAGAAGGCCTTGTTTATGCGTGTCCAAGAATTTTGATTCTCAATTTCTTCTATCATTTACGTGCCAGTCATAGACAGAGAAGAGTAAAATTACCCTTGATGTCAAATCTGCCTCTTATAGAGGCGTAAGGTGACAAAATTGCAACACAACACGGAAAAAGATGCAGTTTTATGTCTTTTTGTTCATCTAACTACTTGAGCGCGGCGCATTAATAGATTTTAACAATGAATACGTGCGGAAATACCTCCGCAAAAAATAATAACCAGTTCGAAGGGGTTCATAATGAACATAACCGATAAGGCACGGCTTCTACAGACGTCAGTGCTCTCCACATTATTTGTGAGTTTAGCTATACCTGCCTATGCGCAAGTCACTGACACCACATCAGATGAGTCTTTTGTTGTTGAACAAATTGCTGAGGAAGAAGATGAAGTAGAAGAGAGCGGCGACACAGTTGTTGTTACGGGTTCACGCGTTAAACGTGATACTTTCTCTAGCATCTCCCCACTTCAGGTTATTACGACTGAATTATCACAAGATGTTGGTCTGTTTGATCCTGCCGCTATCCTACAGCGTTCAGAAGCGGCTTCGGGTCAACAAATTGACGGAACATTCCAAGGGTTCGTTCTTGACAATGGTCCAGGTTCACAAACTTTGAATATTCGTGGTTTGGGTGCAGATCGTACGCTTCTTCTTATGAATGGCCGTCGTATCGCTCCAGCGGGTGTTGAAGGCGCTCCAACGAGCCCGTCTATCAACCTTCTTCCTGGTTCATTGATTGAGCGCTATGACTTGCTGCTTGACGGTGCCTCATCAATTTACGGTTCTGATGCCGTTGCGGGTGTAGGTAACGTAATCTTGAAAAAAGACTTTGAAGGTCTCGAAGTCTTCGGTTCAGGTAACTATAATCCACGTGGTGGCGGTAATGACTATACTGTTAGTGCGGCTTGGGGTAAAAATACTGACCGGGGTTTCTTTGGCGTTGGTGCAGAATATGACCTTCGTGACGAAATCAGAATTGAAGACCGTGATTTCTTAGCGGGTTGTGATAGGCATTACGAAATTACTGAATCTGGCGAAATTCGTACGCTTGGTATTGCTGACCAACTTACTGTTGAAGACAGAACTCCAGGGGTTACGACTTCTGCAAGTGAGTGTAAGGTAGGCGGCATTACGGGCCGAATTTTTATCCCATTCACAAATTTAGGTTCAGTCTACTTCACAGATGGTGCGGGTAACTCAGGTATTCCTGGATATGACGAATCAACTGGTGGTTTCGGTGACGTTGACGCTGATGGCGACGGAATTCGTGATGTTGACTTCAATCTCGTTAATACAAATGGTCTTAACCCTGAGCGTACATTCATTCCTGAGCAAAAGCGTTACAGCCTTATGGGCTATGGTGAGTACACCTTAGAAGGTGAAGCCAATATTACGCCTTATTTTGAAGCGCTTTATTCCAGAGTTGATATTTCTTCTGAAAATACAGGCAATGCGCAAGTGTTCCCGTATGTATCGGCTGCTAACGAGTTTAACCCTTGTAATATCGGTACTGGTGTAGATTGTCGTGCGGGTCAAAACGCGGGTGGGTTGTTCCCAACGCCGCTGAGCACTGGCTTTAGCTTGCCTGTTTTGCCAATTTTCGCTGTGCAAGGCGACCGTGATAATTTTGACGTAACTCAAGAGCAAACAAGATTTGTTGCTGGTGTTAAGGGTGACGTTACATGGTTAAACCACGGTGTTTTAAGCGATTGGGAATTTGATCTCTCAGGTACTTATTCTCGTTCTGAGGGTAATTCTACACGTCGTGGTATCCGTGAAGATAAGTTGGCGTTTGCTTTAGGTATTGACCCTTCAGCAGATTTTGATGGCGATGGTATCTTTGATAATAATGGCGATGGATTTGCTGATGATTACGACCAAAACGTAGATTTTGGACCAATTTTTGGTGTTCCCGTGCTTGGTGTCAACACAGCGCCCGGTGTAATTGCACCTTGTGACGTGTCTGCACTTGCTAACCCTGGTGCTTTGCTGCCTGACGTTGCAGAGGGCTGTGTGCCTGTAAACGCTTTCGCTCCTAGCCTTTTCGAAGCTGTGGGTGATTTCGCAACAGCGGCTGAAAGAGATTATGTCTTTGGTGAGCGCACATTCAAAACAGTGTATGAGCAAACCATCATCTCTGGTATCTTAAGCGGCCGTGTTGGTAAAACTGCAGCGGGACCAATTGGTGCTGCGCTTGGTTTTGAAATTAGAAATGATAAAATCAATTCTGCTCCATCAGTCGTAGCGTCTAACGGTCTCTTCTTTGGTTTCTTCTCTGATGGCGGTGCTGTTGGTGATAAAACTATCAAAGAACTTTTCGCAGAAGTCGATATTCCGTTGATCGCTGATTACCCACTCTTCAAGAGCTTGGAAGTCAACATCTCTGGTCGTTATACTGATGAAGAGTTCTATGGTTCTGCTGGAACTTACTCTATCAAAAGTGGCTGGCGCCCAGTTGATTCACTTCTCTTGAAGGCGAGCTATGGTACATCTTTCCGTGCGCCAAACTTGCGTGAAAACTTCTTACGCTCGCAGTCAGGCTTTAATACACTTGGTGACCCGTGTGCGGTTCCTGATGATGCGTTCGTAAATGGTGCATATGATGCTAACCTTGATACACGTGAGCAAACAACGCTTGCTAACTGTATTCGTGAAGGCCGTGACCCAACAACTGTCGGTATCGAACCTACACAAGGGTTGGATGCGATCCAGTCAGCCAGTGTTGAGATTTCAGCCGGTGGATCTTTGGACCTTGAACCAGAAACATCGACATCATTCACAGCTGGTTTTGCCTTTACGCAACCATTCTATGACAGCTTTGATTTCGACATTGGTGTTAACTATTACGACATTAAAGTTACTGATGCTGTGATTGAGCCTTCAGCTGCATTTATCATCAACGATTGTTACACACGTGATGACGGTGTTCGTTCTACCTTCTGTGATCGCATCACAACGGGAGATCCAGCGACTACACGGGGTCTTGTCAGCGATGTATTTGCTGGGTTTATCAACCAAGACGAAGAGATTGTTCGTGGTCTTGATATTAACAGCCGTTTCGCAAAAGAGTTCACAGCGTTTGAACAGCCAATGGAATTTGGTTTGAATGTACGTGCAAACAAACTCTTAGAGCGTAGCGAGCTATTCATCGATGATGAAGGCAACGAATTGTTTGATGACGATGCTGGTGAATTTGGTTACCCTGAGTGGACAGGTACTGCCACTGCATATTTAGATTGGGATAAATTCCGTTTCACATGGCAGACGCGTTACATTGATGCGGTAGAGCAAGATGAAGATGGTATTGATCCATTCAGTGATGTTTTTGACACTCGTGATACTGGGTTTGTTGGTCACACATGTTCAGATGGCGTTTTCTGTCGTGACGTTGGCTTTGCTGATGACTATATGACACATACTGCCTCAGTACGTTATTCGGCTGATACATGGACAGTACGGGCTGGTGTTTCAAATATCTTTGATAAAGAGCCGCCACTAGTCGATGGTGATGAAGTTCTTGCTATCTCCAACACACCAATCGGAAATGGTTATGATCTAGACGGACGTGAGTTCTTCTTATCAGCTTCAAAACGTTTCTAGTTTTTGGATTAAATAAATTTGATGAAAGCCCTGACCTTGGTCGGGGCTTTTCTCGTTTAATAAGGCGGTTATGAATTTACGCTCAGTATTCAGTGGGCGTTTATCAGAACTCTGTCTCTAAATTTATGCTCTTAATCCATTTAAAACTGCAAATTCCCTCTATCAGGAATTGCCACATGCATTTTTATTTGGTCTATTATTAAATAGAACGGAGCTCATTTATGAAAAAAATTCTTCTTACATGTGTAGCAGCTTTAGGCATTCTTGCCGTGGCACCAATTAGCGAAGCTGCGACTTCAGTAAAACCTTATCCTATGGATTATTGGGCGGCGCCTAATTTTATGGATAATGTGTCGCTCTCCCCAAATGGAAAATTTTTGGCGTTTCGTAAGGCTGATAGTCAAAAGGGCGATCACATAATTGAAGTCTATGAAGCTGACAATATGGCTAAAAAACCAAAACGTCTCGGCGCGAAATCAATGAGAATTCGTGGGTTTAGCTGGGTCGGAGACGAAGAAATGGTTGTCTCTTTTAACAAGCAAGTCAGTAAGAAAATTAAAGGGTTTAATCGCGGTGCATTTAAGAGCAAGCTTGCATTATACTCGCTTAGAACGAACAAATTTAATGAACTAAATGCGGATGATTTCAACCTTTCTCTAGTGAACGGGCTTGTAAATGAACCAAATCATGTTCTTGTAAGATATTCTTTTTTCGACCGTTCAAAGAGCTTCCGTGCTCCAAGCTATTACAGATATAATTTGAAGACGGGCTCTAAACAACTTGTTCTTAAGGGCAATGATGACATGTTCGGTTACCGTTTTGACGAGGACGGAAACCCCCGATTTGCGAATGAATTTGATGAAGGTTCTAAAGAAACTGTCTTTCTCTATCGTGATATAGGGGGCAGTGGTTGGAATGAATATTACCGTCAAAGTCAAGATAGCTTTGAGACTTTCCAATATGGTGGAATCGTAGACGGAACGTCTGACGAAATTTACGTCATCGCCCATAACGGCAATGATAAAGAAGGCCTTTGGAAGTATAATTTAAAGACCAAATCTTTCGGTGAGTTGGTTTACCGCCGTAATGATGTCGACCTTGCTGGCACCGTACGTCATACGAATTCATGGAGTAATCCAGGGGTTGTGACGGGCGTGCGATACGGCAAAGACAAATATCATGTTAAGTATTTCGATAAATCCGAAGAAGCCATGATGAAGCAATTTGAGCAGGCGATTCCGAATGCACATTTATTGAGTGTGTCGAGTCGATCTCGTGACGGTGACGTATTAGTCATGCGTAACTCAGGGCCTCGGGATCCGGGGAGCTATTATCTCTTTAATAAAGGTAAGCTTTCTTTAGTCGGCAGCGTGAATGGTCTTCTAAAGGGTAAAGATCTCGCCGATGTTGAATATATCACTTATACGTCCCGCGATGGTAAAAAAATACCAGCCTATGTAACGCGGCCGCAAGGGAAGGGGCCTTTCCCGCTTATTGTTATGCCGCACGGTGGTCCCTTTGTGTCTGAAGTTGTTGGATGGGACGATTGGGGGCAGATGCTTGCCAATAATGGATATATGGTTCTTCAACCACAATACCGTGGGTCACAAAATTATGGTCTAGAATATTATCAGTCTGCATTCATTAATGGCGGCGAAGGCGGCAAAAAGATGCAAGATGATAAAGATGATGGGGTTAAATACCTCATTTCTAAGGGTGATGTGGACCCAGACCGTGTAGCCATGTTTGGCTGGTCCTATGGCGGCTATGCCGCGCTGATTGCGGCTGCACGTGAGCCCAATATTTATCAATGTGTTATCGCTGGCGCCGCTGTGGCCGATAATTTGCAACAGGTAAATTATTACCGTGACCGTCTTGATGGTGCCCAAGAGGTAGAGCAAGTCAATTTCTGGGATGGCTCAATTAGTCCTATTGAGGAAACAGATAAGGTCAATGTCCCCATGCTGATTATTCATGGTTCTGTTGATCAACGTGTGCCTATCACACACAGTGATAAATATTCAAAGGCCCTCGATAAGTCAGGGAAGTCTTATGAGTATATAGCGCTCGAGAATGCAGACCATTTCTCTAATACTTTGGATTATGACCATAAGATGAAAGCCTATCCGCGTATGATGAGTTTCCTCAAGAAAGATTGTGGTCCTGGCGGGCTGTAAGCGTGAGGCTTCTTAGATAAATTAAATGAAAAAGCCTCTCAAATGAGAGGCTTTTTTATAGCGTTATATGGGCCCGTTACAGGGCTTCATTTCAGGCGAAGATTATTCAACTGATGGAATATTTGCGTGTAGGGCTTCTCGCTTTTGCGCCGCGCGGTGGGCGCGTAGCGCAGCTTGTACTTCTGGAAGGGCCGTAATGGCTTTGAGCGCCTCTATATCAGCTTTTGCTTGTTCTGCGCCGCTGAACAGATTTTGCAATTGTTCACCAGCGGTTGGAATGCGTGGGAAGCGTTTTAGGCGAACCTCTTTATCCGCATCAATTTCGGCAAGCTCTTTAGCGACGTCGACAGCTTTAAGAAAGCCGCCAAGTTCGTCCACGAGGCCGCGTTCTTTGGCTTGTTCCCCTGTCCAAACACGGCCTTTAGCAATGTCTTTGACTGTCTCTATTGGAAGGTCCCGGCCAGTTGAGACGCGATTGATAAAGTCTTCATAAATATCGGTGAGCTGTCCTCGGAAGCCTTCTCGCTGGCTTTCGGTAAAGGGTGTGTCCGCAGATAAGGCACCAGCATAGTCTCCACCGATAGTAATGGCTTCAATGTTATACCCAACCTTGGCAAATGTATCTTCAAAGGCGATTTTGCCGCCATAAACGCCAATCGAGCCAGTGATACTGGTTGGCATGGCTACAATTTTATCTGCGGTGGCAGAAACATAATAGCCGCCTGAAGCCGCGTATTTGCCCATCGATATAATGACGGGTTTACCGGCTTCTTGCGCTCTTTCTGCGGCGGCTAAGATTTGATCCGACGCCGATGGTGATCCACCCGGCGAGCTAACACGGAAAACAATAGCCTTTACGGCTTTGTCTTTGGCCGCGTCATCAAAGGCTTTGGCTAGGGTATCACTCCCCATTGCTAGGTCGCCTCCGAATGGCCCACCATGGGAAGAATCGCCTGTAACGACAGCGCCTTCTCCGCCGATATAAGCAATGACAGGCGCGCCATAGTGCGAATCAATGGTGTAGTCACTTATGGCAAGCAATTCCGTGTCTTCGCCGCCAGCTTTCTCTTTTACATAATCTTTTGCAATTTCGATGAAGCCCATTTTGTCGACGAAACCTGCTGTCATAGCCTCTTCAGCACTATGAGGGGAGGCGTTGAGGAATTGTTTCACGCCGCTGACAGTCATTTCTCTGTCAGTGGCGATATGTGCGATGGCCGAATCGTACAGACTGGTCAGGAAGCTCGTGGTTGATTCTTTATGGGCCTCGGTAAATCCTTTTTCAGTGTAGGTGTTTACGGCGTTTTTATATTCGTAAAACTGTTCGAACTGTGGTTGCACATCAAATTTTTCCATTACGCCGCCAAAAAACTCTGTTTCGGAGTGAATGCCCGCTACCGCGAAACCAGTTGTGTCTTGCATCCAGATCTCGTCGGCTGCAGCGATTGTCATATATGGAAATACACTCGGAGATTCGAAACCTTGTGCATGGGCTACAACGAACTTCCCGCTTGTTTTGAAGTCCAAAATCGCGAGTCTCAACTCTTCAGCACTGGCTGGGGTGATTCCATATCGGTCTGCGCGAATAAAAAGACCTTTGACCCGGTCATCAGTTTTTGCCGCATTAAGGGCTCTTACAATATCCACAACCCCAGTACTTTCGGCAAAGAGTGTATCCCCCATACCCTGATCGGGCAGGGCGGCGCGCATATCAAAGCTGAGGACTTGATTGGGCTTAGGTTTCATGGAGGCAGAGAGGCTTCCAATAATTCCCAGCCCAAAAACAAAGACAAAAATGAGAAAAAAGAAAGCAATGATGCCGACAACGACCCCAAAAACCGTAATTAAAAACTGACGCATAAGATGTGGCCTTGTAAATAAAGTAGGAATTCTCCTTCAATATAGTATGGGATGGATTAAAATGTCACGATATTTGCTGTTTTTCGATAAATTAATGCAGTTATGACCGACAGAAGAGCATTCAGGTGAAATTGGATGAAGAAAGCATCAAAATCCCGTTGCATTCTGTTTGCGACCCTCTTAGAAGGCGCCTTCAAATCGGTAGGTCCACAATGGGGCGTAGCCAAGCGGTAAGGCATCGGGTTTTGATCCCGTGATCGTTGGTTCGAATCCAGCCGCCCCAACCACCGATTATAATGTACCTTATAAGTTAAATGTAATTTGGAACGTAATGTTCTGTCTGCGGGTTATGTAGTTGATATGTGACGCGGACTTGCTTGTGTTAGCGTTGTCATTTAACGAAATAATATTACAAGCAAATTATGGTTAATATACACAGGCTCCGTTAAAAAAAATTCAAAAAAAAATCGAATTTTCTCCCAATGTAATCATTGATTAAGGATTAATGCCCGTGTAAGCGAAAACCTTGAGAGTATCCTAAGCCCCATAAAGAGGGCCGGATAAAGAGGATTGGAGGACGTTCCTAGTGACGATTAAAGCCACTCGTAAATTTATGTGTGTTAGTGCTTTGGCAGCTGTAATGGCTGGTTCCTTTGCTTTTAACGCGGTTAGCCAAGAGAGTGATCTTGAAGCCACTTATGCAAGTGTACTTCAGCAAATCGCTGATGTTCAGGCCGCCACAGATCAAAAGCGTTTATATTTGAAAAAGCAAGAGGAGCAGATTGCTTCATTGCAGAGCCAAATTGATTCTGCTGGTGAATTAAAAGCTTCCATTCGTCCTTTGGTTGTCGAGATGACAGCCGAGATTGAAAAGGAAATGATTAAGGATGTGCCTTTTCAGGCTTCTGAGCGATTCGCTCGCCTTGATCGCTTGAAAGAAGATTTAGATAAGCCGGATGCGCCTATCGCCTCCTTATTCCGTCAATCAATGAATATATTTGATACCGAAGTTGTCGCAGGGGTATCTGTGGCGTCTTATAATGGTAATAACCCAAAGAACCCAGGGACGCGTTTAGCGGCATGTGATGCCGACATCACGAGCACAGCTTGTGATTTGCCAAAATCGGTTAAAGATGCGTTGCCTGTCGGGGCTACAAAAATAGAAGGCGATTATCTTCGTGAGAGCGTGACGGATGGATATTATCTCCATTTTGGCCGCATGTCGCTTATCTATCTTCAGTTCGATAGTTCTGAAGCTTGGAAGTGGGATCAAGAGGCAAAAGATTGGGTCGAGATGAGCCGTTCTGATGTTCTGGATTCGCGGCGTGCTGTTCGCATTGCTCGCGGTGAAAGTGCGCCTAATGTTGTACTCGCCCCCATTCGCGTTGGCGGATAACCAATACTTACGCATTCAATCATTCTGTGATGATGGAATAATATTTAAAAGCAGACTTGGAAGGACACCATGTTAAAATCAAAAATAGTCAAGCCCTTGATGCTTGCCGGCGCGGCGGGGCTTTTATTTGCCGCTCCTGCCCATGCGCAATTGGAAAGTGCGCTTGCTGTCGCTAAATCCTCAACACAGGCTAGTGCTGCGTCTCAGCGGCAGGTCGAAGATGCAGATGATGCGGCGGATACTGCAGCTCGCGAATATCGCGCCGTTCTTCAGCAAACAGACAACATTGCTTTGTTCGTGGCTCAGCAAGACATCTACCTTCAGTCTCAAAAGTCTGAAATTCAGTCATTGAACCGTCAATTGGGGACGGTTGAGCAAATCAAGCAGGGTATGAGCCCGATGATGTTGCGTATGGCTGTGGCTTTAGAAGATTCAATCAATAGTGACTTGCCTTTCAATATGGCAGAGCGTCAGGCGCGTCTTGCAGACGTAAAGGCTGTATTGTCTGATCCGGATGTGTCCCCGGCAGAGCAATATCGCCGCGTACTGAATGCGTATAAGATTGAGGTTTCTTACGGGCAGGGTATTGATAGTTACGAAGGTGTGCATCCGACACGCCCGGGTAACGTCGTCAACTTTATTCGTTTTGGTCGCACATCTCTTGTCTATGTGACTAAGGATGAGACAGAAGTTGCCAAATATAATTTAGCTACAAAATCTTGGGACGTTCTGGGCGGCGCTGATGCGCTTGCTATGCGTCAGGCCATTCGTATCGCCAAGGGCGAAGCGGCGCCTGCCATCGTTTACGCGCCCGTCATTACCAATTAATTAGCCGAGGACATTAGAAGATCATGAGAATGAAGATGAAATTTTTAACAAAAGCCACGGCGGCCGTCATCGGCTCTGCTGTTATGCTGTCAGCGCTTCCGGCGTCTGGTCAAATCAGTTCTGTTAACGAGTTGCTTAGCAAGGTTCGTCAGGACGCCGCTAAGGTTGAGCAGGAGAATCGTCAACGTGAAGCGGAATTCCGTCAGCGTAGAGATCAACAGCAAGCTCTATTAGCGAAAGCGCGTGCAGATTTAGGCGCACTTGAGCGTCAAGCGGCAAGTGTTGAGCGTACTTTTGCGGCAAACCGTAATACTATTGATGGCTTGAAGGGTGAACTTCGTGCCGCTCAAGGTGATTTTGGTGAAGTGTTTGGTTTGGCTCGTAGTAAAGCTGGCGAATTCAAAGCTCTATTGGATAGCTCTTTGATTACGGCGGAATATCCTAACCGTACTGAGGTTCTTGGCCGCGTCGCAGAATCTGAAGCGCTTCCAAGCAGCGAAGATTTGAACGCAATTTATGAGCGTATGCTTCAGGAAATCCGTGAGCAGCGTCTTGTGAAGGAATTCCAAGCTCCTGTTGCAAACGTTGATGATGGCGCCGTTCAGAGCGTAACACGCGTTGGCCCATTTGCTGTCTTTACATCAGGCAGTGCAAACTTCTTGGGTTACTCTGCTCCAACAGGTGAAAGTGCTTCAGCGCCTTTACTTAAGCAGTTGCCGAAGCAGCCTGGCGGTCAAATTTCTGCTGCGGCTAGCGATGTAACAAAAGCCGGTTCTGGTGATTTGGTTTATGCTCCGATTGATCCGACGCGTGGTGCGCTTCTTGAATCATTTGAGCGTGTTCCAGATGTTAAAGAGCGTATTTCTTATGGTGGAACCATTGGTTACATTATCTTGCTTCTTCTTTTGATTGGTGGATTGTTCGGTCTTTTGAATATCGTTCGTTTGTTCCTTATCAAAACAGCCGTTTCTGGTCAGAAGCGTAAGGCTCAAGGGTCTAAATCTAACCCTCTTGGTCGCGTCATGTTGGCTTATGAAGGGGCTAAGTCCAAAGATGCTGACACGGTTGAGTTGAAACTTGACGAAGCTATTTTGAAAGAGTCACCAAAGCTAGAAGTTGGTTTGAACCTCTTGAAGCTCTTTGCCGGTATCGCACCGCTCTTGGGTCTATTGGGTACGGTTACAGGTATGATTAAAACCTTCCAAGCTATGATGATCTACGGAACTGGTGATCCACAATTGATGGCTGGTGGTATTTCTGAAGCGCTTGTTACGACTATGTTGGGTCTGATTGCGGCTATCCCGCTTCTTATTCTCCACAGCTTCTGTTCTTCATTGGCTCGCTCTGTTCAGGGTACGCTCGAAGAGCAAAGTGCAGGTATCGTGGCACGCCACGTAGAATCTCGCACAGGTGTCTAATTTAAATCTCTGAGGCAAAGCCTCAGAGGATATTTGGCGGGCGTGTCAGTCTTGGTACGCCCCTTAAACAGCCAAATTTAGATTGAAACGCCTAAATAATTTGAAGCCTAAATAGATTTGTAAGGACGACAAAGATGGAATGGTTAAACCCCGTCAATATTGTGAACGGATTGGTGAACTTCTTAAATACTGGCGGTAGCGTATTGCTCGTCATTGGTATTGTAACGCTCGTTCTCTGGACATTCATATTGGAACGCTTCGCGTATTACCTTTTTGCTCATAAGCCAATGAAAGTGCGTTTGAAAAATGAATGGGATGCCCGTTCTGATAAGCGCTCGTGGAAAGCTATGGCTATCCGTGATGAGATGGTCAGCCAAATCAAAGAGCGTACAGATGCTAATGTTGGTTTGATTAAGACCTTTGTTGCACTTCTGCCTCTACTCGGCCTTTTGGGAACCGTGACAGGGATGATCCAAGTGTTTGATACAATGGCTCTGTCAGGCTCATCAAATGCACGCTTGATGGCGGGGGGTGTCTTTAAAGCGACCATTCCAACTATGGCGGGTATGACTGCCGCACTTTCTGGGCTTTACTTCTCGACGGTCATGCCGCGATGGAGTGCACGCGAAACAGCGACCTTCGCTGATGAACTTCAAATCGGTTAAGGCACTGGAAAATAAGAGGACCTTATGAGACGCGGACGTAAAAATACTCAGGCTGATGAAGCCGATGTCGATATGACACCGATGCTAGACATCGTGTTTATCATGTTGATCTTCTTCATCGTTACTGCCACTTTCTTGGATGAAACTGCGATTGACTTGACGCAGCCACCACCACCACCAGATACGCCTAATCCTCCGGATGCCCCGCGTGCTATTACTGTCTTTGTTGACGCGCGCAATCAGTGCTCTGTTGATGAACGTCGTACAAACTGTGACCGTGTTACTCTTGCTGTAGAGCGCTTATTAGCGGACAAGCCTGGCGCCAGTGTTATTTTACGGTTGGATGAACGCGCGCAACATAAAATTCTTGTTGAGCTTAAAGATGGTCTTGATGCAGGTGGTCGTTCTACCAAGATCGAAATCATCAAAGCGGGAGAGGCATAAGTCTCTCCATCCCCAAAGGTTCTTAGGGTAATGTGTGATGCAAATCTGTCGCACCTTGCTAATTCAGATAAAATGTGATAAGGTAACATTATGGCACGGCGTAGTAGAGTAAAACTTCCCGAAGAGGATACAGAACTCAATATGACACCCATGTTGGATGTTGTGTTTATCTTGTTGATCTTTTTCATCGTGACATCTGTCTTTGTTAAAACTCCAGGTATTGACCCTGTTGAGCCTGTTGCGAATACGGATGTTGAGTGGAAACCGACTATTCTGGTTGCCATCAATGCAACAAATGAAGTTTGGATCGACAAACGACCATATTCTCTCGAAGAAATTCGTCCTGTTATCACAGGTATTCGTGATGAAAGCCCGAAAGCGGTGGCAATTATTAAAGCCGATCGTGATGCAGAGGTAGGAACAGTTATGGCCGTTCAGGAATTAATGCAGGAACTCAGCATTGATGCCCGCGTTGGTACAGAATAAAGATAAAGGATTTTATCATGAGTACAGCAATTCGTTGGTTAATCGGTATCCCTGTCGCGGCTTTTGTAACCGTAGCGTTATTTGTCTTGATGACAGTCCTTATTTCAGCTGAATTCGAACCGCAGGATAAAGTGAAAACAGCTAGCTTTGAAATCAACCCAAAGGTTGAAGACATCAAGGTTATCGAACGTGAAACTAAGGTTGATAAAGTTCAAAAAGTTGTCACTCCACCGCCACCGCCTATGATTGAGCGGGCGAAAGCTGATAAGCCGACAGAAGCCATTGCTTCACTTGAGGGCGCTATCCCAGATTTTGAGACGCCAAAAATTGACCGTCAATCCTTCAAAATTGCGGTGTCTGATCGTGACGCACAACCATTAGTTCGTATTCCGCCTATTATGCCAACACGTGCTGAGAAATCTGGCCACTGTACAGTTCGCTTTGACGTGAGCCCAGAGGGTGCACCTTTTAATGTGGTTGCGACTTATTGTACGCAAAGCCTGTTTGAGCGAGCATCCGTTAAGTCTGTTCAAAAGTGGAAATATAACCCGAAAATCGTTGATGGCCGTTCAGTAGCGCGTTCTGGCGTTGAAAGTAAAATTTCATTCCGTCTATCTGACGAGCGTGGACGTATTATTCCTGAATAATCAGTTCGCTGATTATTCCCGGGGCAGGGTTTCTTGTCCCAAACCTTCCCTTTGCCTGTAACATTCTGGGCAAAGTTTATGTCGAAATCGCTGATTTCGAATTTGATGAATTCTAGGAGCCTGTGATGACTTCACTGACCAAAATGATCCGCAACGGTTTAAGCGCAAGTGCATTCGTTCTGATGAGCGCTGCCTTTGTTAGTGTGCCAGTGACGGCCTATGCCCAAGATGATGCTCAAACTGAAGGCCGTCAATTCTCTGCAAAATCTGGTGAGATGGTGAGTGCTGCTAATGAAATGATGACAGCCAATCAATTTCAGGCTGCGGTCTCAAAATTGAACGAAGCCTTAGCCCTTCCTGATTTGAACGCCTATGAGCGCTCCATCATTTATCAAGTTCAAGGTACAGCCTATTATGAATTAAATAATTATGGTTCCGCTATCACGGCCTTTGAAAATGCCATTAGTGCTGGCGGTTTATTGCCGAATGAGGCGTCTAGCCTTCGCGTCAATATTGCTCAGCTATTAATCGGTAATGGTCAGTTCGCTGAAGGCGCGCAAATGCTTGAAAACTATCTTGCTCGTGGCGGCCAAGAAAAACCGAAATATGTTGAATATATTACACAAGCTTGGGTTCAGGCTGAAAACTATAATCGAGCTCTGCCATGGGCTGAAAAATGGTTTAATGCCGCAAGTCCCAAAGAGCGTAAGCATTTTGACCTATTGAACTTTCTTTACAATAATTTGGGCATGCCTGGGAAACAGGCAGATATTGTAAAGCAGATGATTAATCGCTGGCCTGAAGAGAAGCAGCTATGGGAAGCTTGGGCTTCGATGCTTGCGAATGGTGGCCGTGAACAAGAAGCGTTTGAAGTTACTAAGATGCTTTATATTGGCGGCGCTTTGACAACTGAGCAGGACTTGATGAAAGTCGTTCAGTATTACAGCTTTTACGATATGCCTTTCCAAGCCGCTGAAATTTTGGAGCGTGAAATGTCTAATGGACGTATTCCACGTGATTCTGAAAAGATGGTACAGTTGTCTAATTTATTCCGTCAGGCACGTGAATATAAGCGCGCTATTCCAATCCTAGAGCAAGCGGCGTCGAGCTCGAACCAAGCAAAGCTTTATGCTGATTTAGGCGAAGCCCTTTACAATGAAGGCGAATGTCAACGTGCAGAAGCGGCCTTTAAAGGGGCGATTGATCGCGGTTATGATGCGGGTAAATCTTGGATGTTAATTGCGACATGTCGATATGAGGCGACGCAAAACCAAGAAAGCCTTTCTTGTGAGATGTCACCAGATCAGATGGCGAATGCGCCAATTACAAAAACACGCGCTTCTGCGGTTGAGGCTTTTTCTCAAGTGCCCTCAACATCACGTGAAAACCGGAACGCTAAAAAATGGATTTCTTTCATTCGCGCTGAACGAGATGCGTTTGACCGTCGTTGTGAATTTGAGAAGAATATTGAACGTGAACTTTGCTATCAGATGATCAAAGGCGCTTATGACAATGAAATCTTCGAAGGCGAGTTTAAGCTTGAAGACGAGAACTGTCAGAGATTTAAAGCCGATTACGATGCAGCCTATATTGTGAAGACAACAGGTTAAGTCGATTTTGATCTTAGGTTTAAAACCCGGCTCTATGCCGGGTTTTTTTATGCCTAAATTTTGCTGTGGCCTTATTTTCGGACTGTTCTATGTCAATAATAGGGGCCAATAATGGGGTTGGATATAGCGCGCTGATCAGGGCGCTTGTTATGTATCGTCCGTAGCACGCTATGGATTATAACCTAGAGTGCTACGGCCTATAAGAATACAATCCTACTTTATAGACCTTCATTCTTATGAGTTTTAGATATGACGGCTTAATAGAACGACCATGCGCATATCTATGGAAGTACAGTCACAACCTATATTAGATTGAGGCTAATCCGACAGCTGATAAGGCAAACGCATATTCTAATGCTGTTTCTTTCAAGGAGTCGTAACGGCCCGACTCGCCCTGATGCCCCGCTTCCATATTTGTTTTCAGCAATATAGGGGCGTTCCCAGTTTGATTGTCACGGAGCTTAGCGGCCCATTTGGCGGGCTCCCAATAAGTCACACGGGGATCCGTTAAGCCCGCCGTAATTAAGGTCGCGGGATAAGCCTGTTCTATCACTTGGTCATAAGGAGAATAGCTGAGAATTTGGTCATAAGCCGCCTCATCCTCTAATGGATTACCCCATTCTGGCCATTCTGGCGGGGTGAGGGGCAAGGATGTATCCGACATTGTGTTGAGAACATCGACGAATGGTACAGCGGCGATAGCCCCCGCAAACAAGTCTGGTGCTTGGTTGATAGCCGCGCCGACAAGCAATCCTCCAGCGGAGCCGCCATGGCAGACGATATGACCTTTTCGCGTATAGCCTAGGTCGCAAAGGGCGCGGCCGGTATCTATAAAATCGTTAAATGTATTTGTTTTCTTCTCTAATTTTCCATCTAAATACCATTGATACCCTTTGGCCATACCGCCTCGGATGTGTGCAATGGCAAAGATGAAACCCCGGTCAATCAAGGATAATATCGTTGTTCGAAAGGCTGCAGGAATGGTTATGCCATAAGAGCCATATCCATAAAGCAAGACCGGCGCACTCCCGTCGATAGGGGTGTTCTCGCGCCGTAAAACTGTCACCGGAACGTCAGCGCCATCACGAGCTGTGATGGAAAGTCGTTCTGTTTTATAATGGGTGACGTCATGACCGCTAGGGACTTCTTGAGTTTTAACTAAAACGCGCTCTCGTGTTTCCATATCGTAGGCAAATATCTGCGCGGGTGTGGTTGGCGATGCGTAAGAAAAATAAAGCTGGGTAGTGTCATATTCATAACCAGACACAAGTCCGAGAGAATAGGCAGGCTCTGTCATTTCAATCACATGTTCTTCGCCATCTCGCATATCACGAATAACCAAGCGAGGTAGAGCATTTTCGCGTTCCAATCTGACAAGAAAATGACGAAAGCTTTCAACGCCAATTATCAATGTGCCGGGTTTATGCGGAATGAAAGGTTTCCATTCTGAGGCCGAGGAAGGCCCGTCGGCGACCATAATTTGAAAATCAACCGCACCATGGGCGTTGGTCAGAACATAGCTACGCCCGCCTTGATCCTGTAGGCTATACTCTAAATTTGGTGTGCGTTTAGCGAAGCAAATAGCCGGTTTTTCTGGGGCTGCGGCGTCTATTCTCCATGTTTCAGATGTCGTGTGGTTATGGGCGCTGATTTCAATATAACGCATATCGTCTGATGTACCGACGCTGACGAAGAACCCAGGATTGTCTTCTTTGTACACACAGACGGCTTGGGATTTGTCATCAAAAATGTCCTGACGCATTACAGCGTGTGGGCGTTGATTTTCATCTCTTTCCACCCAAAATAATGTTCTTGAATTCGCCGCCCAAACCAAAGCGCCTGCGGCGCTATCTATCTTAGTTTTAATTACCTCGTTTGTGCCGTTTAGAGCGCGTACGCTAACTTGATAATTCTCTGATCCCTGACCATCAACGCCATAGGCTACCCATTTGTGATCGGGGCTGTGAGAAACTGCGCCGAGGTCGAAATAGGCAGGGTAGTTTTGGGAGAGATCTTCGGCATCTAATACGGTCTCGCTTTCGGCTAACAAAGCTTCCGTTAGGCGTAGGGCTTTCTCTGACTGATTTTTTGGAACGCGCGCATAAACGCCATGCTGATCCCCAGTCCGATAATAGTGGAAATAGGCCCAACCTCCATCGGGTAATGGGGTGCTGGCGGCTTCAGGCTCTATTCGGGCTTTCATTTCGTCAAAAAGAGTCTCTTTTAGGGTGTCTAAAGGTGAAAGAACGGCTTCTGTATAGGCGTTTTCTGCCTCTAAATGGGCGCGAATGGCGTTGTCCAATTTTGACGGGTCTTGCATGACCGCTTGCCAATTCTCATCTTTCATCCACGCATAATCATCATGCCTGACACGTGATAATTGTTCAGTCCTTAAGGGTTTCTTTTCGGCAAAAGGGGGCTGGGTATTAGTTTGAAATATAGACGCCATGAATATCAACTTACTTTGGGCTAGGGCTACTGAACGGCCTAAACAATAGGGTGGGGGCCTTCAACTGACAAACAAGTGTCTGGCTGTCATTTTGTTTTCATCAATCTGGCCTTTGTGGACGAGATTGCGCGGAATTGAAATATTGCCAGTAAAAGTCACGCTTGGTTAACGCTCTTTGTTTAGATATTGCTGGAAACGGCCCCATTTGACGGAGCGAAGGAGCACGCCTTTATGGTCGCAATGCCAGCACAATCAAGAAAAATGCGGGGCGAAGACCCGCTTCCCGCTCTTGACCCTATCCTAGAGGATGACACTGTCGACAGTAGCGTGGCTACGCGCCGGCAATTGGTAAAGCGTTTGGCGGATGTGATTTGTATTCCATCAAGCCAACTTACCCCCCAAGAGCGCCATATGGCGGGAGATGTTCTGGTCGAGCTGTTACGTGATGCAGATATAGAGTTACGTGAAGGCGTTGCCAAACGCATTGTCATGCTAAATGAGGCCCCGCGCACAATTTTGGTTATTTTGGCAAAAGATGATATTCGTGTCGCAAAACACATTCTTGAAAACTCTCTGTCTTTGACGGATTCTGATTTGATACAGATTTCCAAGACAGTTTCGAGCGAGCATCGAAAAGTTATCGCACATAGACGAAAGCTCTCTGACTCGGTTGTCGATTCGCTCGTTCAGTTCTTAGAAGACGACGTAGTGACGGTTCTACTCAAAAATATGGGGGCGTCTTTCAGTGAAACAGCCTTGCAGAGAATTTTGACGATTTCGCGCAATGAAACACATTTCATTCCGTTGTTGAACCGCCGCGAAGAATTGCGGCCTTCACATGGCTTAACGATGTTTTGGTGGGCTGATGGCCCGACACGAAAGAAAATATTAGCCCGCTTTGGCGTGTCTCGTTCAGTACTGCAGGAGAGCTGCGCAGATTTATTCCCTCGCGCCGCGGCTGATGGGTGGCAAGATGCAGGGGTACGAAAAGCCTTGCAATTCGTCGAACGACGCCAACGCAACCGCGCCGCGATTGCGCGGAATGAACATGGCGGGTTAGAACAGGTAATCGAAGCCGCAGCCGAGAATGGCCTTGACCCACATCTAACCGAAGAAATTTCCTATATGTCGGGTGTTAAGCCTGCCACCGGCGCGCAAATTCTGACGGATGAGGGCGGAGAAGGTATTGCCGTTTTGTGTAAGTCTACGGGTTTAAAACGTGAAATGGTTGAGAAATTATGGGCGGCCCTACGTCGCCCTGCTATGGATGAGGCTGGCGAGGTGCACCCTTCATTACGCCGAGTTATTGAAGCCTATGACTCAATTTCGACGGATAAAGCCCAGACGGTTTTAAGATATTGGAACTGGTCATTGACGTCATCTTTAAACAAAGATGTGCTCCGTTATATTCGCGATGGCGTGATTCCTCGCGAGGAAGAACACGGCGCAGCGGCTATCACAGCAGCGCTTGTCTTTGGGCATCGTCGATAAACCTATCACCCAAGGGTTATTCTGCAATAATCCACAAAACATTTCGCCAAGATTTGGGGCTTTTACCTTTTAATACAGGGTTAAGCCCGTTATGACTTCTGCAAACAGCAATCTCTTCGCGTAAGACGAAGGATTCGAGAATTGGGTAGGAGCGTCAATCGCGTGTTACGATTTAGTCTCGTATTAGCTTTGGCATTAGCAGCGACGTGGTTGACCCTTTCTGGGTACTTCACTGGAATGCTATTGACCTTGGGTGTTATTTCCATCGTCTTTGTTTCGGCGATGTCTGCGCGTATGCGTCTCACCGATAATGAAACGGCCCCCTATCTGATGATCCCTCAAACTTTAGCCTATTTTGTCTGGCTTTTCGTGGAAATCGTTAAAGCGAATGTTCAGGTGGTGAAAGCTGTCTTGCGCCCAGATATGGAAGTGTCACCGACATTAACAAAAATTCCATTACCACAAAAAAATGATCTCAGCCGCGTTGTTTTTGCTAACTCCATTACGCTGACGCCGGGGACAGTGAGTGTGATGATGGATGACGATCATATTTTAGTTCATGCTTTGCTGAATGAAATGAGTGCTCCTGAAGATTTTTCTGAAATGAGCGAGAGGGCGGCTTGGGCCGCGGGCGAAAATCTGCCTCCGTTGAGCGCCCCTAACTCAAGTGATGGAGCGACGTCATGAGCGTGGCCTTGGGATATGTTTATCTAGGAACTGCCCTCTTAATAATCTTGTCTATGGTGTTTATGCTTGTGCGGTTAATTGGCGGTCCAACATTATATGACCGTCTATTGGCGGTGAATGCCTTTGGTACAAAAACTGTTTTGTTTTTATGTGTGTTCTGCTTCATCATTGATCGTCCTGACGGAGTAGATATTGCGATACTTTATGCTTTGATGAATTTTATCGCCACAATCGCGGTGCTGAAATTCTTTAATTACAAAGCTTTGAATGTCGGATTGATGCGTAAAGAGAGTGCGGAGGTTGAGAAATGAGCCTCTTTGTAACTATCATGGCAGCGGCCCCAGCTGCTGCAGAGCATTATGTTGCTTCGGGTCCAACAATTGATTGGTTGGCACTTTTGCGCTTTGTTGGAACGGTTCTTTCGCTTGCGGGAGGTTTGTTCTTTGTTATGGCGGGCACGATTGGCGTTATTCGCTTACCCGATTTTTATACACGCTTACATGCCGCAGGTATGACCGATACATTAGGGGCTGAATTAATTCTTCTGGGCTTAATTATTCAAAGCGGATTTTCACAAATGTCGCTGAAGTTATTACTCGTGGCATTCTTCTTGTTAGTGACTAGTCCAACCGCGACACATGCAATTGCTCATGCGGCCTATAAAAGTGGGCTAGAGCCATTTTTAGGCAAGTTTAAAGCCCCTGATTTGGACGAGGAGGTCTAAATGTTCGCCGCGTCTGCTTCCTTTATGCCCCCTACAATTTTGATTGATATTGCCCTGATGGCAATTCTTGTGATTGTGGCGTTTGCGATTGTTCGCATGCGAAGCCTCTTTGGCATCGTGATGCTACAAGGTGTTTATAGTCTCGTCTGTGCTGCGTGGTTTGTTAATCTCGATGCGGTTGATGTGGCCTTTACCGAAGCGGCGGTTGGCGCTGGCGTGTCGACGGTACTTATGCTGTCTGCCATGTTACTCGCGGATAGAAAATCTGCTCCTGTTCCGATTTCCCGGCAATGGGGCCCTTTACTTGTTTGTATATTTGCAGGCGCCGCCATGTTTTATGCCATTGGTGATATGCCAGCTTATGGCGATGCCTATTCAGCGGCGAATAGCTATGTTGGGATTGATTACATGGCCAAGACGGCGGAAGATATTAAGATCCCAAATGTCGTAACAGCTGTTTTAGCAAGCTTTCGTGGTTATGATACATTTGGCGAGGCTGTCGTGATTTTCTCTGCGGGGCTAGGTGTGCTTTTGCTCTTGGGCTTGAACGGCAATGCAGGCCGTTGGGTCGCGACCCCTAATGGTCAGAAAATTTCAGATACGTCTGCCCCTGCGGCGCAAGTAGCAGAAAAAACCACTGTCGAAGCTGGCGCTCCCGAAGCCACTGTACAGAAAACGCCAACACCTCAGCCGGGACGTTTAATCAAAGATGTACCCGTATCTGTCGCCTCATCTGCGCCGGTAAAAAAAGTGGCTGTTAAGAAGCCCGCGGCCAAGCCAAGTGCAAAGAAAGCTACGGCGAAAAAGGCGGCTGTATCTAAGGCTCCTGCTAAATCTAAGGCTCCTGCTAAAAAGGCACCTGCCCAAAAAGCGGCTGTGAAAAAAACGGTCGCTAAGAAAGCGACAACGGCACCCGCTAAAAAGCGGGGGCGTCCGCCGAAAGCTAAACCAGAATCAGGAGGGAAAGCCTAATGCCTGATTTAAAATCGAAACCAGAGCCGCAACATTTAAGCCGGGTTGGTGATCCCCACGTGGTTTTACGAGTTGTCTCTAAATTCTTGATACCACTTATCGCGCTATTTGCTCTATATGTTCAGTTTCATGGGGATTATGGGCCCGGGGGGGGCTTTCAAGCAGGTGTCATTTTAGCGGCCTCTGTCATTTTATATGCGCTTATTTTTGGATTAGATGCAGCAAAAGCGGCTTTCCCGCCTTCATGGATTCGCATTGGCATGACCTTAGGTGTGCTGCTTTATGGCGGGACAGGCGTTGTGGCTTGGTTCTTGGGCGGTGAATTTTTAAATTACAGCGTATTGGCGCATGACCCAAGTCATGGTCAACATTACGGAATTTTGGTGATTGAATTGGGCGTTCTGGTAACTGTGACGACGGTTATGATTGCTATCTTCTATGCTTTTGGCTCCAGACAACCTGAAACATCGGAGGATGATTGGTAATGCTCGCCGATATTTTCCAGCAATATAATTATGCTATTGTTATTATCTTGATGATGACAGGGCTTTATACCGTGTTTTCATCACGAAATTTAATTAAGAAACTTGTCGGTTTGTCGATTTTTCAGACCTCTGTTTTCTTGCTTTATATCACAATTGGTAAAGTTGCGAATGGTCAGCCGCCAATCCTTGAACAAGCGCCAGGCGGCGGTCATGGTGAAGACCATGCCTATACAACAAAAGTTATTGAGACCGTCCAGGTTGCGGCCGCGGGAGGCGGGGACTTCCTTACGGATATTCCGTATTCAAACCCCTTGCCGCATGTTTTAATTTTGACTGCGATTGTTGTTGGTGTGGCAACGCTTGCGATTGGCTTGTCTTTGGTTGTGCGTATTCGCGAAGTTTATCAAACTATCGAAGAAGATAGAATTGACGCCTTAGATTATGCGTTCAACCTCGAAGGCACAGATACGCCCAAAAAGGCCGGAGCGAAAGCGTAATGGATATCACCCCTTATATGCCCGCTTGGCTGTTTGAACATGGTGCAGGCTTCTTAATTGCTGTGCCCTTAATTTTGGCAGCGATTACCGCCATTCTACCTAATAGGAAACTCGCTTGGTGGTCCACAACGGCTATGACTGTGATCTTAGTCATCGTGGCTGTGGCCTTGGCGCAATATGAGCAAATAAATGGACTCGATATTTACCGGATGGGGGGGTGGAATCCGCCTTACGGAATTTCGCTTGTAGTAGATGCGCTCTCAGCGCCAATTCTTGTTCTGATTGCAGGAATGGCTGTGATGACGATGCTATATGCCATGCCAGCCACAGTGGCAGAGGTCGAGCCAAAGAAAAGAGCGCCATATTATGCGGCCTTTTTGCTCTGCATGGCGGGCCTTATGGGCATGGTCATTACGGGCGATGCGTTTAATGTTTTCGTGTTCCTCGAGGTCAGTTCTATCTCAACCTATGTCTTGGTCGCTATGGGTGCGAGCCGAGATCGACGCGCATTGGTCGCGGCCTATAATTATCTAATCCTTGGGTCTATCGGCGCGACTTTCTTCGTCATTGGGATTGGTTTCCTTTATATGGAAACAGGCACGCTCAACATGGCCGATATGGCGCGTATTTTGACTGAAATGGATGGCGGATCCCGCGTCTCTATGGTTGCTTTTGCCTTTATCATTGTTGGCCTAGGGTTGAAGCTAGCTATGTTCCCCTTACATACTTGGCTGCCAGGGGCTTATGCTTATGCGCCAACACAGGTTACAGCCTTTTTAGCTTCAACGGCTACAAAGGCTGCGCTTTACCTGTTGTTCCGCTTTACCTTTTTTGTCTTTAATCCTGAATTTGATTACGTTGCGGCGACTCTGACTTATCTTATTGTTGGGCTGGGCGTCGTGGGCATGATATTTGCTTCGGCACAGGCTATTTTCCAAACGGATATACGTCGTGCAATGGCTTTTTCTTCGGTGGCGCAAGTAGGCTATATGCTCCTTGGCCTCGGTATCGCGACGACAGCCAGTGTCGCTGCTGGTTATCTACATCTCATCAACCATGCCGTGATTAAGGGCGGGTTATTCCTTGCTGTGGGGGCAATCTGGTATCGCTATGGCATTACGCGATCCGTAGATTTTAGAGGGCTCTCGAAAACAATGCCTTGGACGATGGGGGCGTTTACGCTTTGCGGTTTCTCATTGATTGGCGTACCGTTCACAGCAGGCTTTGTATCTAAAGTAGCCCTTGCGGATGCTGCGGCGGAGCAAGGGTATTGGTGGGCGGTTGGATTTATTATGCTCAGCTCCATCTTGGCTATTTTCTATGTTGGGCGTGTCTTAATGATTGCATATTTCCAAGACCCACCCATTGTTGACGGTAAGACGGTTGCCAAAAATGAAGCGCCTTTGATGATGCTTATCCCTATGTGGATATTGGCGCTGACATCTATTGCTATTGGTATGAATATATTTGGCGCGTCAGATATAATTGTGGGCGCGTCAGAACGGGCGGCCGAAGTCTTATTATCGGCGGGGGGATAGGACATGTCATTCACGCCTGAGCTTGCGCTTGCACTCTTACTTATTATTCCGATGGTTGCGGCCATTCTTATTCCGCTCGCTGGAAAACAGCCCAATATACGTGAAACCATTACGCTTGCGGCTGGCGGTGCCTTATTGGCGACTGTTATCTATCTTTGCAAAGAAGTAGCCGCCGGTGGCCGCCCTGAATTACTGCTCGGTACTTTTGCTGGGAATTTTGAAGTTAAGTTCAAACTGGAGCCTTTGGGGGCGACTTTCGCCGCTATTGCGAGCTCGCTCTGGATTGTAAACTCTGTCTTCACGCTTGGCTATATGCGCGGAAATAAGGAAAAAAACCAAACCCGGTTTTATACCTTTGTAGCCATAGCTATTGCATCCGCCATGGGGATTGCGGCGTCGGCTAATCTTATTACTCTGTTTATTTTCTATGAAGCTCTGACGATTTCGACCTTTCCGCTTGTGTCTCATAAAGGTGATGCCAAAGCCCGCCGCGGTTTAACTATCTATGCCTTAGTGCTCATGGGGACGTCATTGGCGCTCTTATTGCCGGCTATCATTGGTACTCATGTCATTGCAGGCACAACAGAATTCCAAGTCGGCGGTGTTTTCCCGCCAGGGACGTCGCTTCTGGCAACCTCAATCTTATTATTCCTCTTTGCTTTTGGTATTGCTAAGGCGGCTTTGATGCCAACCCACCCTTGGCTGCCCAATGCCATGGTCGCCCCAACACCTGTTTCAGCTTTGTTACATGCTGTGGCTGTGGTGAAGGCTGGTGTTTTCACAATGTTAAAAGTTGTCGTTTTTACATTCGGCCCAGCGCTGACGGCTGAAACACCTGCCTCTACAACGATATCTTGGATTGCGGCCATTTCGATCGTCTTGGCTTCAGTTATTGCTCTGCGCCAAGATAATTTGAAAGCCCGTCTTGCATATTCAACTGTGTCTCAACTGTCTTATATTACGCTGGGGGCTATGCTCGCAGCGCCAGCGGCAATTATTGGCGGTGGCCTCCAAATCGTTATGCATGCTTGGGGTAAAATCACGCTCTTTATGTGTGCCGGTGCAATTTATACGGTGGCGCATCGTGCTGAAATTAGCAAACTTGATGGGCTTGGCCGCACGATGCCATGGGTGTTTGGCGCGTTTCTTATTGGCTCAATTTCAATTATTGGTATTCCGCCATTTGGCGGCTCTTGGCCTAAATTCTTCCTAATGGCTGGGGCGCTAGAAAGCGGTAAGGGCATATTAATTGCGGCGCTTATTGCCTCTTCTATTTTGAATATTATTTATCTTATTCCGGTAGCCATTAGAGGCTTTATGAAACCTCCTGCAGATGCGGCGGCAGATGCAGCTATTGCTATTGAACGTAAGAAACATATTTGGGTTATCGTCCCGCCTGTCTTTACGGCGGCGGGAACGCTTGTTCTCTTCTTCTATGCAGGCGGTATTATTGACTTCCTGAAACCTATTCTTCCGGGAGGGTTGTCATGAGCGAGATTGATAAAGTCGCCGAAATAGACGCGCATAAAGCTGAAGATATTCACCCCGCGGCGAAACCTTTCCTGTTCTTAGGCGAGGAAAAAGTTAAACGCGGATTTATAGTGCTCCCCTTTGTCGGCATGATAATCACCATAATTTTAGGCATGATTTATCCGTTAAAGCATCCTGCACCATGGGAAGTATTCCCAGGGTCTTGGGCTGTCTTTGGGTTTATTGCTTATTCTCTGATTGTTTTCGCGGCCAAACCCCTATTCAAACTCTTGGCACGAGACGAAACTTATTATGGGGAGGGCGGTTTGCCTGATCCTTTCTACTCGACGGAACATACACATGAGGGAGAGCACTAATGTTTGATCTCATGAATATTAACCCTGGGCTTTGGGTGATTTTGGCGGGCTTCGTCTGCGCGCTTATACCAAAATCAGAGGCCACATATTATGTGCGGAAGTTGATTTTAATTGCCGCCCCTATTTTTTCAGCTTGGCTAATCTTTACGATCAAAACTGAGCCCTCAGTTTTGGGAGGTTTTCTAACGGTTGGACCTGTTGAACTGACTACTATGCGAATTGATAACCTCTCAGTTGTTTGGGGTTATTTATTCTGTCTCGCAGGTCTGATTAATGGAATTTACGGTCTTCATGAAAAATGCCGCATTACGGATAGCGCTGCCTTAATCTATACGGGTTCAGCTATTGCGGGTGTTCTGGCCGGCGATATGATTACGCTCTTTATCATGTGGGAAATCACGGCGATTTCATCTGTCTTCCTTGTGTGGAAAGGCGGAGACCGCGCTTATGCGGCGGGTATGCGTTATTTGGCTGTGCAAGTGCTTTCTGGCGTTATGCTTTTGGGCGGGGCGGTCATGGTGGCTGAGAGCCGCGGTGGAGACTTCATGTTCAACTATGTCGGCCTCGATACGCCCGGGGGTTGGCTCATGCTCATTGCGATGGGGATTAAATGCGGCTTTCCATTGCTTCATAACTGGATGCAAGATGCCTATCCAAAAGCTTCTATAACAGGCACAGTCATATTGGCATCTTTCACAACGAAATTTGCGATTTACGCCTTAGCGCGTGCATTCCCCGGCACGGATATTCTTATCTGGATTGGCGCCGTGATGACCTGTTTCCCTGTTTTCTTTGCGGTTGTCGAAAACGACTTGCGCCGAGTCTTGGCTTATTCTCTGAACAACCAATTAGGTTTCATGGTTTGCGGTATAGGTATTGGATCAGCCCTCGCTATGAACGGCGTTGTCGGGCAAGTCTTTGTTCATGTTATCTTTAAGGGCCTTCTCTTTATGTCCATCGGCGCGGTGATGTATCGCACGGGCACGGCGAAAGCCTCAGAGCTAGGCGGACTATTCCGCTCCATGCCTTATACAACCGTACTTTGCCTGATTGGGGCTGGGTCTATCGCGGCCTTCCCATTACTCGCCGCCTTTGTGACTAAGGCCATGATTTTAGCGGCAGCGCTTGAAAATCATCTCTGGGTGCCTTTTGCTATGATGCTCTTTGCATCTGCTGGTGTGATGGAACATTCAGGCATTAAGGTGCCGCATTTTACTTTCTTTGCGCATGATAGCGGAAGACGAGTTAAAGAAGCGCCTTGGAATATGCTCCTCGCCATGAGCCTTGCAGCTATTCTCTGCATCTATTTGGCCTTGCCAATTCCTGGGGGTGGGTATCATCTGCTTTATTCATTGATGCCGTTTGAAATGGAATATGCGTATAAGCCTTATACTTGGGATCATGTTGTCTTCCAATTACAGCTTTTATTCGCCGCGATTTTCGCTTTCACGCTTCTCAAGCGCTATAAACTCTACCCTGCCGAAAGACGGGCCGAGATTGTTGACTCTGATTGGCTCTACCGCCGCGTTGGCTTTGGCGCTGTGAAATGGATTTCAGCGATGTGGGATCGCGCCAATATTCACGTCTCACGCTACCGCACACGCGTTTTTGACCGTGTTGGTAGTCGCCTTTATCAGGCCTTCAGCCCCGCAGGTTCAATGAGCAAAGCGGCGCCCTCAGGACTAGCAGCAGGCCTTACGGGCGGTATGCTCTTGCTGACGCTGTTGGTCATATATGTTTTGGGCGCGTAACTTTCGCGTGTGAGTGATAATACGCCGATACCGTCTAAGGAGTCTGAGGCGCTTTTGGCGCATGTGACTCAGATTGCATCGGCCTATTTATCGCGAAACAAAGTACCCGCGGAATCAATCCCTGAGCTTTTGACCACAATCTATGATGGGCTTGTGTTGGCAGTATCTGATCGTAAAGACACGGCTGATGAAAATGAATTAGTACCCGCTGTTCCGATAGAAGACTCGTTGAGTGATGATGCGATTATATGCCTAGAAGACGGATTGTCTTTTCAATCCTTAAAGCGACATTTGCGCGTAAAATATGATATGACGCCAGAAGCTTATCGGAAAAAATGGGGCCTGCCTTTAGATTACCCCATGGTCGCCCCAAACTATGCCAAACGCCGTTCAGAGCTCGCAAAACGTACAGGGCTAGGGAAACATCGTACTGATTAATTGTTGTCCTGAATCTTTTGCTGATTCAGATTCTCTTAAGAATTAGAACGAATCGATGGTGGTTTTGAGCCATTCCAGAAATTTCATAACCAAACTGCCTTGAAACCTCATTGAAAAGCCCCGTTTCAGACCAAGAGATTGCCGTTCCACAAGAGAATGAATCGGAAGCGATTCAAATAATCGTACCTTTTCGAATGAAATGATAATTTATGGTTAACAAATCATTTCGAATATGCGCCCCAATGAGGCATCAAGGTTACACGCTGATTGGGACAGCGCGTAATGGGGGGGTTAAAATGATTGAGGGGAACGCATTGCGGCATCAGATGGTGCTACCGCAGCAGCAAAAGATTTATGATTATTGGCGTTCAAAATGTAGCGCAGATAAGTTTCCTTCACGTCACGAAATTTTCCCTGAAGATATTGGTAAGCAGCTTCCGACAACCACATTGACAGAAGTTGTTGCTGAAACAGGTCGCTATCGTATCCGCCTTGCTGGTACAGGGTTTTGGAATTTATTTGATAGCGAAATTCAAGGTCGCCATATTGATGAACTGCCTATGGGCTGTCGAAATGACTATTGGAAAAATGTCCTTGATAATGTGGTGAAGCACCGCCGCCCTTATGCGGGTGTCACGCGACCTGGCACACCTAATGGTTCGCATTTAGCGCAATTCTGGATTCGCCTACCATTGGCGGATATCGGCAAGAACGTCACAATGATCCTCGGCTATGACCATTTTGTGAAAATGGAAGCTCAATCATCAGATAGCTCGGTTTCTGATAAACTTTACGCCTAAATTCATAGCTTTAGCCATCTTCTGCCCATATAGTCATCGGATGCATGTTGACTTTTTGTTCTCTTTTATAGGAATATAATCCTCACCACTCTGTGCGGCGCTATCATGCCTTCAGATATTATCGGAGGATTAATGATGCCGCACAAACAGCCCTTAATTTATTGCCGCGATACACAAGCATTCGCTGTGCAGTCTCATCAAGCAAATTTGGCCATAGCCGCCGTTTCACTAGAGTTCGGTTTGACTGAGCTCGATATGAAAAACCCAGAACGTCAAAACCGTCAGCTCCGTTTTGCCCGTCAGGTTGCCATGTATTTAGCGCATGTGGTGTATGAGTTGAACCATACGCATTTAGGGCGAATTTTTGCCAAAGATCGTTCGACCATAAGCCATGCCTGCAAAGTGGTGGAAGAAAGCCGCGATGATGGTGTGTTTGACCTGAAACTCATTCGGTTAGAGAATTTCCTGCGCCAAGCTCCCAAACCCGTCACGCCCGCGCTTGTGTCCCTGAATGGAGGGATGGCGACTTAGATGATTACATTTGAACAACAGCAAATTTTACGACGTCTCATTCATCATAAAGCCGTTATCAGCGTTGCTAGCGGCTGTGATGCCTTTCCCGCTCATCCTCATGGGGACAGGCGAAGGCGCCCTGCTTTTTGGGTTCCGGTAAAAGATATGCAGGCATTAAAGGCAGAGGGGGCTTTGGAAATGGGGGCATCAGGATATCGTGTTGTGCCCAGCGTCAAACGGCGACTACAAAATGGCAAAGAGGCAAGTGCCTTAAATCAACATTATGACCTGCGGGAGCGAGATGTCTATGTAACGGGCGGCGTACAACGCAAAGCGCGCGTTAACACACGGCTCTCGGCGCTTGACCGATTGGCGCATCAGACCGACTCTGAAGGTCGGCCCTTGCTTGAGAGTAGTTTGATTGAAGCCGGAAAACGCATTGCTCAGGATTATCATGCCTCTGGTCATGGGTTGGCGACCACACAGCGTTATGATGGGGCGGGTGTTTCGTCTGATACCAATAGTGTCGAAGATCGTTTCATTCATAGAGCAGATGCTAAAGCCAGACTCCAATCAGCGCGCGAAGCAATGGGGGCCGGGCTCGATACAGCTGTTATCGCAATATGCTGTTTAGACCAATCTTTGGACGCTGTAGAGTCTGCCGAACGCTGGGCGGCAGGAAGTGGATTAACGGTTCTGACTCTGGGACTGACGCGGCTTAGCGAGCATTACGGCACGATTGCGGGAGAAAAAAACCAATCTGTAAAGATACATCCACGGCAAGCAAAGTCGGCTTAATTTTCTTCTATGAAGATGAACACGACCGCCAAACTTTATAATATTCACTCAGTCGAAATCTTACTCCACAATCTTATTGACGCGATGGAAGGGCATGAAACGGCCCCTTTCACCAATGAAAACATAAGCAGCATAACAAGCGAAATCGCGAGCGTTGAGAAATTTATTCGTTGCGGAATGAACCTGCTGAAATTTATCGAGGCTTTGACCACACAGAATGAAAAACATATGGCGGCGAATGCTGAAAAGGCTGAAATCCGATATGAAGACCTCCCACCCCTTAACGCCGAAGATCTCCTCGCATTGCGGCGGCGATTCACTCATCTTGCAAACGCAACGTCGATTGGGGCCGGCTTGGGCGAATTTTATCCAGAACCTGAGTTCAAATGATTATGCGGCCATTGGCGACTATTGGGATTTTACAGCGCGTCCAGACCAGAAGCCTCCCAGTATAGACTGGCTTGTTTGGATTTTGCTCGGGGGGCGCGGCTGCGGAAAAACGCGTACAGGGGCCGAGTGGATATCAAGGCGCGCCGAAACGGTCGGCCGTATTGCTTTAATCGCACCGAACCTAAATGATGCCAGAGAGGTGATGTTAGAGGGGGAGAGCGGACTGCTGAATATAGGCTTCCCGCGTAAGCGCCCACGATACATTGCCTCTCGACGACGGCTCGAATGGCCGAATGGCGCTTTGGGGTATTTATTTTCTGCAGAAGATCCAGATAGCCTGCGCGGCCCGCAATTTAACGCCGCATGGGCAGATGAGTTTTGCGCGTGGGCGTACCCAGAGGCGGCTCTGGCAAATTTACGACTAGGGTTAAGGTTAGGGGATAAACCCCAATTGGTTATGACAACCACGCCCCGTCCAATACCCGCTTTGATAAAGCTCATGCAGGCAAAATCCACAATCGTCTATCGGGCGAAAACCCAAGATAATTATACCAACCTCTCTCCGGCTTTCTTGTCGATGATGGAGGATACTTACGGGGGCACACGCCTAGGGCGTCAAGAGTTATCGGGTGAAATTCTATTAGATCAGGCGCATGCACTCTGGTCATATGCTATGATAGAGGCTTGCCAGTACCGAGAAGATATACCCGCATTGGACCGTATTGTCATTAGCCTCGACCCGCCGGTCACCTCTGGAGAGAAGTCAGATCATTGCGGTATCATCGTGGCAGGAAGACAAGGGCAGGGCCGAACGGCCAAGGCTTTCGTTTTGCAAGATGCAAGCATACAAGGCGTTTCGCCAGAACGATGGGCTCGTACCGCCATTGATCTGTTTAAGGCGTGGGAGGCGGATGAGCTCTTGGTCGAAGTGAATCAGGGTGGAGATTTGGTGAAAACGGTCATTGGCTCGATTGACCCTAACATCCCGGTCAAAACTGTATTCGCTACGAAAAGTAAAAAGGCCAGAGCGGAACCCGTAGCGGCGTTTTATGAACAGGGCCGCGTTGTCCATGCCGCGCGATTAGAGGCGCTGGAGAGCGAGCTTTTAACCCTTGGAACATCGGCGCAGAAGGGCAGTCCCGACCGTGCAGACGCCTTGGTTTGGGCCGTGACACATCTGTTAACGCAAGGCGGGCTACCGCCCAAAATTCGGTCAATATAGTCTCTTTAAGGCTCTGTTAACCCTAAGTTTTAAAGCAGAATTAACCTCAATATCGCAAGGGTGTCCCACGAATATACACCTTAGGATCAGGTTTCGGAGATGTGGAATGCTTAAATTTGGACAGAATAAGTTAAAGAATGAACTTGAACAAAAACTTGCTGAAACAGACGCAGAATTGGCTGAGCTGAACAAATCACTAGCTGACAAGATGACACGTCTGGCCGAACAGACAGGGGATACTGCGCCCTTAATCCAAGCGGTAGACGCTCTTCATAAAGCCAAAAAATATTACAGCGTTGAAACGGCGCCCAAAGAAACGCTGGATGTACATGAAGCCTTGGCGGACACATTGCTGCTTTTGGGCCGCGAAAATAAAGACCGCGAAGCCTTGGAAAATTCTGTGAAAGCCTATCGCAATGCCATTACAATGGCGTCATTGATTGGCGATGAAGATCGCCGACAGGATCTGAAAATTAATTATAAACTGGCGCTAACATTTTTAGGGCAGCATCAAGAAACTCCATCCTTGTTTAAGGTGGCGTAAAAACACATTAAATCAGTAGGTTAAAACGAAATCATAGAGAATATTCCGCACCTGACCTAGGTCAGCCTATAAACAGCTTATCGACGAAATTGGGCCGAAAATTATGAGGCTTAATTCATTGGACGGCGCTTCGGCCATCCGTGTCAAAAGGATAAGCCTTATATGTTTGAATTTTTAAAGCCGCCTGCCTCTCGCAGCGCGGCTCTTTCTTTGCCTAATGCTGGCCCAGAAGACATTAAATCTGCGGCTCCGCTAATCGCCCTGCAACTAGGACAAAGCGCCCATTGGACCCCGCAAAGTTTTAATGCGCTTTGCCGCGAAGGTTATGGGCGAAACCCTATTGTTTATCGCTGTGTAAGATTGATTTCAGAAGCCGCGGCAAGCGTACCTTTGACGATATTAGAGAGTCCAGATGCAGATGCTTTTTTAAATCGCGCCTCTCTATCTCAAACTTTGACGCAAACTCTAGAGGCCTTTTACGGCTATCTTCAACTGTCAGGCGAGGCTTATTTAGAAGCCATATCTGTTAATGCCTTACCTTATACGCTCGGTGTAATCTGCCCCGATACTGTTACGCCTCTCGCAGCCAGGTCAGGGGGAATAACGGGGTGGGAAATAGTCGCACCGCAAAATGCTCCTCGGCAATTACAGATGCATATAGCTTCGGGCCGTTCCCCTATATTTCACATGAGTTTGTTCAGTCCAAAAGGCACAGTCTCACCATTAAATGCCTGCGCTCAAGCCGTTGACCTTCATAATGAGGGTGGGCACTGGGCAAAGGCGCTCTTGGAAAACTCAGCGCGTCCGAGCGGGGCACTGATTTACAAAGGGGTCAATGGGGCAGAGCATTTAACAGATGAGCAGTTCGAACGCTTGAAAAGAGAGTTCGAAACGGGCCACACTGGGGCGCGCCATGCGGGACGGCCTTTGGTGCTAGAGGGCGGCCTTGATTGGAAGTCAATGAGCCTTTCCCCCGCGGATATGGATTTCATCGAAGCCCGCCGCGAAGCCGCTCGTGAAATTGCTTTGGCCTTTGGCGTGCCGCCAATGCTTTTGGGTCTGCCGGGCGATAATACTTATGCAAATTATCGCGAAGCGAACCAAGCCTTTTGGCGGCAGACGGTTTTACCGCTCGTGCAAAAGACGGCAGCGGGTTTACAAAATTGGCTCCGTCCATGGTTTGACGATGCGCTCAGGATAAGGCCCGATTTTGAACAAGTCCCAGCGTTAGCAGAAGACAGAAATCGTCTTTGGCAGCGCTTATCAGGGGCAGATTTCCTATCAAACGCCGAGAAAAGAGCGTTGGCAGGCTTAACGCCAGAAAGCGAGGGCTGATGCGGTCTCAAGATAAAGTTTTCACATTCAACCGAACCATTGGTTTTGGATTGTTGCTGACATTATCCGTGCAAACGGCCAGCGGATTAATCTGGGCGGGGGCTGCTGAAGCGCGGTTAAAGGCCGCTGAAATTCAGCTTTCTGAACGGGCCCCCGCCCTTGAACGTCTTGCCGTTATGGAAGGGCAAATGACGATGATTTTACTGAGTCTGGACAGGATAGAGCGGCAAGTCATGGCCAATGCGCTCGAAGCGGAAAGACGACCATGAGTGAAAAAGCGGCAGACGCTCTCCTCAGAATTTCAGGCTATGCGAGCCGATTTGGACAAGTAGATTTATCAGGCGATCAAGTCGTAAAGGGCGCTTTTTCTGCGTCTATATTGAGTTTGCGAAACGGACGTTTACCGATGTTGATTGGGCATGATGCATCCGAGCCTATTGGTGTTTGGGATAGAATTCTTGAAGATAAAACGGGGTTGTTTCTCTCAGGTAGACTTTTGCTAGGGGCAAAAAAATCTGAACGGGCGGCGCGATTGATTAAAGAGGGGGCCATTTCAGGCTTATCCATTGGATACCGCGTGCGCCGCAGCATGAAAACGCAATCGGGCCGACTTTTGACTGAACTCGACCTTTGGGAGGTCTCGGTCGTGGCCTTCCCCATGCTCCGTTCTGCACGGATTACGCAGATTGACGACCCGACACTTTCAAATCGTTTAAACACACAAAAAGGACTAAAAGCCTATGGCTAATATTGAAACAAAGCATCTGAATATGAAAGAAGCTCAGGCTGATTTTGCGCAAACCTTTGCCGCTTTCAAAGCCGCAAATGATGATCGTTTAGCGGCGCTTGAGCAAAAGTCTACGGATGTTCTTCTCGATGATAAGGTTGCAAGATTGAATGCCGCGCTCGACACGCAATCCAAGCAAATTGAGAACCTATCCCTGAGCTTATCTCGCCCAAATCTGGAGAGGCGCGTTAATACAGAGGCCAAATCCGCGTGGTCGAGTTTCATCAGGACAGGCGATGCAAATGCTTTGGCAGACTTAGAAGGCAAATCTCTTTCGAGCGTAGATGCAGAGGGCGGTTATGTGGCGCCAATAGAGACTGAGAGCCGTATTGATAAGGCCTTATCAGAAAGCTCACCCTTTCGTTCTTTGGCCACGATACGCCGTATTGGGTCAGGATTGTTCAAAAAACCTGTCAGCGCTTCCGGCGCGGCGTCGGGTTGGGCCGGTGAAACAGAGGCCAGAATTGAAACGCAAGCGCCGCAGCTTGAACTTCTCGATTTTCCAGCGGGGGAGCTTTATGCCATGCCCGCCGCGACACAGGCCTTATTGGATGATGGGGTCGCCGATGTTGACCAATGGCTAGCCGATGAGGTTCATGATATTTTCGCGGCGCAGGAAACGGCGGCCTTTGTTGGGGGTGACGGGGTGAATAAACCGCGCGGTCTATTAGATTACATCCAAGCCGAGAACGGAACGCAGAGCTTTGGCGAACTAGGTGTCGTTTCTACGGGTACGGCAGGAGCATTTGACAGCGCGGCGCCGACGGATGCGCTATTGGATCTTATTTATGCGGGCAAGAGTCGTTACCGCGCGGGCTCCAGCTTTGTCATGAACCGCCGCACAATCAACGACATTCGTAAATTTAAGGACGCCGATGGGCATTATATTTGGCAACCTTCTAATGAGGCAGGGCAGCCGAGTACTTTACTGGGCTATCCTTTAATTGAAGTCGAAGACATGCCGGATGTGAGTTCAGGCAATGCGTTTACAGCGTTTGGTGATTTCCGTCGCGGCTATCTTATTGTTGATCGTCAAGGCGTACGCGTCTTGCGCGACCCTTATTCAGCCAAGCCTTATGTCTTGTTTTATACAACCAAACGCGTGGGTGGGGGCGTACAAGATTTCGACGCGATTAAGCTGCTAAAGGCGGCGTAAACAAACCCTCATTTCCCCCTCAATAAACAACCAAGCCGCGAGTTTCGCGGCTTTTTTTATGCAGTAAACTCAAAGGAGGCCTCTGTGCTCACAGATATAAACCTGCCAGGCATAGAGCCTGTTACCTTAGACGCGGCTAAGCTTTTCTTGCGTATCGATCATGATGATGAAGATGCCCTGATTACAGAGCTTATACAAAGCGCGCGTGAAAGGCTTGAGAGCCTTTGCCGTACAACATTAATTATGCGGGCGCAGCGCTTGACACTATTGCCGCCCTTTCATCGTAAGCTAGCCTTATCTATCCATCCCATCCAATCCGTCACAGGGGTGACGTTGCATTTGCAAGAGGGCGGAGAGGAGAGCGTCGATATAAAAACGCTCTGTATTAATCTACGCTCGACGCCCGCAACGATAGAGCCAACTAAGCTTGGTCTTTGGGGATGGCATAACCGCCAAGACGTATCCGCGCTAACGGTAGATGTTGTTGCGGGATATGGCGAGGCCATCAATGACATTCCCATGCCCTTACGCCAAGCGATGATGCTTTTGGTTGGTCAGGGTTATGAAAACCGTTCTGGCCGCGAAGTGCCATCCGTTCCTATGCTCGTTGACGCGCTGATAATGCCCTATCGGAGCTTGAAAATATGATTGGCGATCTGAGAAGCCGTCTAGGGCTCTATATCCCCATAGTACAAGCCGATGAATTTGGCGGTACAAAGACACAATGGAATTTCCACAGCGCCTTTTGGGGCGCTGTTACGCCTAAAACCGTGACGGAACGTCAAGAAAATGGCCGCCTAGCCGTCACGCAAAGTTACCGCGTCACCCTGCATTACCAACCGAATTTCCCTGAGAGGGCACGGATACTGTGGGGAGAGCGGATATTACGCGTCATAACATCGTCGGACCCCGATAATCGGCGCGAACGGCTTCATCTAATTTGCGAGGAGGAACAGCAATGAACGCGTCTATTGCAAAAGCGGTGCACCAGCTTTTGGCGACGAATAGCCTTATCCAAGACAATCTTGGCACGCCGCCTCGGTTATATGATGCCGCGCCAGAAGATCCAGTTTTCCCTTATCTAAGTTATGGTAACTTAAGGAGCGAAGATATTGGAGGCGATGAGACACACTTAACGTCTCATCAAATGACTTTGCATCTTTGGTCTCGCTATTCGGGGCGGTCAGAAATTTTGACCCTCATAACCGTCCTAAAACAGGTTTTGGCTGATAAAACAGGACTGGCTGTGGCGTTAGAGACTGGCTCTGTCATCAGCAGCGCCGTGTTATTCACCGATATATTACGGGCGGCTGATGGCCGCACACATCATGGATTGCTGCGCCTCTCCGTGCTGACAGAAACCACATAAGCAGAATAGGGGAGAATATGAGCGCACAAAGCGGCCGCGACTTGCTCGTTAAAATGAAAAAACCGGATGAGAGCTATCAGACATTGGCGGGGCTTCGCAGTAAAACCATACGGTTTAATGCCCGCCCGATAGACATAACGCATGCAGATTCCGCACAGGGATGGAAAGAGCTATTGCCCCATGCTGGGATAAAATCGGCGGAAGTGTCAGGCGTAGGGATATTTAAAACCGAAGAGAGCGCCGCTTTGGTGCGGCAAGCTTTCTTTGATCAAACCCTGTTAAATCTACGTTTGATATTGCCAAGTTTCGGGCAAATAGAGGGCCCCTTTTTGATAGGTTCACTAACCTATAGCGGAAGTTTTCAAGGCGAAGCACGCTTTGAAGTAACGCTTTTTAGTGCGGGCCAACCGGTCTTTTTGCCGATATGAAACGCCATCCTTTAGACCGCATTATATGCGTTGATGAGGCATCGCCGCACCCTGTGATAACCTTGCGATTTTCAATGAAAGCTTTGGCCAAAATGAGCCGGGATTTACAGGTCGATACCCCATTGGAATTAGCGCAAAAACTTCGCGCCAATGACTCTAAAACCCAAGAGGAAATCCTAAGGGTGTTGTTCCAGTCTTTGTGTTTAAAACCACAGCCTGAACCCGGCCGCAAAACCTTGCTCAGAGCTTTGCCGATTATGTCCAAATTAATTGAGGAGGGCTTTGCATGAACCCACATAAATGGCCCTTTCAGGCTTGGTTCCGTCTGGCTGTATTACACATGAAACTCTCTCCTGACGCCTTTTGGGATATGCCAGTCCGTGACTGGTTATGGCTCTGTCAAAACCGTGATGAAGCCCCTCTGACAGCGCATGATTTTACCCCCTTATTTGAGGCCTTTCCAGATGAATGAAACTCAGAATGCGGCCCATCAGCTTGAGCGTTTTAATATTGAAGAGGCTGAACAATCAGCAGAGGCCATGGCCCAAGCCTTTGAACAGGCGAGTGAGCGTATCGCAGGCGCGCTACAACGAGCCGCGAGTTCAGGGGAAGTATCCTTCTCACAAATGGCGGAATCTATCTCTCAGGATATGGCAAGAATAGCCGTTCAAGAGCTGATTGCAGATCCGCTTGAAAGCGTTTTCCAATCCCTCTTATCTTCTGTCGCGGGACAGTCCAGTACAGCTAAAACAGCCCCGCTAAACCTGACGCTGAATTTGTCTGGGCAAGCCGCAGGCGCTGGCAAGACAAAATCTGACACACAGATTGCGGCGAATATAGCGCGAGCTTTATCGCGTGGGCGAAAGCTTACTTAATCAAAACAAAGAGAATTAAATGATAGAATTTCATAATGTTCGTTTCCCGTCTGGGTTGGCATTTGGAACATTTGGCGGTCCCGAGTTTAAGACTGAGGTGACTACCCTTGCGAATGGACACGAGTATAGAAACACGCCATATGCGCATCCGAGGAGACGTTTTGAGATAAACGCAGGGATTAAGACTAGTCAGCAAATATCTGAATTAAATGAATTTTTTATATCAAGAAAAGGTCGTTTGCATAGTTTTCGGTTCAAAGACCCTTTTGATTGTCTATCTTGTGATTTAAATAAATCGCCATCTGCTTTGGATCAAATCATTGGGTATGGCGATGGAGTTGAGAGGTCTTTTCAACTCATCAAAACCTATGATGACCAAACTTCTCCTCGGTTAATTAAGAAGCCGCAAGAGGGTTCTGTCCTGATAGCCATTGGTGGCGCTGAGGTTGAACAACCGGAATTCTCTGTTGATCTGATGGCCGGTGTTGTGATGTTTACGACGGCGCCCGCGCTTGGGGCCGAAATTACGGCGGGGTATATTTTTGATATCGTCGTGCGCTTTGATACGGATAGCCTCGACATGACGCTGGAAGATTACGGCGCCGGCGTTCTGCAATCCATACCTTTGGTGGAGGTGCTTCATGCGTGAAATACAAGCGCCGCTTCAATCGCACCTTTCCGAGCCTGTAACGACTTTATGTACTGCGTGGAAACTTGAGTTATCTGATGGCCGTGTATTTGGATTTACTGAACATGATGAAAATTTGGAAGTTGACGGGGTTTTATATTCGGCCCGGTCGAGCCAGACACAATCAGAGACAGAAAGCCGACTAGGCTTCTCCGCAGATAATGGCAGTATCCAAGGCGTATTAGAAAGCCTCGTAATTTCGTCTGCCGATATTGACGATGGGGTTCTGAGAGGCGCGAAATTATCACACTTAAAAATCAACTGGACGGCCCCTTCGCAATATGTGGTTCTCTCAGTTGGGGAGGTCGGACAGGTCACAACCCAAGGCGAATATTTCGAGGTGGAGTGGCTTGGCTTTTCGGCGAAATTAAATCGTTCTACGGGACGGGTTTTTTCTAAAAAATGTGACGCGAAATTTGGCGATGAGCGGTGCGGATTACTTGCGTCAAATTATGGCTCTGATGTGATATGCCCCAAGACATTTACGGCTTGTCGTGACCAATTTCATAACGCTGAAAATTTCCGTGGTTTTCCATATCTATTAGGCGCCGATGCTCTGCTGGCTGCCCCTCAATTGGGCGAGCTTAAAGATGGTGGTTCACGTTACCGATGACAGCTCTTCGCGCGCGCGTAATTTCGGAAACGCGTCTTTGGCTTGATACGCCCTATCAACATCAAGCCAGTGAGCGCGGCGCAGGCAGTGACTGTCTCGGCTTAATCCGCGGTGTCTATCGATCGCTTTACGGCTCAGAGCCAATAGCTGTTCCGCCTTACACTCCTGATTGGGCAGAAAGATCTGGGAAGGAAACCTTGCTTGAGGCGGCGAAAATTTACCTAAAGGAAATTCCCTTACATCGCACACAGCCAGGGGATGTTTTAATTTTCCGAATGCATCCGGGCGCTTTATGTAAACACATGGCGATACTGACTTCGCCGAACATGATTACCCATGCCTATTGGGGGCGCGCTGTCGTGGATAGCTATTTCGTGCCCTATTGGAATCGACGCTGGGTGAGCAGTTTTGCCTTTCCTGAAATAGAAAAGAAAACCCTATGACAACACTGGCTATCAGTGCGGCGAATTTCGCGGCGTCTACTGTCACGCAAACAGCGACTCAATTTGCGCTTTCCGCAGCAAATTCAGCCATTTCTAATATATTCGACAATCGGACGTACGAAGGGCCGAGACTAGAGAGCTTTGAACTACAAACATCCCAAGATGGCGCACCTATGCCAAAAGTCTATGGCCGCATGCGGTTGGCTGGTCAGGTGATTTGGGCCTCGCGATTGCGAGAAATACAGACAGAGGAGGACGTGAGCACAGGCAAAGGCGGCGGGCCAACGCAGACGCAATATCGATACTATATCAGCTTTGCCATAGGCCTTTGCGAAGGCGAAATTTTAGGCATCGATAGGCTATGGGCCAATGGAAGCCCATTACAGGAACAGGGCCTTACGATGCGAGTCTATAAAGGCACGGAGGGGCAATTGCCTGACCCTATTATTCAGGCCGTCGAAGGTAACGCCGTTCCTGCCTTTCGTAATACGGCATATATTGTTTTTGAAGATTTCCCATTAGAGGGTTTCGGAGCGCGTTTGCCGCAGATTAATGCTGAGGTTATACGGATTCCGCCTTCCATAGATGCCAAGGCACCCGATAAAATGGAACAGCTCATCAAATCTGTGAACCTTTTGCCCGCGACGGGAGAGTTCGCCTATGCTACTGATATCGTAGAGGAAACCCCAGAACCAGGCGTTTCGCGGCCAATCAACATGAACAACCTTTCTGGTCAAGCCGATATAATGCTGGCGTTAGATCAGCTCGAAGATCAACTGCCCAATTGTCAGCACGTATCAATTATTACGGCATGGTTTGGTACAGCATTAGCTTGTAAGGATTGTGAAATCCATCCAGGTGTTGAACGTAGAGACAGAATTCTACCCTATCACAGTTGGACGGTTGCCGGTGAGACGCGCGGGACAGCTTATTTGGTGTCAATGGATGCCGAAGGACGCCCCAATTTCGGCGGAACGCCGTCGGATGAGAGTATAAAACAAACGATAATTGAACTGAAAAGGCGAGGGTATAAAGTCACTCTATACCCCTTTCTCTTAATGGATATTCCATCAGGCACCAATCCTTTCCCGTGGCGAGGGCGGATAAGTGGTGATGAAGGGGCAAGTGCTGTGTCCCAAGTGGCAACGTTTTTTAATCGCGACAAAGGCTTCAAGAATTATATCCTGCATTACGCCCAATTAGCGCAAAACGTAGGCGGGGTGGACGCGTTTGTTATTGGGTCTGAAATGCGCGGGCTGACAACTTTGCGCGGGCCAAGAATTAACGGTGTCTCAACTTATCCTGCTGTGCCGCATTTTGTGGCATTGGCGCAAGATGTGAAGGCTGTTTTAGGGCCGAGTTGCGCCGTAACCTATGCCGCTGATTGGAGTGAGTATTTTGGCCACCATCCCCAAGATGGTAGCGGAGATGTCAACTTTCATCTTGATCCGCTTTGGGCCTCTAGCGCGATTGATGTCATTGGAATCGATGGTTACTTTCCTTTATCGGATTGGCGGGACGGCCCGCACCTAGATACAGATTTGGCACCCGATATTTATGACAAAGCCTATCTGCAATCGCAAATCGAAGGCGGTGAGGGCTATGATTATTTTTATGATTCAGATGCTGATAGACAGGCACAAAACCGTACAGAAGTCACAGATGGAACGGCGAATAAGCCGTGGGTGTTTCGCTATAAGGACCTTAGAAACTGGTGGTCAAATACACATTATAACAGAGTAAATGGGGTTGAAACAGGCGCCCCAACAAGGTGGCAGCCACAGTCAAAGCCAATTTGCTTTCTGGAAATTGGCTGTCCAGCGGTTCGGTTTGGAGCGAACCAACCCAATCTCTTTTATGATTCAAAAAGCGGGGAGAGCGCCCGTCCTCATTTCTCGGATGGGTCTCGGGATGATTTGATGCAGCGCCGCTACATAGAGGCCTTCATCTCTTATTGGGATAACCCTGAAAACAACCTGCTATCCTCTGATTATTCTGGCCGTATGATTCAGACAGACCAAATGAGCGTCTGGGCGTGGGATGCGCGGCCTTTTCCTGATTTTCCAGCGCGAGAGAGCGTTTGGGCTGATGGCGAGGCTTGGCAATCTGGGCATTGGATATCGGGGCGTATAGGGCTTGTCCCGATTGCCGACATAGTCCGTGAACTTGCGGCACAGTCTGGGTTGATGTCAATTGATACGTCACAACTCAACGGCGTCGTGCAAGGCTTTAAAATTGACCGCCCGATGAGCGCACGGGCGGCTCTTTCCACCTTAAGTCAAATCTATAGTTTTAGTTTGGCGGAACAAGGAGGTGTGGTGTCATTCTTTTCACTCGGTCAAGGTGATGTCTCTGCTATCCCCCTCTCGGCCATAACCGAAAACATAAAGGGGGTTGTGCGCCATATTCACTCTGACCCCGCAGAGGCGCTTCGAGATGTGCGTTTGCATTTTATCGATGCGGGCGCGGATTATCAAAATGGCCTTGCCTCTAGCCAAGACCGAGCGTCAGAGACAGAAAATATCCTAGATATAGCGGCGCCTTTGGTTCTGGATAGATATTTTGCGGGCTATCTTTGCGACAACCTGTTTGAGAGGTTGGAAAAACAGAATGAAGAACTTCACCTTTCACTTTCGCCTCGGGCTTTGGAAATCGAAGTCGGGGATCGTGTGACCTTGCCCGATATAGTAGGGATTTGGCGGATAGAAACAATTGAAGAGTCAGATGTTAGGAAAATCATTGCGGTACCCGATGGGGCTGCGCCTTTGAGTCTCGTAAATGGCGCCATACCAGAGACTTCCACAAATATTGTTTGGCCGAGCCGTCCTGTACCCTTGGCCCTAGACCTCCCTGCACCTTATTCAGGTCTTGGGGTTGGCGTGGTGATGCACCCATTTGCACCGTCTCGTATAGTTTCAGGTGATTCAGAGGTCAGCACATCTCAGGCCCTACATGTAGGTGCTGTGCTAAGCGATATTCCTGCGGGGCCAACAGCCTATTTTGATAGACAGGCAACATTCGAGTTTGAATTGCGCGGGCTCACACTTAGTCGCCATGACGAGGCCGCTGTTCTGAATGGGGCAAATCGCTTTGCCATAGAAACCCCTATGGGATGGGACATTATGCAGGCCGCCTCTGTTACGCTTATTGGCGTAAACCGTTATCGCGCCTCCATTCTATTAAGGGGTGTAGGTAGCGAAGGCTATTCTAGAGACGGCGTGGCGGCGGGAGCGCGGCTCGTCTGGTTGAATGCAGGTGTTCAAGTTTTGGATGTGTCTCCCGAACTTTTGGGTGAGACCATAGCCCTGACCGCCGAAGTGGCAGGGCGGCAGAGCCTACCAACTAATCATATATTCAAAGCCAGCCACCTTCGCCCGTTAAGCCCAGTGCATTTACGCGCTGTGCCGAATGATACGGGGCTAAATATAAGCTGGATACGCCGTTCGCGCGAGGATGCTGACAGCTGGGTCGGCGAAATACCGCTTGGCGAGGCGGAGGAACGCTATCGCCTCCGTCTGTGGAGTCATAATAATTTAGTTCAAACTACAGAAACGACCGCGCCAAATTACTTCACGACAGTACAAGGCTTGACCAAAATCGATGTGGCTCAAGGTTCTGATGCTTATGGATGGGGGGAAATCACGACAATCGAGTTTTAAAGCGGTTTCTTGTTCTTAACCCATTGAAACCGCGGTTATTCCACTTACATTCCTATCATGGCAAAGAACCCTTATACATTACTGGGCGTGAAGGCTGGCGCGACGAAGGACGAAATTAAAAAAGCTTATCGTACGCTTGCCAAGAAACTTCACCCCGACGTCAATAAAAACGACCCCAAAGTGGCGGAACGCTTCAAAGAAGTCACGGCGGCCTATAGTTTGCTTTCGGATGATAAAATGCGCGCTCAATATGACAGCGGGCAAGTCGATGCATCTGGGCAGCAACAAAACCCTTTTGCAGGGGGGAACCCCTATGGTGGGCGTGGCCCGCAAACAGGTTTTGGCGGCTTTGGTGGATTTAATCGCGGCTCTGCGGGTGGGCAGGACGATATGGCCGATTTGTTTTCCTCGCTTTTCGGTATGAATATGGGCGGTATGCGCGGCGGTATGGATCGTCCGCCGATGAACGCGCAAAAAGGCGCAGATGTGCGATATAAAATGCAGCTACCCTTGGTGACGGCTCTGAAAGGCGGGACTAAGTCTTTGCAAGGCGGGCTGAATGTCAAATTACCTGCGGGTGTGAAGGATGGTCAGACTTTACGCCTTCGCGGCAAAGGGCGCCCAGGTGTCAATGGCGGCCCAGCTGGCGATGCAAAAATAGAAATTACGATTAAGCCGCATAAATATCTGCGGCGAGAGGAGGACGACCTCTTTTTGAACCTGCCTATTACGTTATCTGAGGCGGCCAAAGGTGCCAAAGTTGACATTCCGATGCCGGCGGGGACAGTAAAACTGAACATCCCTGAAGGTACAAATTCAGGGAAACGGTTCCGTTTGACAGGGAAAGGCGTCAATGGCGGTGATTTATACGTCACTATTCAAATAAAACTTTCGGATACAGAGCTGTCAGCTCTGCCGAGTTTGGCGAAAAACTGGCCAGACATGGGAGAGCATGATATACGCCGAGGACTACTGTAACCACACCCAATCTGAACTCTCTATTCAGGGACTATTCAGGGTTACTTTGTTAGACGGGGCAGATGATGAGAATAATCTCTATACGAACGGGCGTAATGGCTCTGTTTTTCTCACTCTTTCTGAGTGCAGGCTCGGCTATGGCCGCAACACATATTGATATTTCTCCAAAGAGTATCTCTATTGAAATGCCATATAAAACAGACAGTTATGCACTGACACCCACGCAAAAATTTGCACAAAAGCAAATTTCACCAGCCAAGGCAAAATCGATTGCTCTGTCACGTGTACGCGGCGGTGAATATGTGGACCTGCGCAAAACAGGTAATTTTTACATTGTGCGTGTTCGTACACGGGACGGACGTATCGTTGATATTAAGATTGACGCGACGACTGGACGTGTGAAGTAAGACAAGTAAATTCACGTGTGAATCACGCTCACGCCTTAAACGATAACGAAACCGATACATCCACCAAAATGAAGGATTTTCATGCGTATTTTGATTGTAGAAGATGATCCTGATCTATCCCGCCAGTTACGCGCGGCACTAAAAGATATCGGTTATGCAGTCGATGTAGCCGAAGATGGCGAAGAAGGGCACTTCCTTGGCGATACAGAGCCTTATGATGCTGTTATCTTGGATCTGGGTCTGCCATTGATTGATGGTGTATCCGTTTTGCAAAAATGGCGCTCTGACGGTAAGAAATTCCCTGTCATGATTTTGACGGCACGTGACCAATGGAGTGAAAAAGTTGCAGGTTTTGATGCTGGCGCTGATGATTACCTGACGAAACCCTTCCATACCGAGGAATTATTGGCAAGATTGCGCGCACTTCTGCGTCGCGCCTCTGGCCATACGACAGACACAATCGATCTGGGGGAGTTATCCGTAGATAATCGTTCAGCACGAGCCTTTGTGAACGGCATGGCGATTAAATTGACCAGCCATGAATTTCGTCTCTTGTCGTATATGGCTGCCCATCAAGGCCGCGTAATTTCGCGGACTGAATTGGTCGAGCATATTTATGAACAAGATTATGATCGAGACTCCAATACGATTGAAGTTTTTGTGGGACGTCTGCGCCGAAAAATCGGCACAAACCGTATCGAGACGGTGCGCGGTCTGGGCTATCGTTTGATTGACCCAGATGCGGATGAACCTGGCGAAAAATAATCGAGAAGACCGACGTGTCACCACTTACGGCTCCCCCAGCAAAGACCGCACATCAAACGCGGTCTCTTGTCGTTTCTTTGGTACGCAGTGCGGCTCTTTGGACTTTACCCCTACTTATCATTTCGGCGATTGTGCTGACATGGCTCTATCGTAACACGACATATAGGATTTTTGACGATCCGCTGGAAAGCGCGGTGACGTCTTTAATGGCTTCGGTCAATATTGATGAACATGGGGATTTGGTCTTGTCGCGCGAACCGCTTGACCCGCGTTATCAACAAGCACTTTCTGGTCGGTATTGGCTCGTAGGGCAGGAAAAAATTGAAGCGAATTACCCGCTAAAAATACTGGCATCTTCTCGCTCTCTATATGGGGGGAGTCTTGTTCTCAGTCAGGATATGCTCTCAAATTTAAACGCCAATATGGGAGAGAAAGTAAGCGGTTCGACCGCTGGACCTGATGAAGATGAGACCTTACGCGTTGTTGCGCGGCAGGTGATTTTACCGGGCTCTGAAAATCGCGTTATTGTCTTGGCTGGGGCGGATATACGTCCAGCGACGCGAGATATTCAGCGTTTCGCGATGACAGCATTTGGGTTGATGGGTTTACTCTGTCTGGGCTTGGTTCTGGCTATGTTTATGCAGGTTCGATTGGGGTTACGGCCTTTATTTTCATTACGTGATCGCGTGGTAGAAGTGAGAGAAGGTAAGGCTCCCCAAGTGGAAGGCCATTATCCGCCCGAAATTGCGCCCTTGGCTAATGAACTGAACAGTCTCATTAGTCATAATAAAGATATCGTAGAACGCGCCCGAACTCATGTCGGTAATTTGGCTCACGCCTTGAAAACCCCCATTGCGGTTTTGAAAAACGAAGCTGAGCTTGGCGAAAAAACGGCGTCTGAGCTGGTCGCAAAACAGACCGAGATTATGGCTCAACAGGTTGACCATCACTTGCGCCGCGCTCGGGCCGCTGCGCGGGGACAATCTATAGGTGTTTCGACGGATTTAGCCGAGGTCGTCGAGCCGCTTGTTCGAACGCTCCCCCGTATTTATCGAGATAAAGACTTGTTTATTGATACGGATTTGGAGGCGGGTCTTGTCTTTCGCGGCGCAAAGCGTGACCTCGAAGACATGGTTGGTAACCTTATGGATAATGCCGCTAAATGGACGCAAAGTGAGATACGGTTGACGGCCAAAACAGATAATGACCAATCTGAATTTATGCGTGTGACTATCGAAGATAATGGCGCTGGATTGACGCCTGATGAATATAAAGAAGCTGTCAAACGCGGCGCCAGACTAGACGAAGCCACGCCAGGCAGTGGGCTAGGCCTTGCTATCGTTGATGATTTGGCGCGGGCTTATAAGGGAGAATTTAAGCTGGCTCGCTCTCCGCTGGGTGGATTGCAGGCCATGTTAAAACTCCCTAAACAAGGCCCAAGCACCTAAGTATCAAAAAACCTCACACAAGAAAGATAGCATATGACGTCTCAGCCAATTGCATTGGAAGAACGAAAAATCGAAGGTTTACGCCGATTTTCTCCTTCATCTGGACGGAATAAAGCGGACATAGCGGCGCAATTAAAATCGCTCTTACCTCGCGATGCGCATGTATTGGAAATAGCCTCTGGGACAGGTGAACATGGCGTTGAAATCTGCAAGCTTAGATATGATATTTCATGGCAATATTCAGACCCCGATGCAGAGTCGCGCCTAAGCCAAGCTGATTGGCGTCAGGATAACCCTATGCAGCTTCGCCCGCCTTTACCCTTGGATATGACGGCCTTTGAATGGTGGGGTGGATTGCCAAATTATTCGGCTATTTTTTCGGCGAATATGATTCACATTGCTCCAATTGAGGCGTGTGAAGGGATAGCGATTGGCGCCGCACATCTATTAGGCGACGGCGGAAAAGTTATCCTATATGGCCCGTTTTTAGAGGGCGCAGCCTCTGCCCCTTCCAATTTAGAGTTTGATAAGAGCTTAAAGTCCAGAAATCCAGCTTGGGGCGTCAGAGAGCAAGAGATTGTTAAGCATATATTTGCAAAGGCAGGGTTTAATAACGCAACCCTGATTGCGATGCCTAAAAACAATCATATTTTTGTTTTTTCACGCGATTAGGCTGGGCAGAAGGCATTAATTTCCAAACATGACTCTCTTGTCATGTTTTGGACAGGTTCCTGATAGCCAAGTGCCGTCATTGTGACAGCCAAGTTAAGGAGTCGCCACGTGCCATTGCACTCAAGTTACATTTCTAAGAAGGCTTTATTTTGCCTCTCTGCATGTCTGGTTTCCAGCCTGACATTAGGGGCAGTGCCTTTTGTAGCGCAGGCCCAAACTCAGGTTCAAAATTCAGAGCCAGATACAATTATTCCGGCGATCAATGATCAGGCCACTTCAACACCTTTGCGTGAACAAGCCGCCAAAGCCATAGAGAACGCTGTCGGGAAAGTCAGTAGTCGTAAGTCTAATCTGATGGATATGCCGGTTTCGGCGCTGCCCTCTATCGCGGATTTAGTTGAGCGGGTAAGCCCCTCTGTGGTCAATATTGTTGTGACAACAGAAACCGGTGAAACAACATCCGAAGGGCAAGGATCGGGCTTTGTAATCTCGAACAAGAATGAAGTTGTCACGAATTACCACGTGATTGACGGCGGGACGAACATTGAAATTGAATTTAACGATGGGCGCCGTTATCCGGCGCGCATATTGGGAACAGATGAGGAAACCGATCTGGCGTTATTGCAAATCAAAACGCTTGAAGTCATTCCCCACGTTTCTTTTCAGGCGCAAAACGACCTCCGCATTGGAGATTGGGTTGTGGCGATTGGTAATCCATTTGGTATTGGCCAATCAACAAGCCTTGGCGTGATATCTGCGATTGGCCGCGAAAGGGTCGAGAGCGGGTCTTATGTGGATTACATCCAAACTGACGCCACGATTAACCGCGGAAACTCTGGTGGGCCTTTGTTTAATCTTGATGGTGAAGTGGTTGGGGTGAACTCTGCGATTTATTCACCCACGGGCGCCAGTGTCGGTATTGCATTTGTTATTCCTCATCATACAGCCGAGGATGTTGTGTCATCATTGCGCGCTTATGGCCGCGTAAGACGCGGATTTCTTGGCGCTGGTTTGCGCGATGCAGAATATTCACTTGAGGGCGAAAGTACGGCCTTTAAAGTTGGGGCCTTGGTCAATGCTATCGTTCCGAATAGCCCTGCTGCCCGTTATGGCCTGCAAGTAGATGATATCATTTTGCAAGTGAATGATGAAAAGGTTGCCAATTCGGTAGATGCGACCCGATTAATTGGTAAGCTTCGCCCTGGGGATGTCGCGCGTTTGGTTTATGAACGCGAAGAAGAACCCTATGCGATTAACGTGTCTATTGGGGAGCGTCCGGATAAGCATGGTGTTGATACAGCGCGGGCAACGAGCCAAGGTTTGCCGCCCCCACCACCCAAAGAGCCTGCCCGCCCTCCGATAAATATTGATACGGGTTTACAGGTGTTAGATATTTCATCTGAGTTCCGTTCCGCCATTAAAATGCGCTCAGATCAGGTCGGAATTTATGTTGAATCTGTCACGCCAGGCAGTGAAGCCGCTCGGGGTGGATTTAAATCAGGGATGGTTCTTCTCGAAGCCGACGGAACCCCGCTAGCCGAAACAGATGTTCTGCGAACCGTAGTTCTTAATGCTAAACTAAAAGAGAAATCCAGTATTCAAATTAAAGTCAGATTGCAAAATGGGCGCGAGACCCAGATGCGTTTGCCGCTTTAATGCCACATTTAATTGTAAACTAAACGAAAGTGAAATGTCTGGGGGGACAGTTGGAGAAAAAAATGAGATTACTAGTAGTAGAAGACGATGAAGTCGCTGCGGAATATGTCCGAAAAGGCTTAATGGAAGCTGGGCATGTGGTTGACCTCGCGCCTGACGGAGATTTGGGGTTAGAAATGGCCCGCGCTGCAGATTATGACGCGCTGATATTGGACAGAATGCTGCCTAAGCTAGATGGACTTGAGTTGTTATCTAATCTTCGTGAAGATGGCGATGCTACGCCCGTTCTTATCCTCTCTGCCCTAGGTGAAGTCGATCACAAGGTTGAAGGGCTGCGTGCAGGCGGAGATGATTACCTTGCGAAACCTTATTCCTTTACAGAGCTTTTAGCCCGCGTCGAAGCGATTGGGCGGCGATCCGACCCGAATGCCGCGGTCACAAAGTTAAAGGTAGGGGATCTCGAAATGGATCTTTTAGCCCGTACGGTTCGCCGTGCAGGACTAAAAATCCTGCTTCAACCGCGTGAATTCAGATTGCTTGAATGTCTCATGCGCAATGCTGGCCGCGTGGTGACACGCACCATGTTGCTCGAAAAAGTTTGGGATTACCACTTTGACCCCCAAACCAATGTCATTGATGTCCATATTTCTCGTTTACGCGGCAAAATTGACAAAGAGTTCGATGAGCCACTCCTTCACACTGTTCGGGGTGCGGGATATCGCTTGCAGCTCTAAGAGGCTCTCCCTAAAGCCTCATTTAAATGGGGCGAGGTATAATAAACCGTGATGGATGCTATTAAAAAATTGATGCGGAACACAATGTTCCGCCTCTCATTGCTGGGTGCGATGTTGACGATGGTCAGTGTCGCAGCGGCTCTCGGTCTTGTTTATTATTCAATGATTGAAACTGAGCTTGGCCGTGTTGAACAGGCCAATATCAACGAAATTGCAGAGTTACAAAATCTGTATGATGAAGCGGGATTAGCCCGCGTAAAGGCCGCTATGGATGCGGGGCTTGTTCCGCCCACGCTCTCTAGTGAAGCCCCTGAGTATAAACAACTTTTTGATGCGGGCGGAATTGCCGCTGTAGAACGTGCCGTAACGGTGCGCGGTGCGAGTTATGAGGCGTTATATTTTCTTCAAACACGTCGTGTCGTTCGCGGAAATATTTTGGGGCAGGGTGACCTGATAACCAGTGAAAATATTGACCAAAGCGAAGATGGAGGAAAGGGATATTCTAAAATAAACTTTCTCTATTCTGATCCGAATTCTGACTCCGAAGATTTTATCGACAGGCGCGCCAGAGGGATTGTCGGTAATCTAAGGCTCGGCGAAGACCGTGTCGCCGCGATTATTGTCGGACGCGATGTCGAGGCGATTTCTCGAACGGGTGATCGGATACGTTCGACCTTACCGCCGGCTTTGGCATTGGCGGCCATTTTGGGTCTTATCTCTTCTTGGTTTGTGTCTCGTAGTTTTGCGGCTCGAGTAGAGGCCTTTAACCGTTTGGCCACTGATGTCCGGGCAGGGAATTTGGATCGGCGCGCGCCTAGAAACCATTCTGAAGATGAGATGGATTTACTGGCCGAGCATTTGAACGACATGCTTGATCATATTGATAGGCTCATGCAGGCCATGCGGTATGCAGGGGATTCTATTGCGCATGACTTACGCTCGCCTTTAACACGGCTTAGAACCCGCCTTGAGAGTGCCGCCGTAGAATTGGGGGATACGCCTGAGGCTGATGTTTTGTTTTCTGCAGCTGAAGATGCAAGTGAGCTTCTGACCACTTTTGATGGTGTCTTACGAATTGCGCGGCTAGAGGCTGGAGAGCGGCGCGAGCTGTTACAGCCGACGGATCCAAAACCATTACTGGATGATTTGGCTGAACTATATGAGCCTGCTTGCGAAGATGCAGGCTTAGCCTTTACAGCTGATATTAGCAAAGGCACGGACATTTTAGCAGATAGAGGGCTGCTCTCTCAGGCTGTCTCTAACCTTGTGGAAAATGCGATTAAATATACGCCCAAAGGCGGCCGTATTCACCTAGAGCTTCGTAAAACGAGAAATGGTCGGGTGCTGATTTCGGTAACAGATAATGGCCCAGGCATTCCTGCCGAGGATAGAGACCGCGTAAAAGAGCGCTTCGTCCGTTTAGATAAGAGCCGCACCTTACCCGGTAGCGGTTTGGGTCTGGCACTTGTAGACGCTGTGGCTGATTTACACCGAGCTGAATTTACAATGGAAGATGGTTTTAATGACCGTGATACATTGGGATTAAAGGCAAATATCATTCTGCCTCGTCGCCGTCCGGGTGTGAAACCAGACGAGAAAAAATAAAGCCAATACAGCACGTTTTGTTTGGGGGTTACGGGGCCGAAATCGACTACGCCGTAGGAGTATACAATCCGTTATCTGGGCAGGGTTTAACGCCAAATAGCCTAATTAAGCCGCAGGTTTATTATATGGGTTAGCCGCATATTGCGGGGGCTTTGACGTCAAAGCTTGCTGCGTCATAGGCGGCGGGGCTGGATTAGGCTGAATTGCATGAGGTTGCGGCGTCATAGTGTGAGGTGAGGGCGCTTGAGGTGAAGGAGCCTGAGGGGCTGAAGCTTGAACTGGAGGCGGCCCAGAGATAGCAGCGGCAGATGACGGCATTGCCTCCACTGCGACGTGCTGTGCGGCTGACGAGTTGGTCGTTTGCGGCGTGGCTTGATGACGGTTTTGTCCAACACGGGCTTCACCAACGACCAAAACATCAGCGATATCTTGCGCTAGACGGCTGATTTCATTGCCAACTTCATTTTCGGTTGGTTCTTCAACAATAACAGGCGGTTTAGACGGCAAGGTAAAGATTACAGTTGTGCCTTCGCCGACTTCGCTTTCCATCGTGAAGTTACCGCCATGAAGCTCAACAAGAGATTTTGATAGAGCGAGCCCCAATCCAGTCCCTTCATAGTTACGCGAGTGTTGGCTATCAATTTGTTCGAAGGGTTGCGCCAAGCGTTCAATATCTTCTTTGGAAATCCCAATGCCCGTATCAGTGACACGGACAATCAGACCTGCGGATTTAGGTTCTACAGATACGGTAACAGTGCCGCCCTCTGGCGTGAATTTGATTGCGTTAGTTATAAGGTTCAGCAAGACTTGCTTTACAGCGCGTGGGTCCGCTTCGACTTCATTGGTTTCAACTTCGTCAAAGATAAGCTTAAGGCGATTATCTTCTGCGCGGCCTCTTACGATACGGACGACTTGCGCAATCATATCATTGATTTGCAGCATTTCTGTATTGAGCGTCATCTTACCAGCTTCAATTTTAGACATGTCCAAAATATCATTGATAAGGCTTAGTAGATGCTGACCAGAGAATAATATATCGCTGACATATTCTTTGTAGCGGGGATCTCCGAGCGGGCCAAACAGCTCTTTTTTCATGATGTCAGAGAAGCCATTGATCGCATTCAATGGCGTCCGTAATTCGTGACTCATATTTGCGAGGAATTCTGACTTAGACTGACTGGCTTCCTCAGCGCGAATTTTTTCTTGTTCGTAATTTTCAGCAAGCTCTACAATGCGCACTTGGGATTCACGTAAAACGCTGATTGTTTTTTCCAATGCGTCTTGGTTCACTTGTAACTCGTTTTCGCGCATCCGAATAGCCGTGACCTCGGTGCCAATACTTACACAGCCGCCATCGGCTGTTCGTGACTCCGAATACCGAATCCAGCGGCCATCATTGAGTTGAATCTCGTCGCCTTCAGGTTGGTTATTGACATTAGCGATGGATTTTCCGCCATGGAAGTCCACCGTAGCGCGATCTATTCCGACCTTTAAATCTCCGGCTTTGAAGCCAAAAAAGTCTTCGAACCTCTGGTTCCATAGAACAAGACGATCCATTTGGTCCCAGATAACAAAACTATCTGTCATGGATTTCAGTGCATCAAATAAGCGCGCCTCGGCCGCTTGTAACCGCGCTTGCGCGCCGCGCATTTCAGTCACGTTCAAGGCCATGCCGATAATGATTTTAGCATTATCGCCGCCTCGAACTGAGGGGCGTCCGCGACAGGCTAAGTAAATCGGTAAGTGGGCAACACCGAGTTCAATATCAAATTCACCGCTGATGTGACTTCTGCGAATGGCTGCAAAAAGCTTCTCTCGGTCAACTGGAGAAAACAGACCCAAAAATTGAGCCATAGGTAATTCGGTGTGCACTTCTGGCAAGTTGAATATTTTCGCTAGAGAAGGGCTTAAATAAGCTGTGTTCTTTGCGAGGTCTATTTCCCATATACCACCGCGAGACCCGTCCACGGCCGCCTCATAGCGCTGACGGGAAATTTCGTCATGAGTTTGTTGGGCTTTCAGGGTTGAGAACTGCTTCATTAACTGGCTGAATAACATCCAGATTAACCAGCTCATGCCTAAGAGTAATAAACCAAATAAGGTAAGGCTCTCTTTCAAGGCCGGAGCCATGCCGCGCTCATTTAAACTAATGACGGATAAATAGGATTTCGGTACGCGCGCAGTTCCAAGCCAAAATTTGTCATTGGCAATGGATGCGGCTTCGATAACAGGTGTGTCGGATTTTGTAAGAGTGACAAGCTTTTGCGGCGATAAATTATAAGCCGTTAAAGCGTCTGGAGATTGAATATTCGCGCCGCTATCGATAACGCGGCCTCCATCCATGATAAGCGCAGCATTATTCGACTCTGACCCTAGCAAGCTGCCGCGTGATAAAGCGGCCACGAGGAAGAACTGTTCACGGCGCCTTATGATAAGAGGGAAAACACGGCCATCTTCGGCGACAGCAGAATTGATTTGCACATCCCCTTTGGGAAAGTTTTGGGGGTCAATTTTTGTAATCATATCGCCTAAGGCGCCTGATTGACTTAAAACTCTGCCGTCTTTGTTAAGCAACGCCACACCCTGAATGTTTTCGGTTTGGGCGATTGATTCTGTGATGACTTGTGGCGATTGGGCGCTAAATAAATAGCGATCAATAATCGCGATTTGGTCATCTATGTGATGAGAGGCATCATCTGCCATGGATTGCAAGGTTTGGCTGAAATGGAGCTGTGTTTCCGCTTTGTATTTCCGGTTATCATTATAAAATTTGGTCGCTGCCAAAATTGTAAATAAGATAAAAAACGCTGAAACAGAATAAGCTAGTTTCTTTAGGCCTGAGCTTCCGCCGACTGTGTCAGAAATTTTATCAAAACGCGAAACTCTACGGCTTTTTTTTATGGGTGTAATTGGCTCGGTTGAAGGTGTCGCTTTGTTTCCAAATTGACCGGGTCGAGAAATTGTTTCTTGCGAAGTCGTTGCGCTATTTTGCTGAGGGCGCTGAAATTGGTTTTGCGCTTGCGCATAGGGGGGGCGAATTTGACCCTGGGCAGCCTGAGCCTGAGCCTGAGCCTGAGCCTGAGCCTGAGCCTGAGCCTGAGCTTGAGGCTGAGCCTGATGAAGTTGTGATGCACTATTTTGCGGCACGTTTTGCGCTTGGGTATATGGATGGGGTTGCCCTTGAAAATGTGGGCGGGGTTGTTGCTGAACGTGATGCTGGCTCTGAGCATAGGTTTGCGCTTGCGATTGGGCCTGTCCCTGTCCCTGCATTTGAGGCGCGTGATTATATCCCCCTTGGTCAGAGGTAGGGTAGGTTTCTGGATGTCTTCCCTGTTGTGACGGCACGTCAATCCCCCGAATCATCTCCAAAAGGTTAGAGACATGATTGATTCAAGTCGAACAAAACGTCGTTAATAAATCATTTATTTTGCTTAAAAACCCATGAAATTACGCGGATTTATCTGGTTATATTCGTGTTTCGATTTCTGGTCGTCCAATCGCATAGCCTTGGGCGGCGTCAAATCCGAGTTTTAATACGAAATCTTTGATCTCATCGGTTTCAACGCCTTCAGCGATAAATCGCACATCCAGAGACTCACGTAGAGATAAAAGAGCTTTCAAAATGGCACGGTCGCGCATGGAATTCAGGCTTGCCGCCACAAAGCCGCCGTCAATCTTTAACCAATTTGCCGGCAGGGCGCGTAAATACCGAATAGAAGCGGCGCCGGCTCCAACATCATCAAGGCAGACTGGATGCCCTTTGGCCTTTAACTCTGTCAGTAAAGTTTCGGCAAAGGCCAAATTCTCCATGTCCCAACTTTCAGTAAGCTCCATAACGAGCTTAGTTGGAGAGGCCTCCAAAGCCGTGAGGCAGGCCATAACTGATTTTCTGAAATTGGCTTTGTCGACAGAGGCCCCTGACAAATTGATAGCAATGCCAGTATCTTGGGGGTTGTCGTTAAGAACTAAAATCGCTTGCGCCAGCATAGACAAATCTAAATCCCGGATAACGCCGCTTATTTCAGAAGAACGAATGATGCCTTCAAGATGTTTGTCATGATCAAAACGCACCAGCCATTCATGATGATGAATTCGTCCGCTGGCCAAATCTACGATAGGTTGGCGCATGACTTTGAAACGCTGTTCAGAGACATGCTCCCGAAAGCCTTGAATGGTACGAAGCTCTGAAATCTTTGAACCATCGGATATGCTTGAAATATTAGTCACGCCGCAATCTAACTCAAAGCCCCTAAGACAGTCTTACTAAAATACAAAATAATCGTCTTGAGAGTTTGGCTATATTTTCATCATAAATGCCTGTTTCCTTACATTTGTACTCTCTGAGTGTTTTATTCTCCGAGAGTCTTGTTCGCGATTTCCATAACATTCTTTGAAGGGGCAGCGCCTATGACATGTCGCAATTGCGCTTTAATCAAACCTTGCCGTTTGGCGTCGAGTTTCCGCCAAACTTCATAGGCTCCTAATAGGCGTGCAGCCACTTGCGGGTTACGGCTATCCATATCGAGGACTTGCTGAGTGAAAAACGCATATCCACTACCATCTACAGCATGGAACATATGTGGATTGGCCATGGCAAAAGATCCAATAAGAGAACGTACGCGGTTAGGGTTGCGCGGATCATAGGCAGAATGATTGACGAGCGCTTCAATGGCTTCAATGCCTGAATCATGTTTACGCATGCCTTGGACGGAAAACCATTTATCGATGACAAGTGGGTTGTTTTTCCATTTCTCGAAAAATTCTGTCATTGATGTTTCGACTCTTTTCCCGCCCAGCTTAGTGAGGGTCATCAGGGCCGCGAGTTCGTCGGTCATATTCGTGGCGGTGCCAAGTTGCTCTATGGCCAATCCTGCAACGACAGGGTCTTGCCGCGAAGCCAGTAGAGAGAGGCAGCGATTGCGCAAAGCTCGGCGTCCAGCAGAATGCGCATCAGGACTGAACGTCCCTTCATCTGAAAGGGCGTGATAGAGATTTAATAAGTCTTCATGCAGTGTATCTCCGATTGCGCGAGATAACCATTCGCCTGCAAGTGATACCGCAATAGGGTCAGATGTTTCAGAGGCTTGAATGATTTCTGTTGCGGCGGGCGGAGTAAGCGCTAGGGCTTTGAAACTACTGTTGAAATTGACGTCGTCGAGTGTCTTCCCTAGGGCCTGACAATAACCACGAAGAGCCTTGTTGACCTTAGGCATTTGGCCGCTTTCAATCGCTTTTGCTTGCGTGCCAATAAGCTCACGAGCCAGTGTTTGCCCCGCTTCCCATCGCTTAAAAGCATTTGGGTCTTGTCCCATAAGGCGCAAATGGTCTTTGGATGTTTGCCGCGTTTTCAATATGACAGGCGCACTAAAGTCTTGCAAAATCGAGAGCGAGAAGTCTTCGCCCATATCTGGCAAAGACACAGCATTTTCCTTTGATTTCAATAGGGTAAGCTGAGGCTCTGTAATCGGGCCGGTATCCCCAATAGCTTGCCAACGAATAGGGATGATGACCGGTTGTTTATCGGCTTGCCCTGAAGCGGGTGAGAATTTCTGAGTAAAGGTTATCTTTGTCAATGATACCGGCATGTTAACCGGACTTTCTACCTCAACCGAGAGTTCTGGCGTACCCGCTTGCTCATACCACCGCATAAATTGCGAGAGGTCTCTACCCGTTGCAATTTCAAAGCTCTCAAGGAATTGCTCAACCGTTGCTGCCGTGCCGTCAAGACGTTCGAAATAAACGTCACTGCCTTTTCGGAAATCGTCTTCGCCAAGCATGGTTTTGAGCATGCGAATAAGCTCAGCGCCTTTTTCGTAAATTGTCGCTGTATAAAAATTGTCAATTTTCATATATTCAGAAGGCCGAACAGGGTGTGATAGAGGGCCTGCATCTTCGGCGAATTGACGCATTCGGAGCGCCTTAACATCTTTAATTCGCTGCACAGCGCGGTCACGCTGGTCGGCTGAAAATTCTTGATCTCGGAAGACTGTAAAACCTTCTTTGAGGCAGAGTTGGAACCAATCACGGCAAGTAATGCGGTTGCCAGTCCAATTGTGGAAATACTCATGTGCGACCACAGATTCAATGCGCTCAAAATTCATATCTGTCGCTGTGGCGGCATCCGCCAAAAGAAGGGAGGAATTGAAAATATTTAGACCTTTATTTTCCATTGCTCCGAAATTGAAATCGCGAACAGCGACAATCATGAAGCGGTCTAAGTCATATTCTCGGCCAAAAACCTCTTCATCCCACTTCATAGACCGCTTTAGGCTATCCATGGCATATTCTGCGCGAGAGGCGTCACCCGGGTCGACATAAATTGTCAGCGGGATGTCACGGCCCGTCATTGTTGTGAAACTATCTTCTAGAATGTCAAACTCACCCGCGACAAGGGCGAAAAGATAGGCAGGTTTAGGGAAGGGGTCTTCCCAAATAGCGTAATGGCGCTGACCTCCGTCTAGGGCACCAGATTCGACCATATTCCCATTGGCCAATAAATAAGGATAGTCTTTCAAATCGGCCTGCAGGCGAACACGGAACACAGACAAGACATCGGGCCGATCCGGGTAATAGGTTATGCGGCGGAAACCTTCCGCTTCACATTGTGTACAAAACCGTCCGCCAGAAACGTATAGACCCATAAGTGTTGAATTTTCGGATGGGTTACAGACCGTTTCGATTTCGATTAAAGAGCGTTCTGGCAAATCCTTTAATATCAATTGTGTTTGAGTAAGTGAGTAATCACTTCGTTTTAAAGTTTTGCCATCAAGGCTAACGGATTTCAGAGTGATGTCTTCGCCATCAAGCACGAGCGGGCCCGGTGCGAGCCGCGTTACGGTCAGTTGACTACGTATTGTCGTCTCTTTGGGGTTTAGATCGAAATCTAGTGAGACAGCCTCAATATTGAAATTCGGCGGAGTGTAGTCGGCAAGGCGGGTTGGGGTCTGTTTTTGCTTTGGGGCTGTATCAGTTTTCATCGAAGTCTTTCATCAAGCCATCACATTAGTGTTTCTGTTGATGTGGCAAGTGAAGGGAGGAGATGCAAGCGTGCGCAGGTGTTTTTGTTAGTGGGGATGTGGCACGCTCTGTAAATTACATATGCCATGGCCGAAATTTGGCTGTGCGTTGATTTGCTCTTGATAAATTTCGTTTGAATTCTCTTTGAAACGGAGCATCTCATAGAAATAAAAGGAAAAGTGGCCATCATTACGGGGGCAAGTAGCGGCATTGGACAAGTAGTGGGATAGGATATGTGACCATTCCCGCTAAACTTTAGTCTGACAGCTATATCAAATGTGATTGAGACAAGCGATTGGGGGGCATCATTTAAGCAATGGTGTATAATTAGACTGCCAAAAGGCCTAATTTTTACCCCTGCGGTCATTCTAAAAGCTATCCCCTGAAATCCCTACTAGACTTTGACCCTTATTCGGGTATGGAGCGCCCAAATATTGAATAAGTGGCTCTATATATGTCTGACTCGATTAAACACCTGCGCAACGTCGCGATTGTGGCTCACGTTGACCACGGAAAAACGACCTTGGTTGATAAACTTCTTCGTCAATCAGGGACATTGGAAGAGCGCGGCGAAGCCGCAGAACGGGTCATGGACTCAAACGATATCGAAAAAGAACGCGGTATCACAATTTTGGCAAAGAACACGGCCATCCGCTGGACGGACCCTTCTGGACAAGAATGGCGCATTAACATTGTCGACACACCGGGACATGCGGACTTTGGTGGAGAGGTCGAACGTGTTTTGTCTATGGTTGATTCCGTTGTATTGCTTGTTGATGCGGCAGAAGGTCCAATGCCGCAAACATCCTTTGTTACGAAAAAAGCACTCGGACATGGGTTAAAACCAATCGTCGTGGTCAACAAAGTTGACCGGACTGGTGCACGCCCTGATTGGGCTGTTGATCAAACATTTGATTTATTCGACCGCCTCGGCGCAACGGATGAGCAAATGGATTTCCCTGTTGTATATGCCTCAGCGTTAAATGGCTGGGCGTCTGACACAGTCGATACTGTTGGCGAAGATATGACGCCATTATTCGAAGCCATCGTCAAAAATGTACCTGTTCCTGATGTGGACCCTGATGGTCCGCTACAGCTCCAAGTTTCTGCACTTGATTACAATAGCTATGTTGGTGTTATCGGCATTGGCCGTGTTGTTCGGGGTACAATTAAAAAGAACCAACAGGTCATTGTGGCGACACCCGATGGAAAAGAACGAAAAGCCAAAGTCTTATTGCTTTATGGGTTTATGGGGCTTGATCGCGTTGAGACGGATGCTGTTTCAGCTGGGGATATTTGTTGTTTTACCGGGATTGATAATCTTGGCATTTCAGACATGATTTGTGACCCTGATAAGGTCGAATTGTTACCAGCTCTCACCGTAGATGAACCGACAATTTCGATGACGTTCCAAGTGAACGACTCGCCTTTTGCAGGCCGTGAAGGTAAATATGTAACCTCGCGTAATATTAATGACCGTCTCCAGAAAGAGCTCATTCACAATGTGGCGCTTCGCGTGGAGCAATTAGAAGAAGCTGATAAATTCCGTGTTTCTGGCCGTGGTGAATTGCATCTCTCTATTCTTATCGAAAACATGCGCAGAGAGGGATATGAACTCGCGATTTCGCGCCCTCAAGTTATAAATAAGGAAATTGATGGCGTCATGTGCGAACCGTGGGAAAATCTTACGGTTGATGTGGAATCTGATCACCAAGGATCCATTATGGAAAAGCTTGGTGAGCGTAAAGGTAATTTGCAAGACATGGTCCCCGATGGGCAGGGTCGTGTGCGTTTAGATTATCAAATCCCGACGCGCGGTTTAATCGGCTTCCGTTCTGAATTCCTAACTCTCACATCGGGTACAGGACTGCTTTATCATAACTTTGACGCCTATAAGCCACGTACCAAGTCAACGATTGGCGGTCGTCCGAAGGGCGTTTTGGTCTCTAACGGCGCCGGTAAGGCTGCTGGCTTTGCCCTTTGGAACCTACAGGCCCGCGGTACAATGTTCATCGGTCACGCTGTCGAAGTTTATGAAGGAATGATTATCGGTATTAATGCCCGCGATAATGATTTGGTTGTAAACGTCTTGAAGGGAAAACAGCTAACCAATGTTCGGGCCTCAGGAACTGACGAAGCCGTTGTTCTTACGCCGCCGATTCCTGTGACGCTTGAATATGCTCTTGAATTTATCAATGATGATGAATTGGTCGAAGTAACGCCAGAGAATATCCGTATCCGAAAGCGCTATTTGCTAGAACATGAGCGCAAGAAAGAAAGTCGCCGCCGCGACGCGATGGAAGCGAATTCGTAAAATAAGAGGGCAGGGTAAGAAATTACTCTGCCTTTAATTTTTGAAAAAGCGTAGAATTTAGCGCCATGTCAAATTGAGCGCCTTTTGCGGTTTCTGACGCCATGCAATGTATGTTTGATAGCGGAGCTTATGTCACTCGATAGCTAATCTCTAGCTTGCGACGTGTGAATTTATTTCTTTGTTACTTTGATAGGGGGGCGTTGAAAGCCCCAAATGTTCGCGGCGGAGCGAATTAATTCACTCTCATCAATATGAAATTCTTTGTCACTGACCGAGATAGCCACCATCGCGTCAAAAACATTTTCAATTTCAATGTCTTCTTTGAAACGGGTTAATACGCGTAAGATATAGGTGTTTTTGCGAGAGCTTGATAACTTCTTTTTCATCTCGTCGGCATGCTCAAAATACCAATTTTTCAAGTCTTTAGGCTTTAGCCCTTTAATGCCAAATAGCTCTGCTAACCCCAAGCCCTGCTCAATAAAAGACCACATTTCAGGGTCTGGAACTTTCTCATCGATGATAACGGTAATCGCCAATGGGGTCAGAATATCGTCTAATGTTAACTTAGGCATTTTCATGTCTCTTTTACGCGTATTCTGCCCAATACACGTCTTCATTCTCCATCTGTAAACATTAATGTCACAGTCAGCTTAGATTTGCTATGCTTTTTAAACTATCTGCAAAGATGCGCAAATTTATTGTCAAAAGATTGGCTTCGGAGATTGAAATGAAGAAACTTTTTATATCTGGCCTAATGGCCCTTTCGCTTGCCGCTTGTGCGACGGGGCCTTCTGCATATGGACCAGCTTCAGCCTCTGGAGAGTTAGGGTTTGAGACAACTAAAATTGAGAATGATCGCTTTCGGATTAATTATATTGGCCGATCCGATGTAGAAGCACAGGATTATGCGTTATTGCGAGCCGCAGAAATTACTCAGGCTGAGGGTTACTCTCATTTTCGAGTACTTGGTGGGCATACATCAGATATGACACGAAGAGGTTCAGGTGTTTCCTCAAGCGTAGGCGTCAGTAGTGGTCGTGGGTATTATGGTCGCGGAACTTCTGTTGGGGTCGGTATTAGTTTGAATGATTTAGGGCGTAGCCTGAGCGGCAACAAAGTTGAGCATAATATTGAAATACGCTTGCTAAAATCAGGGTCCAATGATGCGAATGTATATAGCGCGTCGGGTGTGATAAATAACATCAAACCAGAGCTGTTTAAATAAGTGCCTAAGGGCGTTAAAAGAAACGAACGGTAATCCGCTCAAGCCCTTCAGCTCCGCCGGATAGCTCATCCCCGCGTGTGACAGGCCCTACGCCTGAAGGCGTGCCAGTATAGATTAAATCACCCGCCTTTAGATCCATATCGGATTTCAAATGCGCAATAATCTCGTCTATGTTCCAAATCATGTCGGACAAAGCTGCTTGTTGAACGATATCCCCATTTTTGCGTAATACGATATGAGCCTTGGTCAGGTCGACATCCTTTGCCAAGGTTAGCTCAGAGCAGGGGGCCGAATGGCTGAAGTTCTTAGCCCGATCCCATGGGCCGCCTTTCGTCTTTGCCGAAGCCTGTAAGTCTCTGCGGGTCATATCAATACCTACGCCATAGGCAAAAATTTCTACATCCCCATCATCTGAAGGTCCCATTGCCACGACAAGTTCTACTTCATGATGCAAGTTTTCAGTATTGGGCGGGTAGGGGATGTCCACGCCGCTTTCGACCAAAGTTTCAGCGGCTTTCGTAAAGAAAACAGGTTCGCTACGTCCTGATTTAGCGGCCTCTACATCACCGCCCATTTCAGAAACATGATCTAAATAGTTTTTACCGACGCAATATATACGTCGAACAGGGAAACGCTCCGTTTGCCCTAAAATGGGGAGGCTCACTGGTTTGGCAGGCGGAAAAGCGTAGTCAGTCATAATTTTGTTCTCATTCCGCTTGGGCGGTCTATAGTGTTGTGACTTACTATCAAACTTCGGGACAAATTTCTAAGGAAAAGGCCTGTATGCGCATTGTAGATATACCTCTGGACAAGATTTATGTTCCAGCCGCAAAGAAAAAGACTTTGGATTTAGAAAAAGTCGAAACACTAGCTGAAGATATTCTCGAAAATGGATTGCAACGGCCGATTTATGTAAGATTAGGCAAAGATAGATATGTCTTACAAGAAGGCCTTCACCGTGTTGAAGCCATGAAATTGCTAGGAGAAACCCTTATAGAGGGGCATATTGTGCAGGCACAGCGTCATTGAAAAACGAAAAGAAATAGACGTTTCTTCCATCGGCCGTTGAAAAAGGGCTGATGAAAAGGATTGCACATGTAGTTCTTCTGTATTTATGGGTTGGTTAACAAAAATCGATTAAATAAGGGGCGTTATGCGTTTTTTGTTAATTTTGGTAATGGCAACCCTTTGGGCCCCGTCTGCCGTGGCTTTTACATCAGAAGCTGTGGTGGATGCAGCACGTGAACGCACGCGGGCGTCTGTGAGATATGATCCGGCCTATGTTAAACTCAGCTACCCCTTCGGAGATGTTCCGGCAGATACAGGCGTTTGCACAGATGTGATTATCCGCACATATCGAAACGCTTTTGGCTTTGACTTTCAAAAGGCCGTACATGAAGATATGCGAGCAAATTTCAGTGCTTACCCGCAAAGTTGGGGACTAAAGCGGGCGGATAAGAATATAGATCATCGCCGTGTACCAAATTTAGAGGTCTTCTTAAAACGGCAAGGCGCGGCGGTACCTATCACAAAAAATCCAGATGATTATTTGCCTGGAGATATTGTGAGTTGGCGTTTAGGGGGTCGATTACCGCATATCGGGATTGTTTCCGATAAAAAATCCGCCTGGGGTACGCCCCTTATTATTCATAATGTCGGCGCGGGCCCCGTCGAAGATGACCTTCTTTTCAATACAGATATTAATGGGCACTTTCGTTTCTTACCCCAAGAATAAGGGTGAAAAATAAGGGCTAAGGCATAAGACCCGAATTATTAGGCTCTAAAGCAGCGATAGGCGTCTCATTGCGTTCAGCGGGGATGAAGCAAGGTAGCTCCCAAAATAGAACGCGGTAACCACCAATTTCAGCGCCGTCGACAGTCCCCGCGCCGTTCCAAATTGTGATATGTCCCGTGTAAGACCCGTTCGGGAAATCCATCAAAACAATGCCGGCTTTATCAGGTAAATCAAAACTATTCGCGCTGCCGTCTGTGATGGCAATTTCTGGCTCGCCATAAGTCTTCTTTAGATAGGCCTCTATATCTGTGACGCGGTAGTAATATTGGTCTTTATTGCCACCACTGACTGTTTTCTTACGCTCACGAGGGATTTTGTGCCCTGCTTTATTGAGCATATGCGAAAGCCGCACGGTACAAGCATTTGTCCAGCGTCCTTGATCGAAGGGAAGGTTGCCATTGATTTCAACATATCCACCAATTTCGCCCCAAATGCCTTCTGGGCGGTCATAGAGGTAATTTTCCCACATGACCTGCGCATTGGGCCTATCTTTCAAGTCACCTTCTGCGGGCTGGCTATGACCGCAAACAAGGGGCTTGGGTGTGCCGTAGACGAGCTTTTCATATTTTGGAGTTTCTGGAGCCGATGGCTCTGTAACGGTCACAGGAGGCGTAGTTTTGGTCGTGGCACAGGCGCTAAGCGTCGCGGCGGTTAAGGCGATGGCTATCGTTACATGTTTCATAAATTCCCCCAAATCATGCGATGTCTCGATGATGTTAAGGACAATTAGGGCGGCTGGTAATAAAATCCAATGAAAAATTTAAATATCACTCGGCATGAGATATGGGTGTTTCAAAAAAAAGGCCCGCCATAAGGCGGGCAAGTTATATTGGCTGGGAGCAATATTATTGTGAGGCTTTAGTAATATTCTTCTAGAATAGCCTCTATTTCGTTATCTGGATTGGAAATCGAGTAATAGGATTTCACAATGTCTGTATATTCGGAGGAGACTTCGCTTTCTTGTGGTATGGCTTGCACAAGGCTGGTTGAGTCTATGGGTTCGAACAGAGACAGAATGTTTGATGACGGGCTGAACAAACTCCCAGTGGGAGACGAAGCGTTCTGACGCAGCTCTGCTTCTGATATATCGAGCTGTACGGATGTCGTTGACGGCTCTGCAGCGGCCAAAGCGAGTTCTCCGGAAAAGGCTTGTGTCGTATCCGAGGCCGCAAAACGCACAACGGATTCTGAGACGGGCTCCGAACTTTCAGAAGCAGGGGCCGAATTCGCGCTGTCCTCTGCAGAGGCTTGGCCGGAGTGGGTTTCTGTGCCTGATTGTGTCTCTTGTGCAGGGGCTGTCTGGGTGGTTTCTGTCGTCTGACCCGTCTCAGTCGTTTGAGAACTCTCCCCCGTTTCAGAGGACGTATTTGTGCCTGAACCATTTTGGGTTTGTTCGGTTTCCTCATTTGCCGGCGGCGGCGGGGGAGGAGGCGGCGATGGCGGCGGCGTTGAACCCCCACCAAATATTGCTGAGATGAAACTCATTATTTCGTATCCTTTGTTATAGTCCTATCCTAGGCAAGGCATGTGTAACAAAGAGTCTTTACTGGGCTTCTAAGCTTTAGACTGAAAGATTTACAAAGTTATAATGTTTATAAAAGGTTAATCGCGGGCGTGGACGGATTTTCCATAAAAAAAACCCCGCTTAAAGGCGGGGTTCGAATTTAATTAAGAAGAGGCGTTTTACGCTTCAGTCGTATCTTCCGTCGCAGGTTCAGCGTCTGTTTCTGGGGCAACAAATTCATCCGGCGCATCGCCTTCGAACATGTTAACCGCAGTTGCAGCGCGTTCAGCAGCACTTTCAGCCGCATCAGCTTTGGCTTCTTCTTGCTCAAGAGCAATAACGTCTTCGCCTTTTTCTTGGCGCTCAGCTTCGTCTTCTGAACGGGCCACATTGACAGTGATGCCAACAGAGACTTCAGGGTGAAGGCGAAGCGTAACGTCATGCACGCCGAGAGTTTTGATAGGTGTTTCAAGGACAACCATGTTGCGCTTTACACCTTTATCAGCAAGCTCTTCTGCGATGTCGCGTGCAGAAACAGAACCATAAAGATTGCCTGTATCACCCGCTTTGCGGATAAGGACAACTTTCTGACCTTCAAGGCTTTTGCCTTCGTCAGCGGCTTTCTGCTTTGTTTCCTCATTGCGTTGCTCAAGATATTCACGCTCGGCTTCGAAACGGGCCAAATTGGCTTTCGTCGCGCGAAGAGCTTTTTCTTGTGGCAATAAGAAGTTACGGCCATAACCAGGCTTTACAGTGACAACGTCACCCATAGCGCCGAGCTTTTCAATACGTTCAAGTAGAATGACTTCCATGAGTATTCTCCTTACTTAACTTCATAGGGCAATAGGCCCAAGAAACGTGCACGCTTGATGGCGCGAGCCAATTCGCGTTGCTTTTTACCCGAAACCGCAGTGATGCGTGACGGCGCGATTTTGCCTTTTTCAGACATATAGCGCTGTAGTAATTTTGGGTCTTTATAATCGATTGTCAGGCCGTTATCGCCAGAAAATGGACATACTTTGCGGCGACGGCGGAAGCTCGTGCGGCTCGGTAGGTTTTCGATTTTGATTTGGTCTTTCGCCATGATCTAGTCCTCCCGTGAGCGGCGCTTGCGCTCTTCGCGTTTTTTCATGATCGGAGAAGGCTCATCAGAGAATTCTTCGACACGGATAGACATATAACGCAAAACATCTTCGTTGATGCGGTGTTGACGTTCAATTTCGTGAACAACATCAGAATGTGCGTTTACTTTAAGCAGTGAATAATGTGCCTTACGGTTTTTATTCATGCGGTAAGCCAAATTGCGAAGACCCCAATATTCAGCACCTTCAACAGTGCCGCCGGCATTTTCGATTTTTTTGGCGAGGTTTTGAACAAATTCTTCGACTTGACCCGAAGAGATGTCCGGACGTGAGATAACCACGTGCTCGTACAGAGACATAATAGTCCTTCAATGTTTTGGACGCGGCGCTAAGCAATTCCGTGAAGGCGGACCCTTAACGATGGCTCTGATTGCGTGTTTGACCCCATGCCAAACAGTAAACAAACAGACCGCACCCGGTGAAGCGCGCCTTATAGTCTCGACGACGTAAAGTGCAAGCGGTTAAATCATCAAGATGTTAAATCATCATGAGGCCCCAAGCGTTTTCTCCAACTCGCCATCGGGGGCCGAGCCAATGAGAGAAATCCAATAAAGTGGACATGCCCGCGGGGCGGTTTCCTTACCGGAGACCGTATGTATAAGTGTTTCGTAAGGCCATACCCCACGGCAGCAGTTTTTGATGAAGCGGCCGTGGTATCGACCCCACAGTACGTCACCTGCGAATTAGTTGTTTAGAAATCTAAACAACGACCTAGGCAACGGTGGTAATGCACACGCTCCAAAAGACCCGGCACAGTCGCCCTGTCAAAAGCGATGCTCAATCCCGCTGTCTCATACTCCAGAAGGTGACGTCTTCCTGTCCATGAGCAAAAGAACAAGTTTGAAACTAAGAGGATATAGAGAAACGGGGATGCGATTTTTGAAAAGCGAGGTTTAACGGGGGTATACAAAGATAAACACGCGGAAACACTTCCTTCCGCCCGTCATTTCTTGCCTCGTCATGCCTTGGTTTAACCGAGGAATCCATAAGATGCATTCACCTCAACTACCTAAGCCGTACGTCGTCATTGAGGGTAGGGCAACAATGACTATCACTATACGACAATGAAAAAAGCCGCCCCGAAGGACGGCTTTTGATTGTGTTGAAAGCAACCGATTTATTTTAAACCGGCCTCAATATCGCGCCAGTCGATGACTTTGAGGTTTTGCTTTTTACGCGCTTCAGATGGAGACGTTTCGTCCATGTCATCTTGGACAACCAGAAAACCTTTGGGGAATTGCGCTGTTGGAGTCGAGGTCACGTCGATGCCATCGGTGGTCGATGTGCCATCAACGGCGCCGTCTGTGACAGAAAAACGACCTGCGAATTCATGATCCGGTAGGCTGAACAGGGCGTAGCTGTTATTGCCTTGTGAAGACATAACGACATAGCCGCCATCTGCGCCGTCTTGGTAAACTGTGACGCCTTCGAGGTCAGCCATTGTCCCGTAATCACCTGCGCGGGCCATGACGAATTTTTCGTCTTTACCAGATGGAGACGCAGGATAACGGTAAAGCCCGCCCGCTTCTTCGGCTATGTAAAGCAAATTTGTCCGATCATCAAAAGCGCAGCCTTCGGTCTTGGTGCCTGTTGAAAACTCGCGCACTTTACGCGTGCTGAGTTCGCCATTGGTGGCCGAGAGGATATGCTGTTCATAGATGCCAGCTTTGGTCGTCAATCCGATATGGAACGTATCATTCACAGATTTTCCAAGGCAAATTCCATAAGGCGATAACGTCCCCGTTGAGAGTTTTCCGTCTTTTGGTTCAGTGAATCTATCTGTTGCTGGGTTGTAAAGAACAACCTGAATCGCATTGATTTCATCATTACTGGTGACGAGCAAAACATGCGGCGCGCCCTTATACATAAAGCCTTTGCGTAAATCGACATTGTTAATCGTGCCAATAGGCATGTAATCGCGCTGCGTACCATCGAGGTTATAGATATATAACCCCGCTTGCTTGTCCGTTGCAGCGATAAAGCCATTGCCATTATCACCAATATAGATTGCAGGGTCATCGGCGGAATCGCCTTCGCTGGCCATGACGGGGGTTTCAAACTTGGCTTGAACTTCAAATGGCGCCAAATCTGTTGCAATCCCGACATATGCCGGCGTGACGGCGCAGGCTGAAAGCAGTCCTGCGCTGACCGATAAGAGAAGAAGATTTTTCATATCTCTGATCCTTTTCTTAATATGTGAAGCGCGCGCCAAAAATGAAGGAGCGGCCAAATTCATCATATTGTGACAAACGTGACTCGTCACCAAAGTAATAATATTCAGGTGCGTCTGTCAGGTTTTTACCTTCGAGATAGAGCTGGAAGTTGTCATTGATTTTATATTTGGCAGAGGCTTCGATAGTCGTGCGGCCATCAACCGTACGATCTAAATCCTCGTCTGTTAACTCATCAAGATTGTCACCACGATGGTTGGCAGAAATGCGCAAATCAATTGGGCCTTTTTCATAGGCTAGGGCGAGGTTCCACACAGAATTTGATTGCTTCAGGAATGGAACTTCGCGGCCATCTGGCAATGTCGCTTCACTATCCGTCAAAGTTAAATTTCCAGAGAAAAGGAAACCATCTAACGCTTCGGAAATGTCGCCAAGGTTTTGTACGTAATTAAACTCAACACCTAAAATTTCACTCTTGTCTACATTGATGAATGTGTTGACTTCTTCCAGGTTAGCGAGGGTGGCCGCAGGAAGGAAGCTGAGGTCAACACTGTCTGGCACGTCATCAATATCAAATGTAGCGTCGAAGATGCCGTCTGAGATTTCTTTATAGAACGCGCCAACAGAAATAACTGAAAGGCTAGTGGGGTAGAATTCTAAGGCCAAGTCGAAGTTATTTGCACTATATGGCTTTAGGTTTGTGTTGCCGAGTTGAATTTCGTCGCGGTCATCATTCAAAGCTGCGCTTGGGGCCATTTCGCCAAATCCAGGGCGAACAATGGCGGCATAATAAGCCGCACGGCCAATGAGGTTTTCAGAGAAGCTATGCTTGATGTTCACACTTGGCAGAACATCTGTGTAATCATTTTCAATGTTACGTTCTGTGATGTTTCCGCTGTCTTCCTCAAAGAAAAAGCCCTGCAGGTCTACTTTGGTTTGCTCGACCCGGACACCCGCGATGATTGTTGTGTCGCCAAGGTCAACGGTACCCATACCGTAACCAGCAAGAATGCTCTCATCGATGGTGAAGTCACCTATAGTTGATTCTAATAGGCTCTCATCATCATCACGTTCATCGGCCGAAAATGAACCGCGTAGCGCTTCGGTCAGATTTGGATCTGGCCAAGAGAACATACGGTTTCCAAGGCGCCAGTTTGTGATTTCAGAATCGCTAGAAATAAAATCAGCTAAGTTCACATCATCACGCTCATAAAAGTCGAGGTTTTGATCTCTGACTTTTTCACGGTCACGATATTTTGCACCGGCTTTAAAGACGATTGGTGTATTACCAACTAGGCTGTCACGTGCGACATTAAACTGGAACGCATATTCTGTATCTTCATTAATAGTGTTTTCAACTTCGAAGGCGTCCATTTCATAATTAGAGGCTGTTTGAAGGAAACTCAGAGCTTGGCCCGAAACAACAGGTTGTTCAGGGTTTGAAAAATCAAGAGTGATAGACCCGACGACATCATCACGTTGCTCTGGTGTTGAACGGAAAGCGACATCATGATTGTCTGAATCATCTTCTTGGGCATAGGCATATGAGGCTTGGTAATCAAAATTCCATAAGTCTAGCTGCGTTTCACCGCCGACAGAATACGTTTGAATTTCACGTACTTCTTTACGTTTACGCGCTTCGGCATCGACTTCTCCGCGGCGAATAGTGACGCTATTGGCGTCTGCTGCGATAACTTCTTCGTCAAATTCTCGGAATTCAAATTTGTTACGAATTTCATCATCCGTATATTGGTTGAAAAGTGTGCGGACATAGAGGTCAGTATTATCGCTAACGCGCCAGTCAAAGTTTGCGACAAGGCCAATACGTTCGCGTGTTAGGTCATAAAAACGCTGTTCGTAATCATCATTTGGAACAATGACGTTAAAGTCTTCATTCAGACCCCATTCGCCAATTTCATTGTTATGCGATTCAATGGCAAGGTCTTGATAGTTCGCAGAAAGCGCAACGCCAAATGTATCGTTGAAAGTGTTAGAATAAGTGATTGTCCCTTTTGGAGAAACCTTTTCTGTTATCTCGTTATATTGGCCTTCGACTTTGGCACGGATGAATTGGCCAGAGCGATCAAAGGCAGAAATTGTTTTGAGGTTGATAACGCCGCCTAGGCTGTCTGCGTCAACGTCAGGGGTCAATGATTTTTGAATTTCGATGCCGTCCAAGAGGTCAGAGGGGACGCCGTCTAATAAAACGCCGCGGCGATCTTCGGGAGACGGTGTGCGGACACCATTGATAGAAGATGAAATCAAGTCTGAATTAATACCGCGAATAGACACGTAACGGCCTTCGCCTTGGTCAGTTGCGACTGATAAGCCAACCGCGCGAGAGAGTGAGTCGGCCACTGTTGTGTCAGAGAAATCACCCAGACCATCCGAGTCGATGATCGTTTTAATAGAGTCAGCATTGCGTTGTTGGTTCAAGGCACTGGCCTGTGCCGCGCGCGTACCGACAACGATGATATTGTCTTGATACGCTACATTGTCACCCAGCGTAATATCGAGCGTTGCGCCTGCCGCTGGGACAGTGATGGTGTTCCGCACTGTATCCGTTCCGAGATAAGAGGCAGAGATTGTGTAGTCACCTTCTGGCAAGTTGTTGATGCGGTAGTTACCATAGCGGTCCGTCGCAACAGAGCGATTTAAATCATCAACCGTGATGGTCACGCCTTGCAATGGGGCTTGGCCTGTGACGTCAGTGACCGTGCCTGAGACGAACTGAGCTGATGCCGGCGAAGCCAGTGCAATTGTTAATGCGGCAAGGGATGTGGTCGCAGAAATGCGGGTTAGAAAGGTTTTAGAGAGGGACATTATGGACTCCAATTAATAATTGGAGCGCCTCTCGCGCAGAATTGTTACAACTGTGTGTCTTCGTGTTGAAGGTTTGTTGTCATGTTGAAGACTTTTTTATGACAGCAAAGCGGTGTAATTTTAAGGTTTCAATCTATAGATTAAAACCGGCATCGCGAACGATGCCGGCTGCGCCCACGCCCCGACCTTGGAGAAGTTGGAGAGAAGCGGGGAGGGGCAGGAGGTTTCTATTGGCTAAGCTCTTTTAAGAGGCGCTCTACATCATCGGCCAATTCACCAATATTATAGGTGATGTTATCTGCCTTAGCTGCGCCGAGCACTTCGCCGGTATGCGCGTTGACTAACAGCGCTTTGGCCTTCGCCTGGGTCCAGCTTTGACAGTCCTCATCCACTATAAGTCCCGTTTCAATCAAAGCTTTGCCGCCAAAGCTAGAGAGATGCGCGTCAGATCCGACCCCATAGATTAAGACATGGCTATAGCCTTCATTGGCCGCGGTTAGTCTGACCTCGTCAATCTTATTATCTGTATCCACGCCGTTAAATGGAATTTCTGGAATATATTTAAGATAGTCCCCCGCGCTGAGGATTGATATATTGGCCGTGGTTCGACGGCTTAACAATTCCCAATCAAACTCTTCGCCGAAAGGCGTGGGGATAAGCCGCCCGCCATCCAAACGTGCGATACCTATTTTTGAAGTCCGAGGCAGGTAATGCTCTGAGGCCAGAGCCGCCTCTTTTTCTAAGGTCTCAAAACGCACGCCCGTTGTCTCAAGCGCCTCTGTTGTGGTGAGGGCAAAGGCCGTATTGGCAAAGCCCGTGATAAACGCTGTGATAGCGGCGGTTTTTAAAAATGTTCTCATAAGGCCCTCCAAGCCATGCTGTTGTCGATGATGTAGGCATAGACAGACAGTGCGGCGCGGGTTTGCCAGTGATAAGGAAATTTCAAGGCAATGTTTTCGTAATGTGGCGGAAAGCGGACCAGTCGTTGTAATTTTGCCCTTTATTTTGCCGTTTTAAATCAAGTCACGTTACGAAGGGGCACGCTAGCTCCTAAACACGACTTATTTGTAGGTATAATAGTTGTAGTCATAATATTTGTAGTCATAATATTTGTAGTCTTGGCACGCCCGTTGTTTGATTCTATTGCCCGATAATGCAAACGCGCCGAATATTAGGATTAGATCCGTCTCTTGTGGCTTGTGGTTGGGGCGTGATTGATGTGACGGGCAATAAGATGCAGCATGTCGCGCATGGCGTGATAAAGCCGCCCACGAAAGAGCCTCTCGCGAGTCGGCTGACCTATCTTTTTAACGACATTGTTGATGTAATTATAACACATTCACCAATAGAGGCCGGCGTAGAGGAAGCCTTTATGAAAGATAACGCCATGAGCGCTCTAAAGCTCGGCCAAGCTCGGGCCGCCTGTATTTTGGCGGCCAGTACGCATGGCTTGATTATAGGTGAATATGCGGCGCGTCTTGTGAAAAAATCCGTCGTCGGGACAGGGGCCGCGGATAAGGCCCAAGTCGCGCATATGATGAATATCCTTTTGCCGGGTGCAAAAGTAAAGGTGGGCGATGCCGCCGATGCCCTCGCTATTGCCGTTACGCATGCAAATATGCGCCGGCCATTACGTTAGGGCATCACGACGTCGGCGCATTGCGCCGCCGCACCTTATTCTGGCGTTTCGTTAAAGAACAAAGCTTCGAGGTCAACATCCGTTTCATTGCCATTAAGGGCGGCAGACACATCGCTCGACTTTAACAAAAGGCCAAGCCCTTCGGGGTCCTTCTGAAGATACTTATTCGACGTCAGATAAAAATCATCCAAGCCATCGCCATCTATGTCAGGTGTGAGAGTGAGCTTGGTCGACACAGATTGGAAAAGGAAAGGCACAGCACGTAGGCGCGTCCCTTTGGCCGCCGTAAAATCATCTACGGCCACATTAAAGATGGACTGATCGCTTAGGGCTGAACCTCGCAAGATATAAATTGTACCTTGTTCAGCTTGATCGGTATCAAGCCTGACGCTGAAGGCCACTTCTTCTTTGCCGTCGCCGTCAAGATCGCCCACACCGCCAATGCGAATGGGGTCTGGATTTTCACCCGTCCCGCTTGAAGAAAGGTCGAGATAGTCACCTGTGTTAAAATTGGCTGCGCTGAGCGTTAATTGACTATCACTATTGATAATAGGGGAAAGCGCATCCGCGAAAACAACAGACGCTTGGCGACCTGCGGCGCCTGTACCGCGCGTCAGCAACAAGTCGGCGACAGCGTCTCCGTCAACATCGGCCTGAGCGTAGCTCTGTGGACGTTCGCCCTCTAATTCCAAGAGTAGCGGATTTAAATCTTCGACTGTGCCGGAATTATTCGCAAGAATATTTTCGCTTGGGTAGAGAACAGCGGTTTGAGTTCCAAAGCCCAAAAGCTCTGGATTTCCATCGCCTGATAAATCACCAATGACATCAATATTTGAAACCGCATATTCAGGGTCTAATGTGAAGGGACTATCAAATTGTTTTGTGGAGGCCGCGAGGTCAAAGTCTAGATTACCATTGGCCGCGATGATTTCAGCGCCGTCAACGATATAGAGGCGCCCCTCTGCACCCGCGAATCCTGTCATCGTGCCCGGTGCAGAGATGATAAGTTCATCCCCAGCGACGCCGTCAAGATTTGCGACTTCGAAATCACCTAAACTGCCATTCATATCAACAGGGCCCGTCAAGGACAGAGCTTCGGCATTTGAAAGTGTCGAAAGATCAATCGCGCCAGATACATTATCCGCAATTGTCTTTGCAAATACGATATAGGCCCAAGGGCGGCGAGTGGCGGCCAGCCCATCATTTGGCAATTGATTGCCCGCAATAAGTAAATCACCAATACCGTCGCCATCAATGTCAGACATGGATTTCACGGTCAGCGTGGTCGCGTTTTGTGCCCCTGTTTGGAAAGGCGCTGTTATCTCGATACGATCTGCTGTGGTTAGCGTGTCATAATCAAATTCACCTGCGCCCGTAGCGGCCAAAGCGCCAAGGAGAGTTTCGCCAAAAACAAGAGTGCCAGAGGCCGGCGTCGTGCCTGTATTATCAGTTGCGTCTGCAACCCAAAATTCACCTGTGCCGCCCGCGTTTAAATCATTAAGCTTTTGAGCATTGCGTAAATTTTCATCAAATTTCAGGCCAGAGGTCACACGTGTGGGCAGATCGTTTAGGGAAACGTCAAAAGAACAGGTGTCGAAAAGAGAGCTTGTTCGGTAATCTGCCGAAATAGTAAAGGTAAAGTCTGCTTCATAGGCCTCTGCATCAAGCGCTGTGTCCAAAGTGACTTGGCCTGTTGTGCTAGAAACAGAAACCAATCCATTTAGGCGGTCGTCACTGACCATAAAGTTTTCGACAACAGCGTCATCATCATCGCCAGCATCAGGGTCTGTCCCTGAAATTGTCCCTAGAACGCCTGTTTGATTCTCATCGATATTGGCGGCCATCACCTGATTACATGTAGGGGCTTCATCGACATCGGTGATTGTGACCCTTACGGTGCGCGTGACCGAAACGGTGCCGTCATTTAAAGTGACGGTTTGCTCATAGACATTATTTCCATCGACATCTTCTGGAATTTCAAAATTAAAGGTTTGTGTGCTGCGAATCTCGCCCGTTTCTGTGTTGAGGGTGAAAAACTGACCGTCATTTGAATTTCCAATTGTTACGGTGACATCATCACCATCATCATCTTCCACATTCAGGGTAAAAGAAACGGTCGTATTTTCAGCAAAGTTTGGGGATATATTGCCCGTTAAGCGGGGGGCAGAGTTTACAGGCGGCGGGGGCGGCGGCGGAGAGCTTGGTGAAGAGGAACTTCCGCCTCCACCACAGGCTGTAAGAACGGTTGAGAGCGCCAAAATGGAACCAGAAGCCAATATTTTTGAGAGGCTAGATAGGCGGTTTGGTGTCGTCATTTAGATTTCCCCTTTAGAGTAAAGCGTCAAGCGCGTGATTTCTTTTTCCTAAATATTAAAATCTTGCGAGATTATTACAATGCATATGGCCAAAATAAGGCAAGGTTTAAGAATGTGGATAAAGCTGTATTTGCCTTTATGGCTTCAAGCTCTAAAGCTGTATTGATGAAGAATAATCAGAATCATGAATTGGACATAAGCGGATGATTGGGATGGTCTCAGGGGTCTGCCTTATGGCAGGGACGGGCGAAGCCATCGTGGATTGCGGCGGCGTTGGATATTTACTGCAATGCGGGTCACGCACTTTGGCGAATATGGCCGAAGGCGAGCCTATACGCCTTCATGTAGAAACACATGTGCGCGAGCAATCAATCACTTTATATGGTTTTCATTCAGAGGAAGAGCGCGCCTGGTTTGTGCGTTTGCAATCAGTGCAAGGCGTTGGCCCGAAGGCTGCGCTGGCTATTTTGGATATTCTCTCGCCCGGAGAGGTTTTATCGGCGGCCTCTCTTGAAGATAAAACCGCTTTTGCGCGAGCGTCAGGTGTTGGGCCAAAATTGGCCACGCGTATCGCGACAGAGCTTTCTGGTAAAGCTCCGCCCGTGGGACGCGGGTTTCAGCCTGCCTTTACGGCGCCGAGCAGCGATATCACGTCAGAGGCCAGCCGCAATGAAGGCTTATCCGATATGCGTCTGCGTAATGATGCGGTCAGCGCTTTGGTCAATTTGGGCATTGGGCAGAGCGAAGCCCTGAAAGCCGTCGCGCAAGCCTATCAAACATTTGCCGACGACCCTGATTTAGATTTATTGATTAAGACCGCGCTTAAGGAACTGAGTAAGTGAGTGAAGAGCGCATCATAAGCGCCGAAGGCCAAGTGGGTGATGGGCGTGACCGTGCCCTGCGACCTTTATCCTTTAGCGATTTTGTCGGGCAGAAATCTGCCATTGCGAATTTGCAGGTCTATGTCGAAGCGGCACGTCGGCGTGAGGAACCCCTCGATCATCTTTTGCTCTCTGGCCCGCCGGGTTTGGGTAAAACCACGCTATCGCAAATTGTAGCAAGGGAACTTGGCGTGAACTTTCGTGCGACCTCTGGCCCTGTAATTTCAAAGGCTGGGGATTTGGCGGCGCTGCTGACGAATTTAGAGCCGCGGGATGTGTTATTTATTGACGAAATTCATCGCTTAAACCCCGTCGTCGAAGAAGTCCTTTATCCTGCGATGGAGGATTTTGAACTGGATTTGATAATTGGCGATGGCCCCGCCGCGCGGAGCATAAAAATTGATCTTGCGCCTTTTACCTTAATCGGGGCGACGACGCGGGCAGGATTATTGGCGACGCCACTTCGCGATCGTTTTGGTATTCCCGTTCGGCTTGAATTTTACGACACGGATGATTTGACGTCTATTGTGTCCCGCGCAGCGCGAAAGCTCGGCCTAGAGATGACGCCCGAAGGGGCCCGCGAGATTGCGGGACGCGCCAGAGGAACGCCGCGCGTTGCGGGGCGCCTCTTAAGGCGTGTACGTGATTTGGCCGAACATGAAGGCCACGCTATAATCGATGCGCCTGCCGCTGACCAAGCCCTGCGCCGTTTGGGCGTGGATGATATTGGGTTGGATAAGCAAGATATGCGCTATCTCCATGCACTGACGGAAATGTTTGGCGGCGGCCCAGTAGGCGCGGATACATTGGCGGCCGCCTTGTCAGAGGCAAGAGATGCCCTTGAAGATGTGATTGAGCCCTACCTTATTCAGCAAGGGTTTTTACAGCGCACGCCCAGAGGCCGCGTCGCCACGCCAAGGGCCTTTGCGCATTTGGGCCTCAACGCGCCCGCCCAACCCCTCGCGCCGACATTGTTTGAAGGGGGTGAAGATGAGCGATAAGACACCGACAATGGGATGGTTTGAGGGGCGGGAACATCATTACCCGCTTCGTGTGTTTTATGAAGACACGGATTTCACGGGCATTGTTTACTACGCCAATTATTTACGGTTCTTTGAACGGGCGCGGAGCAGTTATTTCCGCCTCGTCGGGTTTAACCATGCTGATTTATGGGACGCCGAAGACCCGCTCGCTTTTGCCATTCGCAAAATAGAGCTCGATTATAAAAAACCTGCGCGTGTTGATGACCACCTAACATTGGTTACGACCTATGATAAAATGAAAGGCGCGCGCCTTTGGGTGAGTCAATCCTGTTATCGCGGAGACGAACTCTTGGTGACGGCAGTGTCCGAAGCCGCCTGTATCACGCCAGACGGCCGCCCCAAACGGGCGCCTAAATTTATGATAGAAAAACTATCCCCTTATCTTAAAGAGTAAAAATGACTGAAGACTTCACCCCTTGGCCAACGCGGAAAACAGCGGATCCGCGTTCGGCGAGCCAAGTGCAATATATGCATGGCCTAACGGAAATCCTGCATTATGAGGCCCCGATACAGGCTTTGGCGCTGTTCCAAACCTATGCCAAGGCGAGCGGCCTTTTGAAGATAGCCGCGCCTGTGCGTAAGAAATTTGAACGGGCCTTGCTGGAAGGCGAGAAAGCGGGGCAAGTTATTATCGAACGCGAGGATGATAGCGAAGTCGACGGGCCAGAGGATAGCGTCTGCTGGATCGTACGATTGCCAGACCAAGAGCCGGTGCGGCTTCGCACGCTGGGAAGTCGCGGCTTTGCAGAAATTCCTATGCGCGAACTGGCCGCTCTTGTCCTTGAGCTTAGAACCAAAGACGAGTTTATGGGCCGTGAAGATATTTACCGCGCCGTTCTCGCGCATTACGAATTGCAGAAACTGACGGCTCTGGTGAAGCGGAGACTAAATAAAGTTTTAGAGGTTTATTTTTAGACTTATTTAACGGGGCATTACAAAGCCGACAGCTATCAAAATTGTCATTTGATAAACATGCCTTAAAGTTTGCAAATACTGCATGGCAGGATGGCTGAAAACCAGAATTGAAAAGACGCAATATCTGTCATTGGCAATATCGCTTCTTTTGCATGGGACTTTGGCTCTGATTTTATTTTTGTCCTCAAGGCAATTACAGCGCGTTCCAGAGTTATCATTTCTCACTGTCGATCTCGTCACCTTATCGCCCCAGCCTGAAAAAACGGACAAATCCATTGACTTGGAAATTGCAAACCCAACCTCTCTGCCTCGCGCAGAACCACCGCGTGACCGCCGAACTGAACAGAGGGACGAAGATGAAGCCATTGACGTTCCTTTAAATAGTGAACCTCAGAATAGACCCTTACAAAATAGAGCTTCTGAAATTTCACCAGAAACAGAGGCGCGTTCTGATACGCGATTAAATGAAGGGGCAACCCCCTCTCGTAATGTTCTTGTTTCCCCTTCTGAAACCACCGCCCCACCTTCGCGGTGGGCGCTTCAACCGCCTTTGTCTGAGCAGAATGTAAAGCGCTGGAGCGAAGAAAAAGGGATAGAAGCCGATATAGGCTGTATTCGGTCGCTCTCCGAAGCCTGTCGAAATATGCGCAAAGAGGTATTTGCGGCGTATCGATTAACGGAAACGGAAAAGGTCTGGACACCAAAATTTGCTCATACAGGTCTCTCGGCGGATTTTTATGGGATGAGTGAGCGGGAGATAAGGGAGAAACTTAGTATTCCGATTGCGGGGGAAAACGGTATCTACATCCCTTTTACGAATATTGGTATGGACGGCGGGCTTTGGGACTCCCTGCATGGTGTGAATAAGGGCTGCCAAATTACGACAAAAATTGACAGTGAACAGGGGCGTCAAACCGTCAAAGATTGCGGGGGGCTCTTGCCAGCACGCAAAGAGCCTCGTAACTGATGGGCTTATTCTTTGCCTGTTTAGGATATTCCATGCACGACACTCTCTTTCTCTTGCCACCAGGATTTTTGGATAATAACCGCCGCGAATATTGCCCTGAATGTGCGGAAGTTTGGGGATTGCTGAGTTACTTCCCCGCTATCAAAGAAAGCCTGTCTATCGACTATCAACCCATTGAGAAACCACGCGCTGATCTTGTGGCTTTGTTGGGCGATAAAAACCAGAACTGTCCGACCTTGGTTTTACACGAAGACAGTCCGAGCTTTGATAACTGCGGCATTATGCATAAGAGCGGACAGCGCTTTATCAATAATGCCCGTGATATTGGCAAATATTACGCTGCTCGCTTTGGGACGCCTTATCCCAGAGGTTAGTCCAAGAAGTTAGCAATAGGGCAAGCTCGGCTCTCGAGCGTAAACCTCAGATACATACTCGTGACGGATATTTTCGCATTAAGTTGTTGTAAGGCGAGGAACGATGCGCGCGCCCAGCCATTGATGGGGTAAGACGCTGCAATGATGCAGCATCGCGAAGTGAATAGATATATCATTCGGATATGTCCGCGGTTTCCAGACTATTTTGGAGACAATTATGACTGAGTTAAATAAATCAAAAGTCCTGTTTCTTGCGACCAATGGATTTCAAGAGGATGAACTCTTTTCACCTAGAGAAGCGCTTATGGAGGCCGGAGCAACGGTAGAGCTTGCTTCCCTAGAGCTTGATGAGATTTCAGCTGGTGAAAGCGATAGCCGCAAAATCAAGCCAGATATGTTGGTAAAAGATGTGAGCGCCAAAGATTATAATGCGCTTGTCATTCCGGGCGGTCTTGCCAACCCAGATACGCTACGTGTGAATAATGAAGTGAAATCTCTGGTTCGAGAATTCGCCGAAGACGGTAAAATTATTGCCTCAATTTGTCATGGCCCTTGGGTGCTTATCAGTTCAGACCTTGTGAAAGGCCGTGAAATGACGAGCTATCCAACGATCAAAGATGACTTAGTCAATGCAGGTGCAAATTACGTCGATAAAGAAGTCGCGGTCGATAATGGTATTATTACCAGCCGTTCGCCAAATGATTTGAAGGCCTTTAACGCCAAAATCATTGAGGAAATCAAAGAGGGTCGCCATGACCGTCATATTTCTCATAAAGCCGCATAAACGCGGTCTTTGAAAAACCACTTTCCTCCGAAACCCGGCCTTAACAGGCCGGGTTTTTTATTGAAATCGCCAAGCTTAAAACGCTTTCTGCCATCCCAAAGTGACCGTGCTATCTGTCTCTAATTGCGGGCCATTGAGATTGCGGTAAACGGGTAGGCCGACTTCGAGGGCAAGACGATGTCCGCGAAGCGCTCCAGTCTGCCCAGCCAGATTAACGCCGAAGAGAGCCTCTACCTGTTCCCCGCCATGATTAAATGGGTCGGCTGTTTGCACGGGTGCGACAATCGCCGAGTCTTGCCCCGAGATAGCGCGCTGCGCCGTCGCTTTGATACGGCCAGAAAAGGATAACCAATATGCCGGTTCATAAGAGACCCAGGCCGTACCCTGTAATTGATTGCCTTTACGGTAACCTTCGTCATTTTTGCCAAGCGGTAAGCGTAGCGAGGTCTGTCCGCCCCAACCAACTTTACCAGAACGGTCAAAATAGGTGACATTGGATTTAAGGTCATAAGTGCCTGTCCCCAACTGCATTGGATAAGGCAGGCGTACAGTTGGCGTCATGCCCATCGGTGTCAAAATATCATCTGTTTCCTCAATTGACCCTGTTGGAAGGCTAAGACCCAGATTAAGGTTTATTTGACGTGACGTTTTTGAGCCATCATCCAGACCGATTATTGCGCCAATCGTGCTGTCACCAAAACCTTTTGATTTGGTTGTAAACTCGCCCAGAACATTGGTGCCCATACCCCCTTGGAATGTGGTGTGGTCCATATCATTTTTTAGATATGACGTCATGCCCATCAAAGTGATACGGTCAGACAGGCCATACATGGCGCCTACCATATGCATGTCCATCTTCATGTTTTCCGGTACAACGCGCAGCGTTGGTGGCTGCATGGGTTGTCCAAAGAATGGGTTGGCGATAGTGGTCGCAATTGTTTCTGACGAGAGGCTATTTGTGCCGTCTCGATTGCCGTCCATATCCATGGTCATATATCGATAAGACACCATGAACTCGCCTTTTTTATGGCGATGATCGGCCATCACACCAATCGGCGCGTGATCCATTGCGTGGGGGGCTGTGCTGTCCATTTCATGGGCAGAAACAGCAAAGGGTGTAGACAACAGACAAGCTGCGCCCAAGAGAAGGGATAATTTTTTCATTTTAAAGACTTTCAGTAATTCAAAAGGAGCCAAAGCTCAGAGATATGAGACCAAGGCAAATTGGGCCGTGAGGCGAGAATATGAATTAGAGAAAAATAGGCGGGGCACGTCCACCAAGGGGCGGGCCTGTGGCGTCATAAATAAGTCCCACATTATTGATGGGCCAATGGCGAACTGTGTCTGGAAACCGTGTGGTCTCGCTATAATATGAAGGGCCGTTTGGCAGTCCTGAATTTAGCAGAATACAATTGGAACAATGTTCAATTTGACGGTCGGTTTTATCCTTATCGATTTCACCAATTGCCGTCAGGAACTCGACTAGTTTTTCATCAGCTTTAACGGTTTGTGTTTGGCCTGATGGGTTGCATAAAAATCGAGAGAGGTCTTCCTCGCTTGCCGCCGCAGCCCATGGCATGGCCATAGGCACTAAGGTCAACAGGGCAATAAAGGCTCTGAAAAACATATGTAAACGGGCTGCAAACACGCCTGCGGATTTAGGGATGTTCAGCCGTTTTGGCTAGCCCCATTATGTCGCACTGTCGTCGCGATGCAGTCTTTAACCATTCATCTCTTGGATAAAGGCATCAGCCGCTGAAATAGATTGTTCCATATCCGCAATAAGGCGGGCGACATCAGATTCTAGGGTTGCCGTTTCTGTATCAATAGCGGATATCGCGCGGGCGTTTAAATTATGTTTTAAATATAAGACACGATCCTTGAAGACAGACAGAACAGGGTCCATCGAAGCGGTGGCGGCATCCATTTTATCTGCAAGGATTTCATAGCGGTCTTGTGTATCACGCAATTGCTGCTCTGACGCTCGCCGTAATCCAGCGTCGCTATATTGGCCAAGCTCACTTTCCCATTCTTTGAAGAGGTCGCGGGCCACCTTTTTAACGGCTTCGACGCGGGAGCGGGCTTTATCCGCTTGTGAATCCGCGCGGTCATAGGCTTTGCTCATATCATCATAGGCGTCTTCCAACGCGCCGCCATCAACAGCGACGATAGCGCGAAAGGCTGTCAGAGCATCGACAAATTCTTCTTTGGCATCGGCTTGTGATTCTGCGGCAGAGGCAACGCGGTCGACCAGAATGTCACGTTTTTCAATCCCAAAGCGTTCTTGGATGTTATAGGCCGCCGTTGCGCAGCCAGTGGTCATTGTAGGCAGTATGCATAAAGCAACGCAGCCCATAAGAGTTCGGCTTATAGTTTTGAAAGTGTGGGTCATCATCGTCTCTGCATATCGCGTTTGAGTCTAAAGTCAGAGGTAATTTACAGGAATAATCACGGCAGACTAGTGGGAAATATTAGCTGCGCTTTTTCAATATTTTGATGATTCTGTCATAGATGATTTTGGTCAGAATTATCGTGTCATCGCCTGTTGTATTTACGAATTGGATGACGACAGTGTCGATGTCTTTAAAATAGTGAGCGCGGCTGGAATGGCCCAGTACCCAACCCGTATGTTCATATTCATATAAAGATGAATAAAGGGCCTGTTCTGTATCCGTGAAAAGAGTGCCATCATTCAGCGCCCTAAGGAAAATACCGACATCTTGCGCTGTTGCTACATAGCCTTGTTCAAGCGTTTTGAAATCTGTCTCATGCCCAATGTGGTATCCACTCATGAGGCGGTCTAAATCCACATCATTGACTGAGAAAAATGTCTGAGTGAGGTTTAGCGGGTCTAATATTTGAGCTTGAATATACTGCGTGTGGTCATAGCCCAAAACGCTGTCCATTATCTTGCCCAATAAAAGATAGTTCGTATTGGAATAGCGATAGTCACTATCAGGTTTGAAATCCGCGGGGGAATCCAAGACCATGTCTAAGGCATCAAGAGACTGCGTAGCCCAATCAAAATCTTTGTGATCGGTAAAATTGGGAATGCCGCTACGGTGCTGCACAAGCATGCGCAAGGTGATTTCATCGGCATAGGCAATACGCGCCGCTAAATCAGGTAAGTAATGGGCGAGGGTCTCATCAAGTGCTAACTCACCGCTTGCGACGAGTTTCGCCGTGGCCGAGGCTTTATATAATTTACCAATACTGGCGATTTTAAACAAAGCATTGGGAGATGCGGGGCGCAGAGCCTCTCTATCATGCCAGCCACTGGCATAAAGCTCTGGGGCATTTTCGGCTTTTTGAATATAAACGATGATACCGTCTATGCCTTGGTCAACGGCATCGTCTACTTGTTCTTGAACCGTTGCGGGAAGAGGGGAGAGAGAATACAGGGCCTCTTGCCACGGGGAGAATATCAAAATGGCGCTTATCGTTACGATAGCGGCGGTTAGTCTTAATATGAATGTGACTTTCTTTTTCATAACGCCCCGATTTTAAGAAGAACTTTAAAGGGCGATAGGAAAATAACAATATTCGGCTATAAAAAAACCGCCCTTGGGTAAGGGCGGTTTTGAAATTCAATTTTGCGAAACGCTTATTTAACAGCGCGGCCTTTTGACATGCCGCGACCTGTCGTCCGCTCTTTAATACGGGCTGATTTACCACGACGCTCACGTAGGAAGTAAAGCTTGGCGCGACGCACGCGGCCACGACGTTTGACTTCGATTTCTTCGACAAGCGGAGAATAAAGTGGGAATACGCGCTCTACGCCTTCACCATAGCTGATTTTGCGAACTGTGAAGCTCTCGTCAATACCAGCGCCAGAACGGGCAATACAAACACCTTCAAAGGCTTGCAAACGTGTGCGCGTACCTTCGGTAATACGAACCTGAACAACCAATGTATCACCGGCAGAAAAATCAGGGATAACTTTGCCGTCAGCCAAAAGGCGTTCTGTTTCGGCTTTATTTAGTTTTTCAATCACGTTCATGATCGTCTCCTTTTTGGTACGCTTCCCATAAATCGGGTCGACGTGCCTTTGTAATCTCTATCTGTTTTTGATGCCGCCATTCTGCGATCTTACCGTGATCGCCGCTTAACAACACCTCCGGGATTGCCCGGTCATTCCACTCACGAGGTTTGGTATAGAGAGGGTACTCTAGCAAACCCGTTTCAAAACTCTCATCTTCTGTGCTTTCCAGCTTGCCCAGAACACCGGGAAGCAATCGAACACACGCTTCGATCATGGCTTGCGCCGCAACCTCACCACCAGCCAAAACAAAGTCACCGATGGAAATCTCTTCCATTTGGTGGGCTTCGATTACCCGTTGGTCGAGCCCTTCAAACCGTCCGCAAAACACAATAAGACCCGGGCCAGAGGAAAGCTCCCTAACGCGCTCTTGCGTCAATGGCTTGCCCCGGGGGGTCAAATATATAAGCGGTCGGCCATTTCGGGCCACACTGTTGATTGCTGCATCCGCCACATCTGGTTTTAAAACCATGCCGGGGCCGCCACCCGCAGGGGTGTCATCGACAGTGCGGTGTCTATTAGTGGAAAATTTTCGAATGTCCACAGTCTCTAACTGCCAAATCGAGCTTTTTTCAGCACTTCCAATGATAGAAGCGCCTAAAACGCCCGGAAAAGCGTCAGGAAACAAGGTCAATGCCGTGGCTTGCCACGGTTTCGGGCCTGAATTTTCAAATTTCGGCGTCATGGAGGGCGTTTACACAGTCTTTGCCAAGAAGAACAGCGCGAAACCTACAGTTCCGCAGGACTATGGTTAATACAGTGTAAAGTCTTTGCGCCGACATTGTCATTATGATTCGACCTTGTTTTTATTCTGGCTTTCTAGCTTTCGGTGCTATTTTAGCCTTATCCGCCTGTGCGGGCCGTGGCGGCCCCAATATTGGGCAAGGATATAACGCCTATCCCTATCAATATACGCCTCAACCCGGGCAAGGACAGTATGTTCGTCCGGCCTATTTAAACCCTACACCCACGCCGCGTATTCCAAGAACGGATCTTTGTCAGTCCCAGCTTTATCAAGGCTTAGTCGGGCAAAATGAAGGCGCGATATATATTGCCGGTTTGCCCGGGCGCAAACGGGTTCTGAAGCCCGGTTTTCTAGAGGACTTTGACGGCACGCGAATCGAAGGTCTGGATGCCGAGCCCCCCTTTATCGAAGTCAGGGACTATCTCCCGCAACAAGTTCTCTATGCGCCGTCAATTCGAACAGTTGATGACCGCTTGCAGCTTGGCCCTGACGATGACACGCGGTTGACGATCGAGCTTGATGAAGAGGGTTATGTTCAGCAAATAAGCTGCGGCTAAGAGCTGGGTGAAAACTTTGGTGTGAAGGCCAAAAATCTTAGACCGCTTTTTTATGAACAGATAATCTGTGCGACCGTCGCCGCGATTCATTCAGATATAATTTTAAGATCGAAATTTCGGCTTCGAAGTCTTTCAAATGGGCACAGGCCCGACGGATACGTTTGCGCAGCCTAGTAGGCAGAATACAGCCATAACTCGCAATGATATATTCAGGGGAACGGCTTTGGCACAATAATCCGAGGCACGTGCTGAATATCAAAATATCCTGAGACTTTTTCACAGATAAAAGCGGTTTTTTTGTGCCTTCTGTTAAAATATTTGGCAATTGTTCCGCCACTGATAACAGAGTGAAGCCCTGACCACTAAAAGCGGCGGTAGCTAATATACGGGCGGCTTTTTTGGCAGGGTCAATTTGGACTGGCAAATTTAACGCCATCAATCGAATTTCGGATAGGCGCATTAACATATGGGCGGCAAAAGCGCCGGGCTTTCGGCAATCTGCTTCTGAATAGGGTATGACCGGCCGGCCGAATTTATCCACCCAGAAACTATGCAGGGCTGTGGCTTTGTCGGTGGCCCTGTTGACGGGTGTGAAACTGGTTTTATGCAGGTTGGAGTTTTGGTTTTGGCTTTGAATTGGGCGGATTTGAATGGACCAATTTTCCATGCCGCATTCTTGTTTTAAGCGCGTGAATTGATCTGTCGCCCAATAGCTGAGTGAATGTGGCAGGCTGTCTTCATATAGGCTGGTATTTAAAAGCGCATAAGGGCGAAGAGGTGAGGGGACGGGCGGCGTTATCGGCGCTCCGTAATGCTGCGTAACTTTGCTCAAGACTGATATAAGATCGGTAGCTTCGACCTCTTTCAGTAAACGCTTTTTGCCAAGTCCCTCACTTAACATTCAATATCCCTTTAAAATCGTCTCACAAACTTCGCTAAGATCAGCGTCTAGGATGGGGGAACGACTCTAGGACAAGCGGAAATAGCCCGATTAAAGACCGCGAATTTCACGAATCTTCTAACCCGATTTCCGTTTTGGCTATCTCATACGCTTCGAGCGCGGTTAGCCATTTGCCCTCAAGGAGTTCCACATCCTTTGATAGAGATGCTCTATCTTGCGCGAGTCGAATAGCCATTTCTGGGTCCGTGGTAAACAAATCTTCAATAGATAACGCTTTATCTGTGGCGACAATTTTACGTTGAATTTTATCTATTTGATTTTCAAGGGCTTGGGCCTTTTTCTTCAAGGGAGCAATCTCAGCACGGGCCTCTGCGCGGCGCTTTCTGTCCAATTTTTTAATATCGCCATCACCGTCCGAAGACTTAGAGGTTTTCTTTTCTTTTTCTAATTGTAGGGCGCGGTAATCCTCTAAAGAGCCTTCATAGGTGGTGACGCGACCTTTATCGACAAGCCACAAACGGTCCACGACCATCTCTAGTAATGAACGGTCATGAGAGATTAGCAATACCGCCCCTGAGTAATTATTGAGCGAGCGCATGAGTTCTGCTCGGCTATCAATATCCAGATTGTTCGTCGGTTCGTCCAATACCAATAAATGCGGATTGTGAAAGCCAATCAAAGAAAAGAGCAGCCTCGCTTTTTCTCCACCAGATAAATCTCCTGCTTTGGTCTCTGATTTCTCAAACCCAAGGCCAAAAGAGGCCAGTCTGGCCCGCCTTTGCGCTTCTGTGGCCTCGGGCATTAGCTCTACGACGTGATCATAGGCGGATTTATTGGGATTGAGGGCGTCGACTTGATGTTGCGCGAAATAGCCAATTTCGAGCTTTTTATGCCGTTTAATAAAGCCTTGTTGAGCGTCTAATTGGCCCATAATCGCTTTGGCAAAGGTTGATTTCCCTTGGCCGTTTTTTCCCAATAAACCAATGCGGTCATCAGGATCTATTCTTTGGTTGAGTTGCCGTAATATAGTGGTGTCACCATAACCGAGGCTGACATCGTCAAAGCGTATAATCGGCGGAGAGAGGCTCCGTTCGGGGCCGGGCAGATGAATAGGCGCGATTGGGTCGCTTATAATAGTGGCGACGGGCTTCATTTTTTCCAGACGCTTCATACGGCTTTGGGCTTGTTTAGCCTTTGAGGCTTGAGCTTTGTAGCGCGTGACAAAATTCTCTAAGGCGCGGCGTTCGTCTTCTTGCTTGGCCATAAGAGACATGTTGAGACGATTTTGTTCGGCCAACTGGGCCTCAAATTGATCATAACCGCCAGTATAGGAAAAAAGTTTTCCACCCCGCAAATGCGCAATATGGGTTACAGCTCGATTTAAAAAATCTCGGTCATGGGAGATGATAAAGGCGGTTCCTGGATAGCTCCGTACATGAGACTCCAGCCAGACTGCCCCTTCGACATCCAGATAGTTTGTCGGTTCGTCCAAAAGCAGCATATCGGGTTTTGCGAACAGCATAGCGGCGAGGGCAACCCGCATTCTCCATCCTCCAGAAAAATCTGAACAAGGCCGTAATTGATCCGCGCCATCAAACCCCAACCCTGATAAAATGGCCCCTGCGCGGGCCTCGGCGGAATAGGCCTCTATATCCGACAAGCGTGTATGAATGGCGGCGATGCGGTTGGGATCCGTTGCTGTTTCAGCCTCAGAAAGTAATGCTTTACGTTCTTTATCAGCGGATAGCACCGTTTCTATCAAGCTTTGAGGGCCACTTGGCACTTCTTGATCGACAACGCCTAGCTTCATGTTCTTACGCAAAGAAATAGAGCCGTCATCAAGGCTAATTTCGCCTTTAATCAAGCGAAAAAGTGTTGATTTACCTGTCCCGTTTCGGCCGACTAAACCAACCTTAGAACCTTCATTGATGGCAAGGGTAGCTTGTTGGAAGAGCGGGCGGCCTTCGATGCGGTAAGTGAGATCGTTTATATGAAGCATAATCAGTATAAGAGTTTTTCGTCGCTTACAGCTAACACGGCTTTACTTACAGGCCAACGCGCATTAACGGGTGCGCCAAATTCTTTTTGTTTTAAGAGGAGCCCGACATGGCTATCCAACGTACATTTTCAATCATCAAGCCTGATGCTACAAAACGTAACATTACAGGTAAAGTAAACGCGAAGATCGAAGAAGCGGGTCTACGCATTATTGCGCAAAAGCGTATTCAGTTAACGAAAGAGCAAGCTGGCGGTTTTTACGCCGTGCATAAAGAGCGTCCTTTCTATAACGACCTTGTGTCATTCATGATGTCTGGCCCTGTTGTTGTTCAAGTCCTTGAAGGCGAAAACGCAATCGCAAAATACCGCGAAGTAATGGGTGCGACGAACCCAAGCGAAGCGGCGGCGGGTACTATCCGCGCTGAATTTGCTGAAAGCATTGATGCGAACACAGTTCACGGTTCTGATGCCCCTGAAACTGCGGCAGAAGAAATTCCATTCTTCTTCTCTGAAGACGAGATTGTTGGTTAATTCGACAAATTTTGACAAATAAAAAGCCGGGTCAAATGACCCGGCTTTTTTTATGCGGTTTTCAGGCTGTACTCTTTAATCTGAGATCCGAATAGTCTCAGCAATAATTTTTTGCCCGATATTATCAAACGCAGAGGTCAATTCCTGCGCATTTTCCGCCGGAATGAATTCTCCGCCTGTACTTGTGGCGCAGGCCTCTAGCAATTGATAAGCACGGTCTGTCGTTTCCTGAGGAATATCGACATGATAGCCATCATAAATAGCTGTCGTATTATCAAACCAATTTTCATAGATTCCATCGCGTCTGTGATAACGTCCAGCCTCTAGACCATATCCAATTGTATACACTTTTGCACCCATATTGGCGAATTTTGTACATTCTTGTAGGGTCTTGTCATCATATGAAGAGATAGGTGTGCATTCCTGTTCAGTTTCTTCACCCGCTGCAACGCTTACGAGGCTCCAGCTACGTCCCGGACGATAGTAAGAGTGGCTAACTTCAGTTTTGTAGCTCCAGCTCCAATAATCAAAATAACGTCTTTGCCAGTGATTATGTGCTGGTACATCTACCGTCACACATTCTTGATCTGTGGTGTCATTAACGCCATCCGTCATCAAGATTACGAATTTTAATGGATCATCAGCTCCATTCTCAGCTTCATGGATGGGGCCTTCATCTTCCATGTCTTTTCTGGCTTCTTTCATCGCAGCGTATGAATTTGTTCCGCCCAATTTTCTAAGCTGCATTAACTTGCTAAGATTTGACGTTGAAAGCGCGCCCCATGTTAAAGGCTCTGACTCCAAAGACAGGTAGTCACTATTGTAAACATAGAGACCCGTACGAAGATATCGCACGCTCGTATCTTTGTCTTGGATAGCCTTCAGGTCATCCATGAAACCTTTAGCGGCGTCTTTCAAAGAATCATTTCGCGCCATGGCCCCTGGCGTGGTTGAGCGCCATTCATTGTGATCATTGTTAGGGTTCGTATCGAGTGTGTCATCCCATGCCATTGACCCTGAACCATCCAACACCAATGCAACGCTGGCTGGGTCGGTAAATTTGGTCTCATCATATTTTACTGTGGCTTTTGAGACAAAGGGAAGGCTGGTTTTACCCATCACCTGAGAGAATGACGGTTTTGTTGCCCCTGAGACAGTCGCCACTGACTGGCGATTTACATTGTCATATTCAACTTTGACAGTAACACCCGCAGCGCCGCCTGTGACCCAATTGGGGAATTCATAGCCGAGTTCACTGGCCGTATAGGTGCCAATGAGGCCTTCTGATTTATCTTTAGGAATTTCCCCGTCATGGTTTTTCACATAAATAGCGGCCGCTAAAGCGCTGGCATCTGCGATGGATTGAGACTTCATGTCAGCATTTGACACGACAGAATAATCCAATGCGGAACCTACAACAGCGATCATAACAGTCATACTTACCGCTACAGCAATGGCGATTTGACCGTCTTCGTCTTTACGGTAGTTCAGTGTTGTTTTTTTTATTTTATCTATAAACTTCATATACTTTGCCCTTACCTTCTATCCATTGGCCCACCTGCCAACTTTAAAAGAGACACATTTGTGCAAGTATATTAGGCGACGCACCTTTATATGATGTTAGAGAAAAGGGTTAATTAGACCTTAAGCCAAGCATTTGGCTTTAGGGTTAAGACAACATTATTGCCGTGGTTGCTTTTGAAATTGCAAAGCCACAGCCTCTAATGCATCTGGGTACAGCGCCAATTCAACGGGTAAAAGTCTTTCGGCTAAGGTGTCGGCTGTGTCATGGGGCAAAATTTCAATGGATCGTTGGTCAATGACCTCTCCGCCATCAAGTTCGGCCGTAACCCAATGCACCGAAACGCCCGCATGTGTATCACCGGCCTCTATGGCGCGTTGATGTGTGTTCAGGCCTTTATATTTTGGCAAGAGCGAAGGGTGGATATTGATAAGACGGCCGTGCCATTGACTAACAAACCAAGGCGTTAAGATCCGCATAAACCCTGCACAGCAAATGATTTCGGGATCAAGGGCAAGGAGTTGAGCGTGTAAGGCTTGCTCGAAGGCTTTGCGGTTGTCGTAAAGCTTATGGTCAACAATGTCTGTGTTTAATCCTAGGGCCTTTGCGCGCTCTAGCCCTTTGGCATCGGGTCGGTTGGAAATGACACCAACGATTTCTGCAGGGTAATCCGTGGCTTGTGCGGCCTGTGCAATCGCGACCATATTTGAGCCGCGACCAGAAATCAGGATAGCTGTTCTGACTTTAGGAGATCGCATCATGAGGCGGGTTTAAGCGTTCCAATCGCCCAAGCCGTTTCGCCTGATGCTTCAAGCCGTGCCAATACAGTCTCTGCATCAGAGGGTTTGACGCAGTAAACAAGGCCGATGCCGCAATTAAAGGCGCGGCGCATTTCATCTTCGGCAATGCCGCCTGTTTCCTGCAACCAGTTAAACACGGCGGGGCGGGGCCAAGCCTTGAAATCAAATTCTGCTGCTAGGGTTTTGGGTAACATTCGCGGCGTATTATCCGTTAAACCGCCGCCGGTGATATGGGCTAATCCACTCACTAGGCCGTCACGTATAAGAGGCAGAGCGGATTTAATGTAAAGTTTTGTCGGTGCCATTAATGACGCACCCAAAGTTTGACCTTCTGCGAAAGGTGAGGGGGCATCCCACGCCAAACCAGAGCGCTCTACGACTTTGCGAATAAGCGAATAGCCATTGGAATGCGGCCCTGATGACGCGACGCCAATAAGAACATCACCTTCGGCCATGTCAGCATGACGAGGGAGCATCTGGTCGCGTTCGGCGGCGCCAACAACGAATCCTGCAAGATCAAAATCATCCCCTTCATACATGCCGGGCATTTCCGCGGTTTCGCCGCCAATAAGCGCGGCGCCCGCTTGGCGGCAACCTTCTGCAATACCGCTAATCACGGCTTTGGCGGCGTCAACATCCAGTCGCCCCGTTGCGAAATAGTCTAGGAAGAAGAGCGGTTCTGCACCGTTTGCCAAGACGTCATTGGCGCACATCGCCACGAGGTCAATGCCGACTGTGTCCAAGACGCCCGTATCTATGGCAATGCGTAACTTCGTACCAACGCCATCTGTGCCCGAAATTAGGACAGGGTCTTTGAATCCAGCGGCCTTTAAATCAAAGGCTCCGCCGAAGCCCCCAATAGAGCCATCCGCCCCTGCGCGCCGTGTGGATTTTACTAATGGCTTAATTGCATCGACAAGGCGGTCGCCTTCATCAATATTCACACCCGCATCGGCATAGCTGAGACCGGAAGATTTATCTGACATGATGAAGCCTTTTGCAATTTAAGCGCATAAAACGGATTCGCACCCGCGATACAAGGCGTTTAACCTATTCGAATGGGAAAAGACACCCAAAGACAGCCAAAGACAATGCAGAAGATGGCTTTTAAATTCTCGCAAAGCGCTGTATCGCTTTTGCATGATAAAATTTGTGACACGATTGGCGTTGGCGCCGTTTTTCTTGGTTTTGTTTTGGGGCTTGAGTGCTCAGGCAGCCGACCCCTTTACGGTTGTTGGCGTTTCCGTTGATGCGACGGGGCGTAGCGCGATTGAAGCGCAAACAAAAGCTATTCAAGACGGTCAAATGCGCGCGGCACAAGCGGTTCTTGAACGCCTGACACTTTCTAGTGAGCGCGAAGCCAAGTCTTTGCCAGCCTTAAACCAAGATACTGTCGCGCGTATGATACGGGCGCTAGAAATTGCTAATGAGAAACGCTCGGCCAATCGTTATTTGGGCGACATCACAGTCGCCTTTAACCCACGCGAAGTACAGGCATATCTGCAAGGCTTGGGCCTGAATATGGTGACCTCGCAATCCAGAAAGCGCGTTGTCTTGCCTTATTACCGCGGAGAGTTAGACCCACAAAGTGGTTGGTTCCGGGATTGGACGTCATCAAAATATGCTCATGCGCTGACGCCTATAGAAATTATTCCACAGGATAAATTTAACCTAGTCCCACGTAATGCGCAGACCCTTATGTCTATGACGCCGGGGGAGCTCGCCGATTTGGGCCGTACGCTGGGGGTGGAACAAATCCTCGTAACGGATGGTATTGATGGCTTTGCAGGCTTTGATGCTGCAACCGTTGATATTGCTTTGGACACGGGCGATCGCCGCGATATCCGCGTTGACAAATTTGCCTTGGGCGGGCTGACATATGCAGACGCAATTGTGCAGAACATGGAAGAAGAATGGAAACGCAATACGGTGACTTTGGCCTCTGACGCGGTCACTATCGCGGTATCCGTGCTTTATCGTTCACAAGCCGAATGGCAGACTTTGAAAGCCGCGATAGATAGCGCAGCACAAATCCAAGATGCGCGTCTTGATGCGATGTCCAAAGACGGCGCTTTGATGAGTGTAACTTATGCCGGGAATATGGATCGCCTTAAGCGGGAACTGGCTTTCAAAGGTGTTGATATTCGCCAAGATCCCAAGCTCGGTATGATTCTGACCCGCTCTGGTCGCCGTTAATTCAAGGCCCGATTATGGCCCAAATACCGCTCGACCTCGCGCCTATTGCGGCAACAGGTTTCGATAGTTTCATCATCACAGACACAAACCGTATCGCGGTTACGGCTCTGCGTGCTTGGCCAGATTGGCCTGCGCCGATCATGCTCCTCCTTGGCCCGTCTGGAACAGGCAAAACACATTTAGGCAAAGCGTGGAAAGATCTGAGCCACGGATTGCTGGCTGATGCGGCGGATGAAATGGAAGAGACTGCCTTGTTTGCACAAATGAACCAAGCTTTGAACGGCGAAGTGTCTGGCATGCTGCTGACCTCTGATAAACCAATCACAGAGTGGGGCACACAAATACCCGATTTGCGCTCACGTCTTAATAGCACACCTGTTATGGTCATGGATGATTATGACGACGACGTGTTAGAGCCCATACTGCGAAAATTATTCGAAGATAGGGGCCGCATTATCACCAAAGACTTGGTTGATTATATCCTTCGTTATCAAGACCGCGAAGTCGGGTCATTGCGGGCCTTGGTTCGTACTCTAGACGAAGCCGCCTTGGCTGAAAATGCAGATTTGACTAAATATTTCGCTGCACACTTCTTAGCGGGCCGCCTAGAACGGGATTTGTTTTCCGGCCCAATCGATTAAATGACCTGAATCACTCTGATCGGCTTTATCAATCACGTTGAGTAGTTTTAAGCTCGCATATTCGGGGGTAAATAATTTACCTTCTGCCACATTGGCCTGAAAAGGCTTGGATAAATTTGTATCGACGGTGCCTGGATGCAATCCAAGAATAATGGTGTCTTTGCTGCGTCGTCTCTGTTCGATGGCGAGTGTTTTAATCACCATATTAAGCGCGGCTTTTGAAGCTCGATAAGCATACCACCCACCAATGCCGTTGTCTGATATGCTGCCGACGCGTGCCGATAGGGCTGCAAATATTGTTTTTCTATCGCGCCGAAGCAGCGGAAGAAAATATTTCGCGGTCATGGCTGGCCCAATCGTGTTGACCCTAAAGTTCATTTCGAGACCTTCAAAAGTCAGTGAACGGTAGGTCTTCTCTGGGGTGATAGACGGGTTATGCAGAAAGCCAGTCGCGAGAATAATAAGGTCAAAGTCCCCATGCGCTTTTAACGCGGCTGATGTTTTCTCTAAGTCATCTTCCTTGGTAAAATCGAATACCATATTAACGACCTTATGAGATTTGTGCGGTTTGCCCTGACGTGACAGAGCATAAATCTGAGCGACTTGGTCAGAGGCAGATAGGTGATCTATTAAGGCTGTACCGATGCCACCATTTGCCCCGATAATAATAACGCGAAGTTCCTCACCCATCGTTGGTATAATCATATTTTACTCCGCAAGAGAGGGTTAAGGTTTAGGTTTCATGGGGAGATTGCATGAAGACTAGTCCATGAAGGCTAGTCGGTGAGTCTTTTGCTCTGTGTTTTACATCGCACGGAACAATAACGCACTTCATCCCAGTTTCGTTCCCACTTCTTGCGCCATGTGAAGGGCCGTTCGCATGTTTTACAAATTTTTGTGGGAAGGTGAGATTTCGCATGCGCCATAAAATCACATATATAACTTATTGGGGTTTCACTCTATAAAAAGAAAAATCAGGAGACTAGCATGGCATCACCCGAACAACATTTAGAGACTATGCTCTCTAATATTCCTGAAAAAACAGGGAAAACTTTGGCAGACTGGTTGGCGCTAGTGGAGAAAGAGGGCCTGAAGAAACACGTGAAAATCATGAACTTTCTAAAGAAAGAACATGGTTTAACACATGGTTATGCGAATCTGATTTCGACGAAAGCCCGTGATAAAGGGGAACCTATTGACCTTGTGGCTGTGCAATATTCGGGCGTAAAGGCGGGATTGAAACCTATCTATGACACAATCATGGCTTTCGCGGAAACGCTGGGTGAGGATGTCGAAGTTTCGCCCAAGAAAGCAGGCGTCAGCTTACGCAGAAAAAAGCAATTTGCTTTGATTACGCCCGCGACCAAATCTCGAATTGACCTGGGCCTCGCCTTGACAGGGGAACCCATAGAAGGGCGCCTCGAAGGCTATAACGCCATGTGTAGCCATCGAATCCGTTTAGAGACAGTCGAGCAATTTGATGATCAGGTTCGCGCCTGGTTGACGGAATCTTATTCGCGCTGTGGCTAGTTGTTTTTGTGTCACTTGCGGTGGATATTGGATGAGGCTTGATTATTTGCGCAGAATAACAAAATAGACCTTGGTGCTTGGGGAGGATGTATGAAATGAAGTTACTATGTACCCTCTAATCGCATTAATTAGTTTGGCTATTTTAATCAGCCTTGCGCTTTTTCCATTGGCGCGAAAATCTGGCACGCCCCTTTTACTCGTTATCTTGGCAGTTGGCATGATGGCCGGTGAAGATGGGTTTGGCGGAATCCAATTTGATAATTTTCAACTTGCTTTTGATCTTGGCAGCGTAGCTCTTGCCTTTATTCTATTCGCAGGCGGGGTCGAAACCGATAAGGGCGTCTTCAAATCCTCTGGAGTGCCGGCGTTAATACTGGCTTTCCCCGGCGTCATCATTACCGCCGCTGTAGTGGGTGTCGGCGCTTATTTAGTCCTTGATATGCCATTGATGATCGCGCTTCTATTAGGCGCGGTTGTGGCGCCCACAGATGCGGCCGCGACCTTTATGTTGATACAGCAAGGCGGTTTAAACATACCTGACAGAGTTAAAAATACGCTTTTGCTGGAATCGGGTTTCAATGACCCTGCTGGAATTTGTTTAACGATTATCTTGACCGTCATAGTCGGGACTACCTTGCAATCTAATCCGCATGAATGGTTGGGGTATGGGAAATTGATTGCCTCGCAATTTGGTTTTGGCATCATCGGTGGCATTGTCGGGGGACGATGGCTCGTCGAGTTGTTAAACCGATTACCCATGCCTGTGGGCACCTATCCTGTTCTGGCCATATTTGGGGCGCTATTTATCTTTTCTGTCACAGGCATGGTCGGGGGGTCGGGCTTTCTCGCTATCTATATGGCGGGCATTGCCGTCCGAAATGGATTGAAAGTCCCACTTGAGCGCATTGCGAATTTCAGTGAAGGTATGCAATGGGTCAGTCAAATCATGTTGTTCTTGATATTGGGTCTGCTTGTTACGCCAAGCGAGTTACCAAGCGCCATAATGCCAGCTATAATCTGCGCGCTGATTTTAACATTTGTGGCGCGGCCCATTGCTGTATTTACCAGTCTTGGCGCAATGAAATTCAATATAAGAGAGCTGACCTTCCTAAGCTGGGTGGGCTTGCGTGGCGCAGTGCCAATATTGCTCGCAATTTACCCTGTGATAACGCCCGGGCCTGTTACGCCTCTCTTTTTCAATATTGTCTTCGTCATCGTTGTGGCCTCGCTTATTTTACAAGGCTTTACGGCAGGGGCCCTAGGCAGAGTCTTAAATCTCGATGAGGGCTTGAAAACGCCGCCTCTTTAGACACCAAATGGATCATCGATAGATTTGGATAAAGGAGAGAAGAGGACTGGGCCTTTGGCGCTCATGTAAAGACAGTCCTCGAGGCGAACTCCGAATTTTTCTGGGAGGTATAAGCCGGGCTCATTTGAAAAGCACATGCCAGGGGCGAGGGGAGTCGTCTCGCCGCGTACGAAATTAACGGGTTCATGCCCATCCATGCCAATACCGTGACCTAAGCGGTGCGTCAGTCCCGGCGCCGCATAATCAGGGCCAAATCCTTGAGCCGTGTAATAATCCCGCACAGCGCTATCGACACGGCCCGCCTCTGTACCCAGCACAGCGGTTTCAAGGGCTAGTTCTTGTCCGCGTTTGACGGTGTCCCAAACATGTCTTTGTTCTTTGGTGGGGTCGCCCATCACCCATGTTCGTGAAATATCAGATTCATAATCATGCACACTGGCGCCGCAATCCATTAGGATGATTTCGCCTTCTTTGACGGTATATTCTACGCCGCTGCCATGTGGATAGGCACTGGACGGGCCGATAAGCGCCATTGAAAACTGTACGGTGCCGCCAAGAGCCACTGTTGCTTCGCTCATCATCTTGGAAATATCATGGCGGGTCATTCCGACCTCGACTTTGGGGTAAATATGACGATAGGCGGCTAGGGTAATATCGTTTGCCGTTTGCATCAGCGACAATTCAGCCGCGGATTTATACATGCGACAACCACGCGTTATCGGCTGCCCAGACACTAGCTTCACACTAGCGTTTTCGGTTTTCAGACCTGTGGTAATGAAATTTCGAGTTGTCTCTTCGATAGCGACAGGTTTGTCGAGGGCCTTATTCTCTTTTAAGTAATCAATAATGCGTTTGAATGGGCTTTCGTCTTCGTGCCATGTGCGAACATCGTCGCCAAATGTCATGCTTTCACGGATAGAAGGCTCTTCGAAAAAAGGCGTGATAATAGAAAACCCACCATCAGCGGTGATTACGGCGCCGGTAAAGCGTTCGGAACGCCACCAGCGCACGCCCGTAAAGTAAACAAGTGAAGAGCCGGCCTCGACTATGAGCGCGCCTATACCGCGCTCTTGCATAAGTTTTTGTGCTTTCTCAATACGGGCTTTGCGCTCCGCCACTGAGATAGGTACCGCATGTTTCGCAAGATTGGGTAGTGAAAGGGAAGAGGTTGTGACTGATGGGGGCGTAGGCTTGCAGCCAGCCAGTGATAATCCTCCTAGGCTCGCTAACCCTGTTAGCACTGTTCTTTTCGTCATTAATGACATGTCATTCTCCCCATTCTCTTTTTAACCTGTTGTCTATTTATCCAGCAAAGGTCTAGAGCGCGCTAGAGTTTATATGTGAACTCGATTTCATCACCCATTTCAGGTTTAAGATTGTGATAGTCTGCAGCGCCGCTTGTAACCCATTGATAAAGCGCGGTTTCAGCGGAGTTGGCAATAGACCCTGTCATACATTCTATCCATTTCAGATCCGCAATTTTGTCAGGGGTTGCCCCGACAGTGAAAATAATTGTGCATTTGCGGGTACCATCTCTGTCGCCTCTATCCTTTCCTTGACCAGAGGCGCCGTTGGGCCCCGTCGCATAGGCTTTCCTCGCCCCGGGTTTCGCGGATAGGTCTGGAATAGTGATGTCAATTTCAGGGCGTTGAGGAGGGTTAAAGTGGTGATTGAATTGGGTTTCGACATCTAATCGACGTGGAGGCTCTTGGCTATCGATTGAAAGTTTTGTGGCTATGGCGGGTGGCGGCACAATGGGGTTTTTTAATTTTTGCGTTTCATCCATCATTTTTTCAAGAACTGTTGGCTCTATTTCCAATTGGGTGGCCTTTTCAATTGATGGCTTTATCACGTCTAGCCGCGCCTCTGAACGCTCTATGTAGTGCGTGCGGATTAATGCTGTCATGATTAAGAATATTAGCAGGGTGATAAAGGCCCCAAAAATGAAAGCTACTGCATATCGAAATGGCGCTGTTTCAACCAATTGCAATAGTCTGTTGGGCTGAGTTGATGGGGCGTGGAGGGGGGCTTGAGGTCTGGTTAGCATAAGTACGGATTAAGCCCCTCCCTGATTGGTTCGCAATAGGCGGCTTTATGAATAGGTCTATAGAGGGCTCTGCACCAGAGATTTTTAATTTCGAGGCCAAAGCCTGTCCTTTGGACACCCTATATTAGGCGGCATATATTCGGCGTTTGGAGGGATTATACGGTAGAAAAGAGCCGGCGCAGATAACAAAGAGTGAGAAAAGAACATAAAAAAACCGCCCTAAACAGAGCGGTTTTTAATTCGATGTTATGAGATCGCTTTAGTTTAAAACTTTACCCATTTGCGCAATGCCATCTTTGATGAGGCTGGCATGGTCAGCAGGCTTTAAGCTCGTTTTCAAAACACTTTCAGCCGCCTCTAATGCAAGGTCAGCAGCTTTAGCTTTTACTTCGGCCATGGCTTGAGCTTCGGCTGTTGCAATTTTAGCTTCGGCTTGAGCCGCGCGGCGTTCAAGACGCTCTGACAAGTCTTTACGCGCCTGTGTCGCCATGGCTTCAGCGTCGTGTTTTGCTTGTTTAACAATAGAGTCGGCGAGCTCTTCGGCTTCTTTTTGCTTGCGCATATAAGATGCAAGAAGCGTTTGTGCTTCTTCGCGAAGGCGACGGGCTTCGTCGAGTTCGTTTTTGATATCTTCAGCGCGTTTATCGAGCGATTCATTGATGCCTTTTAGAGCCCCTTTTTGAAGGACAAAGGCTAAAAATAGAACGAGGGGAACCAAGACCCATAATTTGGAATCAAGATACCAAGGCGTTCCGACAGCAGCGTTAATCAACATGACGAGGGCGCCTTTCTATTTCATCGCAGCGCGTAATTGCGCAGCGGTTGTTGTTTTATTGGTAAGAGCTTTGACGATCTCAATAGCGGTTTCAGAGGCAATTGTTTCAACATTTGCCAAAGCTTTTTCGCGAAGACCCGCAATACGCGTTTCAGCCGCTTCAGCCTCTTTTGCGGCTTGTAAATCAGCGGCAGCAATTTCTGAAGAGAGTTCGTCATTGATTGACTGGCGCGTCGCCTCGGCCACATTATGGGCTTTGGCGCGCGCATCATTCAATTTTTGATGATAAGCTTTTTCAGCTTCCTCGGCTTCTGCTTGCATACGCGATGCAGAATCCAAATCATCAGAGATTCGGTCTTTACGTTCAACAATTCCATCTGCCAATTTTGGCAAAATGAACTTAGATAGAACGAAATAAAGGATGCCAAAGACGATAATAAGCCAGAAAATCTGGTTTCCCCAAGTCGAGAAATCGAATTGCGGCAATCCGCCAGACGCAGCGTGTTCTGCAACATCAGAGTGGTGTGTTTCGGCCGCCATGGGTCGTCTCCGGTCAATATCGGATTAGAGTCACTGAGAGCAGCTCTAATCCGTAAAAAATAAGTCGAAGCGTAAAATTACGCAGCGAACAAGATGATCATCGCAAGAACGAAGCCGAAAAGGCCAGTCGCTTCGCAAAGCGCAAAACCAAGAAGAAGGTTTGTGCGTTGGCCAGCGGCAGCTGATGGGTTGCGTAATGCACCGGCTAGGTAGTTAGAGAAGATTGAACCAATACCGACGCCGGCACCGATTAGAGCTGTACCGGCAAGACCTGCGCCGATGTATTTTGCTGCTTCTGCTTCCATGATGGTTCTCCTTGAATGATGGAATGCGGGGATTAATGATCGACGTGGTAAACGTCGTTTAAGTAAACACAAGTCAGGATGGCAAACACAAAGGCTTGCAAACCAGCGACCAAGAACTCTAGCGCGACAATCGCCATGGTCCCAATGATTGGGAAGATAGCAGCACCAGCTAAGATGCCGCCTTTGCCAATGAGGAAGGCGATGAAAATAGCGAAGAGTTTCAAAATAACGTGTCCTGCCACCATATTGGCGAACAAACGAACGGATAGCGTAATCGGACGTGCGAGGAATGAGATAATCTCAATCAAAATAATGATTGGGTACATCAAGAGCGGAAGTCCGGCTGGAGCAAAGATTTTGAACCATTTAAAGCCATTTTTCCAAATACCCGCAATGATAACCAGAGCGATTGTGAAAAAGGCGAGGAATACTGTTACGGCCAAATGCGACGTAGTCGTAAAGGCGTAAGGGTTCATGCCAATAATATTGGCGAATAAAATAAAGAAGAATAGGCAGAACACAAAGGGGAAGAACTTCATGGCTTCTGGGCCTGTTGTATCTTTCACCATATTGGCAATAAATTCATAGCTGAGTTCACCAAGGGATTGCATACGCCCTGGTATAAGCTTGCCTTTAAGTGTTAGGAAAAAGAAACCGATAATAGCAAGGCCACCAACAACCATCCACAAAGAGGCATTGGTAAACGCAAGGTCTTGCCCGGCAATATCGGGCAAATCAAAGATCTTTTTGATCTCAAACTGTTGCATTGGGTCGTTTGCCACGAACCGCTCCTTATTTCAGTGACCGTTATAGGTCGTCTTCATTCTCTAACGCATCAGGAAGGTCAGTTCCAAGCGGTATATTAGCGTCGGCAGCATCCATTCTGTCTGCTGTCCGCAATACGGCCTTTATACCCGCGGCGAAACCAAATCCCATCCCAACTAACAAAATCCAAGGTGACGTTTCGAAGAACTTATCAAGGCCATAGCCCAGACCTGTTCCAACCAAAACAGACACAATCAATTCTGTACTTAACCGCCAAGCCATCCCGAGGGCGTTACCGTTTGATGAAGGCGCTTTGTCTTGAGGGCGACGAGCTTTTGCAGCTTGTAGCTTTGCATTTAAGGCATCAAGATCTGAAGGGCGTTCAGTAGCGATATCAATTCCGTTCGGGTCAGACTTAATTGTCAAATCTGCCTTTGAAATACAGTGTAAAACTACCCCTCAAAAGCGCGCGGAACCTAACGAAGCAAGGTGTGGAAGTCAACAGCACTTAGTACATAGTTAAACCCTTGAAAAAACTACAAAATCGATATTTTCATACCAGATTTTTAAGGGCGAAATGACGCAGTGCCGATTCTCTACGTGAAGGGACTTGGTAAACAAGAAAGCCTAGCAATCATGGAGGCGCAATAAAGGCGCTGCACCCCAACTTTTGTTATAAAGAGGGGTGATTGCCATAGCTTGTGCTAAAAATTGATTGGAAAAGTGATTACTATTCTGACTTTGAGAGTTTTGTCGGTGTGACGACAAGGTTGAAGACTTGATTGCCTTCGAGCTCTAATTCGATTGTCGATTTTTCATCAAAATTTGCTGTTAATTTTGGATTCGCGACTAACTTGGTGGCTTGGCCTTCTGAGTTTGGCGTAATCATGAGGATTTTCATATCAATCTGAACCTTGTCATCAATGTTTTTGGCCGACACAGTGATTATCAAGTCATCAGAATGGGGTGTTTCGGGTACATTTTCGTTTGTTAAATCGGAAATGTTTTCGGTTTGAAGGTGTGAACCATCGAAACCGAGGCTTACAGTTTTTCCGCTATCTAATAATATTTCAGTTTCAAAGCGCCGTGTTCGTAACCCGTTTTCTCCATTCTCCATCACAGGCTGAATGGCGGTGCCTTGAAGGTTCAAGCTAATGTCTTCTGCATTTGATAGGGGCGATAAGGTTAAGGCCCCTAATATGATTAGTCCGGTTGTAGCAATGGCTGATTTTGTTTTTGTGTGGCCGCGCATAATTATCTCCATAATGCGTTGAGAAAGAGCGCGAGATTTGGGCTGAGCTAAATAATCTGAGATCAGGTGTCTTACAACTTCACTGACGGATAAACCCTCGGCTTTAGCCTTATTCTGCAAGTCCTGCTTATCTTTATAAGACAAGCGGACTTCTAGCATTTCAGACTTTTTAGCGGGTTTAGTTGAAGGCATGATTATCCTTGATTATATTGGCTTAGGTACAAGACCTCGCCATCATATTATGAGTATCAAGCGAGGTGTTTCCTAATATATTCCTGTCGGGACACGGGGGTGATTAAGTTGAATCGTGTCCATACACGTTAACCCTGCCCAAATTGAGCACGCTATAAGCTACTCCGCCGCAACCAATTTTTCGGCGTCATTCAGCTGAATAGACAGAAGTTGTGAGACGCCTTGTTCGGCCATTGTGACACCAAAGAGGCGGTCCATACGGCTCATCGTGACGGGGTTATGGGTAATCGCAATAAACTTCGTATTCGTGTGCTGTTTCATATCATCCAGCAAATCGCAATAGCGGGCCACATTAGCGTCATCGAGCGGAGCGTCGACTTCGTCCAACACGCAAACAGGCGCAGGGTTGGACAAGAAAACCGCGAAAATTAGAGCTGTTGCCGTTAGAGCTTGTTCCCCGCCAGAGAGAAGTGACATAGCTTTAAGCGATTTCCCCGGAGGACGCGCCATGACTTCGAGGCCAGCTTCGAGTGGATCATCAGATTCTGTGAGAGCGAGAGAGGCTTCGCCGCCGCCGAACAGCGTCGTAAAGAGACGACCAAAGTGACTATTTACCACGTCAAAGGCTTTCAAAAGACGCTCGCGACCTTCTTGGTTCAGCTCGTCTATGCCTTCGCGAAGACGGGCAATAGCCGCAATGAGGTCTTGGCGCTCATCATTCATCGCGGTGAGGCGTTCTTCTTGTTCAACGGCTTCTTCGTCGGCGCGCAGATTTACGCCGCCCATTTTTTCGCGCTCCACTGAAAGGCGATCAAGTTTCTTTTCAATATCGTTTTCAGACAGATTAGATTCAGGTGAAAGGTCACCTAGGTGTTCATTGAGTTCTGAAGGTTCGCAAGAGAGCGTTTCATTAATTCGAGCCTTGGTTTCAGCAATGCGTTCTTGCGCCGCAACTTTGCGGGCCTCGGCCCCCGCGCGTGCTTCGCGGGCCGCAGAATGCGCTTGTTCAGCGTCGCGGGCCGCATTTTCAGCCTCGCGCAATTCCGTTTCCGCTATGGCAAGGGAATCAGAGGCTGCTGTTCGGCGATCCTCGGCGGCTTTTAATTCTGAAAACAACTTGGTTCGTCTGTCTGCAAACTTATCGGGGCCATCCGTCGCGGCGCTTAATGTCGTTTTTGCAGCCGTTTCGCGGGTCTGTAATTGCTCGACTCGTTTTTTCGCGGTTTCTGAACGTCTGGCCCAATCTGCACGTTCTTTTTCAACGGCTTTAAGGCGAGAGGCACGCGCTTCTGTTTCGTTCTTTAGGCTGCGATAGGCGGCGCTTGCTTCATCCGCAATATTTCGGGCCTCTGTGAGTTTCTCAGAAAGGGCCGCTTGTTGACCAGAAAAGTCCTCGACTTCATTCAAGCCATCAAAATTTGTTTTTGCGCTATCGCGCTGTGCTGTGAGTTCTTTGATTTCACTATCAAGCCGCTCTAGTCTATCTTCGAGAGACTTTCTTTCTGCGGTGGCGCGAGCAATATCTGTTTCATATTGAGAGAGGGCGGCCCCCGCAGCGCGTTCGGCGCGTTCTAAATCGGGTAAAGCGCGGCGAGCCAGTCGAACGGCCTCTTGCGCGGCATTTCGTTTTTCTCGGGCCGCATCGAATAAAGTTTGATTAGATTCAACCTTATTTTCTGCAGACGTGATTTCGCGCGTGATTTCCGCTAGGCGATTTTGTTGTTTCAATTTGACAGCGGCAGATGTCTCTGCGCCAGCGGCCATTTCAAAGCCATCCCAGCGGCTGACTTGACCTTCGAGAGTGACGAGCCTTTGGCCAGGTTTAAGTTCAGCCCGAAGCGAGTCTATATCACCCGCGTCTACAACGCCAATCTGAGAGAGCCGCGCTGTGAGTTCCGTCGGGGCTTTTACATAATCGCTTAGCGGTTTCGCCTGTGCGGGCAGCGCTTGGTCAGACGGCTTGGCGCCGCCCCATCGTAAATTTGCCGTTCCGCCAATGGCAGCGTCAAGATCTTCGCCAAGCGCTGCAGCGAGAGCCTGTTCATAGCCAGGTTCAGCTTTGCATTGGTTCAAGGCGGGTTCAAATGTACCCGCTTGGGCACGAGCTAACATGCGTTCAAGCGCTGTTTTTTCGCCGCTCAGCCCTGAAAGCACTTGTCTTGATTTTGCAAGGTCTTCACGCGCAACTTGATCAGCCTCTTCGGTTTCGCTGAGGGCTTTTGCAAGTTTTTGCTCTTCATCACGGGCTGCTTCGAGCGCATTCAATGCATCTCTTGCGCCGGCGGCAAATAGATTGCCAGACGAACCGCCGTCTTGGCTCATTCCAGCGAGGCGGTCTTGTGTATTTTCGCGTTCTCGGAGAACCCGGTCAAGGCGGTCTTGGGCTTGGGATAGCTCTCGGCCCGCTGATTCTCGCCGTGCATTTTGGTCTGCAGCTTGGCGGGTAAGCTCATTATAATCGGTCTCAAGCGATGTCCGCGCCTTGATGGCTTCAGATGCCGCATCGGCCGCAGCGTCGAGCGCAGCAGATGTATCGGCAACGGCCGACAATTTCTGGAACTCGAGTTTTAACAAAGCTTCGGCATCATTCGCGTCATTCACAATACCTGTTTCACGTTCAAGATCTGCGGCTAAGTCTTTGATTTGAGATTCAAGTTTTTTAATTTCTGCGCCTGCCGCTTCCTCGTCAGATTCCAAGGCTTCTTTGGCGGCGTTGAGACGGCCCAAGACAGCGGCGGCGATAATTTGTTCTTCGCGTTTAGGCTCTAAGAGGGCTGATAACTCAGCGGCGCGGCGCGTTAGCTCAGAGGCTTTGGTCGCCGTATCTGCAACGCGGTTTTCACATTCTGTTGAATTTTCTGTCGCAGCGGCCAGTGTATCAATAGCGCTTATCCAGCGTTTTAACCAAAGCAGAGCTTTATATTCATTAATCTCTCCGGCCAGACGTTTATAGCGCGTGGCTTGGCGGGATTGACGACGAAGGGATAAAAGCTGTCCTTCTATTTGGCCGATAATATCGTCCAATCGATTCAGATTTGTTTCTGCCGCACGTAGACGAAGCTCGGCCTCGTGACGGCGTGTGTGCAAGCCTGAAATGCCCGCTGCTTCTTCGAGAATGCGGCGGCGGTTTGAAGGTTTTGCGGCGATTAGCTCTGAGATTTGGCCCTGTCGGACAAGCGCAGGGGAGTTGGCCCCGGTTGACGCATCGGCGAAAAGTAATTGCACATCTTTGGCGCGAACGGTTTTGCCGTTAATTTTATATTTTGAGCCCCCGCCTTTTTTAATAATGCGCATGACTTCTAATATATCGTCATCGTTAAAGGCTGGCGGCGCAATACGAGCGCTATTGTCTATTGTGAGTGTTACATGGGCTTGGTTGCGGCCGGGACGGGTTTTCGTGCCGTTAAAGATAACGTCATCCATCCCTGCCGCGCGCATTGCTTTGGCTGAATTGGCGCCCATAACCCAACGAATGGCTTCGAGAAGGTTAGATTTGCCACAGCCATTTGGCCCCACAATGCCGGTCAATCCCGGCTCTATGTGGAAATCAGTCGGCTCGACAAAGGATTTAAATCCCGCCAGCTTAATCTGATTAAAGACCAAAGACCCCATGAGTATTACTCAGTCGTTTCTTCTGCTGAATTTTCGCCCTCAGATTCTGCCTCTGGAAGTTCTTCGCCAAGAAGGGGCAAAAAGATTTCTTCCATGGACTCTAAGGTATAGAGCGGCGCGCCACTGGGAGAGCGTTTCGTGAATTCACCATTAATGAGGAAGCTTGGTGTACTATTGATGCCAAGATCTACACCACCTTGGATATATTCATCATATTCAGCGCGAATATCTTCATTGACAAGGCAGGCTTCGAAAGCTTCCTCATCAAGCCCAGAGTTCTTAGCAATATTCAAATAGGCATCACGCCCTTTTCCTTGTTGTGCCATGCCAAGGATCTGAGTTTGTCTATCAAATTGGTATTTGATGTTGCTCATGAACTTGTCATCGCCTGCGCACATGGCAATCATATGGCCCGCATCAGCAAAAGCGATAGGTGGGGTCGGGAAGGGGCGGAAGACGTAACGCACTTTGCCCGTGTCGATGTATTTCTCTTTGAGCTCTGGATATACGGATTTCGTCCAATTGGAACAATGCGGGCAGGTAACCGACGCATATTCAACGAGGACAATCGGCGCTGTCTTTGAACCAATGCCGCGATCATTTGGCAGCTCATATTTAGAGGTATCACCGTTTGCGGTTGTGCTGGCAGTTTCGCCACCACCACAGGCTACAAGGCCAAATGCTGCGACGGTAGTCACAAGCCCTTTCAACAGCGTTTTGCGCAAGGCAGATGATTTAAACGAATCAGTCATAGGATAATAAGTCATGGAGCAAGTCTCGCAATTTTAGAGGGCGTGGCAATATAGCCGCCCCGTTAGTAAGCGTTGTTAGGCGTAAAAACAGCAGTAAACTGTGGAAGACTGTCCTGAAATCGTCATTTTATCACGAAGCCGTTACAAAAATCGTTTCGAAGGCGAGATATCCACAGGCTGGGCGTGCGCGGTGTAAGCGAGGTCTGGGTTTACTTTAGTGACCGTGACCAGCATGAGGATTATACGGTTCGACTTCAGGCAATTGGCTGACACCGCTTTCAATCATTCCATTGAAAAGCTCTGTCAGGCTATGGGCGTCTTGTTTGCCATTATAGGGTGAGCCGTTAACGTAAAAAGCGGGGACGCCTTTGATTTGGGCCGCTGTTCCGCGCTGACCTGATAATTGGAGGTGCTCCATCATTTTCGGGTCTTGTAGGCAGGCACGTATCGCGTTTTCATCTTCTAACCCTGCAAGAGCTGCAACGGGGGCATAAGCGTCTTTACCTTTGCCTTGGCTTGCCAGGTCAATCATCTTCTTTTGATTTTTCATCTGATATTCAATTGTATCAAAATAGGCAGATTCAGGCGCGCATTCAGCCAGGAGAAAGCCTAGAACTGACATTTCTTGGGGTTGAGTTGGGATAGGGCGCAAGATGAAACGAATTTTATCGCTTTCAATCAGGTCTTTTTTGACGGCATCCCATTCAGATTCAAACCATGAACCGCAATGTGAACAGGTTACAGACGCATACATAATGACCGTAATCGGGGCGAGGTTCGATCCTATTACATGGTCGTCAGGCGCTTCGGTCATGGCGAATTCTACCATTGGCGTTTGCAACACTTCTGAGGCGTCCGTGCTAGCGGTTTCTGCGGAGTTTGATGTCCCTTTATCTTCGGGTAAGGGAGATTGTTGGGCGCAGGCGACTTGACCGAAGGCCAAGAAAGCCGTGGAGAGGGTTAAATTACGTAATATCCGCGGGAATGTCGGGGTCATGTGTGTCATTTTTCAATCTTTGCGTTGGTAAGAATAGAATTCAATTTTTATTTTGGCCAAGAACGCCGCGCCCGAGTTTCTCTAGGGCTGTCTTTAAAGCCTGACTTTCAATTTTATCGAGTCCATCTTTAAGCGCGGCGGCTTCAGTCGGTCTTAAACCACGCTGTTGTTGTATTTTAGCGCCATCTGTTCGCATCTTGGTTTGAACCATCTTTATTGCCTTAACGTGATCTGGGCCCAAATGTGTGTTTAAGCGGTCAATGATGGGGCCGCTAGCGGCCATAATCAAAGCTGCGGCGGCGCCGGGCGCTGAAATGACCAGTGTACGGCCGTGCCGACCATAAGTGAAACGCACTGGGGTAGAGATTTTACTCCATCGTTCTCCAACAATTTCGGGCCAGATACGGCCCAATGCGAGGGCAGACGAACCACCCCCATGTTTTTTTGAAAGCGGACGCAGAACTTTTGACACTGCATAGCCGGCTGATGGCGCTGTTCGATATTGCGGCTTGGCGCGTTGGTGTTCCAGCCAATGCGTAATTTTAAGTGTATCATTGCGAGAGAGCGGCATTCGGTCTTTTCCCCTATTGCACTGCGCTCGTAAAGTGGACACATCACACAAATGATTAATTCGAAGAAAGATACGAAGCCAAATCTTGAGTCTAACTACGATGAAATGCGGGCCAGATTACTGCACTGGTATGATTCAGAGGGACGCACTTTGCCATGGCGTATTCGACCCGAAGACCGTGCGGCAGGCAAAAATGCAGACCCTTATGCGATTTGGTTGTCTGAAATTATGTTGCAGCAAACGACTGTCGCGCATGGAACGCCTTATTGGCATAAGTTTTTGAATGAATTTCCAACCGTCACAGATCTTGCAAATGCTGAACGGGAAACAGTTCTGAGCCTTTGGGCGGGGTTGGGTTATTATGCGCGCGCAAGAAATTTACATAAATGCGCGGTGATTATCCGCGATGACTATAACGGGCAGTTCCCAAACTCAGAAGCAGAGCTTCTGAAGCTTCCTGGAATAGGCGCGTATACAGCGGCGACGATGGCCGCGATTTGTTTTGATGAAGCCACTAATATTGTCGACGGGAATGTTGAACGGGTTATCAGCCGCATTTTCACAATTGAAGAGCCGCTCCCTAAAGGTCGAAAAGACATACGGAAAATGGCAGGCGCATTAGCGTCTCCTCAGAGAACAGGGGATTATGGGCAGGCTCTAATGGATTTGGGGGCTATGATTTGCACGCCTCGATCGCCCAATTGTAGTAAATGTGTGTGGCAAGACTATTGCTCCGCCTTCGCCGCAAAGACACAGCTAGAATATCCCAAAAAAGCCCCGAAAAAATCTTTGCCAATACGTTACGGTGTTGTTTTTATAGCGATACGCGGAGAAGCAGTATTGCTTGAAACGCGCCCTGATAATGGTTTGTTGGGCGGAATGCTTGGCCTGCCGGGGACGGATTGGGCAGAGGGAGGTTTTCCAACAGACCCTATGAACCATGCACCATTTAAGGGGGATTGGCAGGCCGTTAATGGCGAGGTCAGGCACGTTTTTACGCATTTTGACTTGCGGTTAGCTGTTTATAGAGCCGTATTTGACGAGAAAGATATCTCGATTGGGCATAATGGCCTTTGGGCCGACTCAAGTCAAAGAAAGGGGTTGCCGACGGTTTTCAAGAAGGCGCTGAAGGCGATTTAGCGCCGCGTCGCTAACCTTGTAGAATTAATAGTTAAGTCGTCGATTAGGTATAAAAAAACCTCACCCGAAGATGAGGTTTTGAACTTAGAGCTTGATAGCCTTAATTTGTTGTTTCTGCCGCTGGGACTTCTAGGTCTTCAGCTTTCATAGAAGCGCGTGTCGCTGCTTCGACTTCTTCGCGTGACGGCATAACTTTTTTCTGCTCAAGGAAGATTCGGCAATATCCACCTGAAGGTTGTAATAATTCATTGGCATAGGCGCCATTACCTGAACACTTTAATACACCGAGATTTTTCCCGTCATAAAATTTTGACTGAGATGCGGCGTCCCGAATACCGATAAGACAGACTTTACCCGCAGCCAAATCCATGACGTCACCGCCTTCGGCCGTACAGCTTGCTTCTGAATTTACAACACCCGCTTCTGATGGGGAGTTCATTAACTCGGCATCAATCTCAGCTTGAGACATTTGTGCTGAGGCTGAAAGAGAAGACGCAACGGCAAATGAGAGACCCAATATGGCGGCGCCAAAACGTAATTTAGTCATGGTTTGCTCCTAAACAATTCTTTAATAGTCCTTATCAGACCTTTTTCATCCTAAAAAGGCCCGTTATACGAAAAACACAGCTTCTTGCATATTCATGCAGGAATTGGGCCATATCGCGAGCCATCTATGCCGACAAACACCCCGGACTTTAGTTTCGAGCGCCAATATAATGGCCCTGTTTGTGGTGTCGATGAGGCAGGACGCGGGCCATTAGCAGGACCCGTGGTTGCGGCTGCCGTCATATTGAACCCCAAAACGATTCCGGACGGTCTGAATGACAGTAAGGCTTTATCCGAAATCCGACGTGAACTCTTGCTGAATAACCTCATTAAGGACAAAACTATTTTTATCGGAATTGGCGTTGCTGAACCTGAAGAGATAGACCGATTAAATATTTTGCATGCCAGTATGATAGCGATGCGTCGTGCCGTATTAAATTTGCCTGTTGCGCCGCATATGGCTTTAATCGACGGGAATCGATTGCCGCCTGATATGCCTTGTGACGCTGAAGCGATTATTAAAGGTGATGCACGGAGTCTCTCTATTGCCGCCGCGTCTATCGTGGCCAAAGTGACTCGGGATAAGATCATGAAAGAAGCCGATATCCGCTTTCCCGGATATGGTTTGGCTGGGCATAAAGGATATCCAACAAAAGCACATAAAGCCGCGCTTCTACAGATTGGTGCCAGCCCAATTCATCGTAGAAGCTTTCGGCCTGTCGCAGAGGTGATGGGGCTTAAACTGTAAGCCAGGAATTTACCCAAGAATTTACCCAAGAATTTACGGGGCAGATTCCGAATTCTTCTTGGTAAGATGTTTCTCGGTAGATTCGCTTAATTCTTCTGCGACTTCAGTCATTATCTCTAGCATGCCTCCGAGGCCCTCTTCATCAGCGAAACTGCCCATGAGTTCTGCCAAGGCTTTGTTGAAGTCAGGAAGTCCGTCAGGGCCTGTTTCAAAGGCGTCAGATTCTTTCATTTTCGCAGCAAATGTTTCAGCGGATTTTTGTACTTCCTCGCGTAAATCTTCGTCTTTCAAAATTACGAACATGTCGCTCATTATCGCATTCATATCAGGGAGAGACTCGAGCATATCCTCAATATCAGCTTTGCTAGGCAGTTCAGGTTTTGCAAATTGTGATGCGGTTTGCGGGGTTTCCGTGTCTGTCTTGGGTTGGGCCCATACGCTCGCGGGTACAGCGAGACCTATCAAAAGAAATCCGCTGGATATTAATAATGAACGCATCATCATAAGCTGTCCTTGTTCTAAGCGTGTTTCAAACTAGCACAGTCAAGATGAATATAGGCCGAATGGGGATTAACTCTTATCCGTCAATTATTGTCATTTAAACTCTGGGCGTGTCACGTGTGACAAGAGGCAAAGAGACGGGTTGAGTAATGAGGACAGGCTTTACGGTCAGGGTTTGGTCGCTGGATTTTCCCTCTCTTATATAACGGATATTTGTTTCCTCGCCAGGTGGGACAAGGCCAACTGCGTAGCGCAAATCAGAACTATCTCTAATGGGGCGCCCTGCAAAATGAGTGATAACGTCATTGACTTGCAGGCCGATAGCTTCGGCGGCGCCGCCCGATATAATATCCGCAATCAAGGCACCTTCGAGAGATGTCAGTTGTAAGTCTTCGGTTCTATCATGAGGTATGGCCGTAATCATCACGCCTAATGTCCCGCGATCGACAATGCCATAAGTCTCAAGCTGTTTCACGACGTGGCGTACAATATATAATGGAACCGCAAATCCGATGCCGCTGCCCGAACCCGTGCGCGAAACAATGGCGGCGTTTATGCCGATGAGCTCTCCATTGGAATTGACTAATGCACCGCCTGAATTTCCTGGGTTGATAGACGCGTCGGTTTGGATGAAGTCTGTATAGCTTGTGCGGCTGTCACCCTCTCGCCCAATGGCGGAAACAATCCCAGATGTTACGGTTGATGAGAGGCCAAATGGGTTGCCAACCGCGATAACATAATCGCCGACTTGCACATCATCGTCTTTTGAGAAGGGAAGCGCCGATAAATCATCCGCCGTAATTTGTAAGAGTGCGAGATCTGTTTCGGGGTCTTGTCCCAAAACCACGCCATTATATTGACGGCGGTCACTCAATATAACGGTGATGTCTTGAGCCTCTGCAATCACATGATCATTGGTAATGATGAGGCCTTTATCTGCATCAATAATTACGCCTGAGCCTATGCCGCCATAAGAGGTAATTCCGTCAGAGGCTTGGCTATCAATTGTGTTTATTGATACGACGCTGGCCATAACGTCTTTTAGAAGCGGTGCCATAGTAATGACATTCCGAGATTTATCTAAATGTAAAAGGCTTGATTGACTAAGTGAGCTTTGCGCGAGACTGGGGCCAGTCCATAGAACTGAAGTGAATAAAATGGTGGTCAGAGTCAGGGCGGTCTTACAGAGCAATCGTGTCTCCTTATATTATGTTGTTCTTTGAATTCAGCCAGAGGTTATATCATCACATAAGACGCGTTCGAAAAATTTGGCAAGGGCGAGAGAGGCTCTATGGATGAGATTTAATATTGAACCGCCTAAACTCCGTCTTTGTATCTACCTAACAAAACGGCTTCAAAGAGGCTTTGCAGAGCCGTAAATCACCCGAAAGTAAATTAGGATGCGCTTTCTAATTTTATTTCTTATTTTCTGATTATGGAAACAACGCCTCCTTTGTTTGAGGCTCAATAAGGAATAAAATGATGGCGACTAAGAAAGTAACATCAAAGAAAACGACAGCGAAAAAAGTAGAAGCTACGGTTGATACTCGCGTGGAAAAAGCAACAGCTCTTCTTCGTAAGGGGGCTTTGGCTTATATTGGTCTTCACGGCGCAGCATTTGAACGGGCGAAATTCCGTGCAGAACAAGTCCGTACAGCGGCGAATAAAGCCCGCACACAAGGCGAAGAATTTTTTGGAACGCTTGTTGTAAAAGGCGAAGAGATCGAAGTTAAAGCGACTAAGATTGCAAAAGAAGCTCAAAAAACAGCGACAGAGACTTTTGAAGAAACATCTGAAAAAGTTAAATCTTTCGTCCCTTCAAACATCTTGCCTTTAAGCGCAAATGATCGTGTTTCTGAGCTAGAAGCAGAAGTTACGGCGTTGAATAAAAAAATCGCCGCTTTGTCTAAAAAGAAACCAGCGGCGAAACCCGTGAAAATGACAACTGAAAAAACAGAAGATACTAAGGTCGCATAAGCTCTCTCTCTCTCTTACTTATCGACTTTATGAAACGGTGCGTCTTCCCCCTTTTGGACGTACCGTTTTTTTTATGAGTAATTGAATTTTCAAGCGCTTCATCCCATTGTTTGATTGTCACGCCCCTGATTTCAGGTTTAAGGTATCAAAAAAATAAGGAACGGGGACTATCATGGCAACAAAACCAACTAAAATTGGCAAGCAAGCCGCGCAATCAACAACGGCTGTAAATTCTCTGGTCGGGTTTAGGCGCTCGGAAATTGTAAAATCACTTGGGATGATGGCGGGATATGCGGCGAAGCAACCGAAGCCGCTGGCAAAGCACATAAAGAATTATGCTGGCGAACTGCTTGATATCGTGAAAGGTAGTTCTGAACTCGCGCCGCATCCGCGTGACCGTCGTTTCCAAGATACAACATGGGCTACTAATGGTCTGTATAAGCGCGGGCTTCAAAGCTGGTTAGCCATGAAGCGTGAACTCGATGGTTGGATTGAAGACAGCCGTATGCATCCTGCTGATCAAACGCGCGCGCGTTTCGTTACCGGATTAATTACCGATGCATTGGCCCCGACAAACACGCTGCTAGGCAATCCGACAGCCATGAAACGGCTTTTTGAAACGGGCGGCGCGTCCTTATTCAAAGGCTTGCAAAATGCTTACGATGATCTGCGTAACAACGGAGGAATGCCCAGCCAAGTGGATGGACGCCCGTTTAAGGTCGGAGAAAATCTTGCCAATTCAAAAGGCGCCGTGGTGTTCAAAACAGAGATGCTTGAAATAATTCAGTATCAGCCGAAAACTGAGCAAGTTTACAAGACGCCTCTAATGGTTATCCCGCCTCAGATTAACAAATTCTACGCGACAGATTTGACACCAGATAAATCCATGGTGCGGTTTTTGACGAGTCAAGGATATCAAGTCTTTGCGATTTCTTGGCGTAACCCGACACGTCAACATGCGCATTGGGGCCTCGAAGAATATGTCACGGCGTTAATCGAAGCCTCTGATGCTGTTCTGAAAATTTCGCGAAGTCCACGATTGAATGTAACTGGGGCTTGCTCGGGCGGTATCACAATGGCGCTATTCCTTAGCGAGCTTGCCGCGCGAGGTGATAACCGCGTTAACGCCTCTACCGTGATGGTAAGTGTGTTAGATGGTAAAAAATCAGATTCTGAAATTGGTTTATTTGTAACGGATGCCGCAATTGAGGGCGCGCGCCGCCACTCACGAAAAAAAGGCATTTTGACTGGCGGAGAGCTAGGACGAAGTTTTGCTTGGATGCGTCCGAATGATTTAATTTGGAATTATGTCGTCAATAATTATTTATTAGGCGAAAGCCCGCCGCCATTTGATGTTTTGTATTGGAATAATGACGGGACGAATTTGCCGGCTCAGCTTCATTCTGATTATTTAGATATTTTCCAAGACCGCCGTTTCAGGCCTGATAAAACGGTCGAGTTCATGGGTAATAATATTGACTTGAATGCGGTCACTCAGGACTGTTTCATGGTTGCAGGCATTACGGATCATATCACGCCGTGGAAAGCATGTTACCGAAATATTCGCTTATTCGGAGGTGAGGTAGAGTTTATCCTGTCTAATTCAGGTCATTTGCAGTCGCTATTAAATCCGCCCGGAAATCCCAAGGCATTGTATTACACAAATGCCGAACACCCCCCGCGTGCGGACCGTTGGCTAGAGGGAGCAAAGCCGGTCAATGAAAGTTGGTGGCTTCGTTGGAACGAATGGCTTTCTGTGCGTTCAGGCGAAATGAAGGCCGCGCCCAAGAGTTTAGGGAACAAAGCTTACCCGCCCTTAAGCCAAGCCCCTGGTGAATATGTATTTACCTAAAGGTGAAAACTGTAGTAAAAACGGGGCTTTAGACTGAGTTTTTTAGCTGTGAGTACCTTTAAATATAGAGGGAAATACCCATATTTTTAAAGATATAACATAAAGGAACAAACAGCGTTTTGCTGGTTCCAATTGAATTGAGTGTAGCGTTCGCGAGGGATTTCGCCTAGCGCGCTACGGGAAGATAAATATGCCGAATACATCAGGACCAAATACTGTGGGGACGGATTACCATCCAAATCTACCACGGATATTTTTCTCGCAAATCGGAAATCAGAAATTACGAACGGCTATCTGGAAAGGATCAGATAAAGGACGCGGTAAACGCACACCTTTATTGTTTTTCAATGGGATAGGCGCAAATCTTGAGATTGCTCAAGCTTTTGCCGATACGTTTACTGGACGCGATATTATTACCTTTGATATGCCTGGCGTCGGGGGCTCTCCGGACCCGACATTTCCCTATCGCCCATGGTGGGTGGCTGCGGCCGCCAAAAAAATCTTGCTTGAAAACCGTTATACAAAGGTCGACGTCTTGGGCGTCAGTTGGGGCGGCGGCCCCGCACAGCAATTTGCGTGGCAATATTCGAAAATGGTTCGAAACCTTATTTTATGTGCAACGACAACAGGTGTCACGATGATACCCGGTCACCCAAAAGCTTTGTCAAAAATGATGTCGCCAAAGCGTTATATGGATAAAGATTTCTTGAAGAAGAATTTTGAAACTCTGTATGGCGACGCTGGCGATGATAGCGTTAGAGACTTTTCAATCAATATGGTGCCACCTTCTGTAAAAGGATATGTGTATCAACTGACAGCCATGGTGGGTTGGAGCTCTTTGCCTTTTATACGCAGAATTAAAGCGCGCACACTGATTATTATGGGGGATAATGACCATATCGTGCCTGTTGGGAATGGCCATATATTGAAATACGCACTTAAGGATGCGCGATTGAAAATCATGGAAGGGGCAGGGCATTTGTTCTTGCTGACGCGCCGCGATGAAACCGTGGAATTAATTCGAGACTTTTTTGGAGAGCCCGAAGTGCCCCTGCCGCACAGAGACCCCATTCTCTTGCCGTCTGTTGCGGCATCCTTTAATCACAAAGGTGAGAGAAGTCCGCTTGCGACCCCTTAGGCCACTTTTGATACATTAAGGAAAACTGTCCATGTCCAATAAAGACGATAAAGGTGACAAAAAGAACCATGATACGGCGCGCCGTATTTGGCTGGCGGGTATTGGGGCCTATGGACGCGCTCTGACCGAAGCCAAGGGGGCTGTGGATGACATCACCGGAAAGTCATCCGAAGTTTTTGAGGATCTTGTCCAAAAGGGCGAAATGCTCGAAAAAGTCGTGGAGTATAAGGGCAAGGAAATGCTCAATAAATCTGGCATAAAAGATTTTGACATTAATGACAGAATTAAATCTATGCGGGAACGCCTCTCTGGCGGGGTTGTCGGTAAAGGAAACCGTGTTGCAGAGCTGGAATCAGAAGTTGAGGCCTTAAAGGCAAAGCTTGAAGCTTTGCAAAAGACCCAGACCGCGAAACCCGCTGTAAAGAAGGCCGCCCCTAATAAAAAGCCAGTTAAAAAGATGACGACGGAAAAGACATCGCCAAAGCCTAAAGCCCCGCCGAAACCAAAAGCTTAAGGCGGATTATGCCAGAGCGCAGCGCGACGAAATCTAAAATACTCGCCACCTCTTTGGCGCTCTTTAACAATGAGGGCGAAAGTAATATTTCTTCTGTTGATATCGCCTCTGTTATAGGCATCAGCCCCGGCAATTTATATTATCATTACAAAGGCAAGGATGAGATTATTCTTGCCCTATTTGAAGACTTTGAAGAAGAAATTAGACAAGTCCTCAGCGCGCCAATAAATGCCCCCCTAAATATGGCGGATAATTGGGTTTACCTTTATATCATTTTTGAAGAGATTTTCGATTTCCGATTTTTCTATCGCAATCAGGCAGAACTCGTCGGGCGTATACCGACATTACGGACAAAATTTGCGAATATTCTGGCCTTGAAAGAACGCACAGCTTTATCTTTGCTGAGCAAATTGCACAGCGACGGACATTTGCATTTTGACGAAGGGGAAAAGCAAGCTCTCGCCGGGCGTATCGCACAGCACTTTACGTTTTGGCTACAATATCATGACTTACGATATGGGACGTCGCCGCCTAAATCCTTAATCGATCAAGGCGTGTTCATGACCTTGGTACAAATCACGCCATATTGGAAAGATGAAAAAGGCTATGCGGCTTTATTGCAAGAGTTCGCCGAAGATAAAGTCTAATCGAGTCGCCTCTATGGCGTCGTGCCCTCAGGGATAATGCCAAGGCGATTGAATAACACTCTGTCATCCGTTTCTGAAGGATTGTCTGTCGTCAGCAAAGTATCGCCCACAAAAATAGAGTTCGCGCCGGCGAGAAAACAAAGCGCCTGTGCTTCGTCTGTCATTTTCTCTCGACCTGCGGAAAGGCGAACATAGCTCTGAGGCATCATGATACGTGCGACAGCGATGATACGGGCGAAATCAATCGGGTGAACGGGGTCACTATCCCCCAGAGGCGTGCCCGGTACGGGGACAAGGGCATTAATCGGTACAGATTCCGGTGCTGGGTTCAAATTGGCCAGTGCCATCAGAAGGCCAATATGATCTTCAGCGGTTTCGCCCATGCCAACAATGCCGCCGCAGCAAACCTTCATGCCGCTCTCTCTGACGATGTTTAATGTGTGAAGGCGATCTTCGAAGGTTCGTGTAGAGATAACCCGAGCATAATCATCAGGAGAGGTATCAATATTATGATTATAATAATCCAGTCCCGCATCTGATAAGCGTTTGGCTTGATCGCCGCTTAACATGCCAAGGGTCATACAGGTTTCTAGGCCCATAGATTTGACGCGGCTGACCATGTCGCAAAGGGCGTCCATGTCGCGTTCTTTTGGCTCTCGCCATGCGGCCCCCATACAGAAGCGGCCTGCGCCTCCGTCGGCGGCTTTTTGCGCGGCGTCTAATACACGATTCATGCCGATGAGTTTTTCTGCTTTCAAACCTGTGTCGAAATGTGCGGATTGATTGCAATAACCGCAATCCTCTGCGCAGCCCCCGGTTTTTATAGAGAGTAATTGAGACATCTGAACCGCATTAGGCGCGTGATGCTCTCGGTGAATATTTTGCGCCTTTAAAATAAGATCCATAAAAGGGAGGGCAAACAGGGTTTCTACCGCATCACGCGTCCATTTCTGCGATGAAGGGTGCGGGGTATAATTTTCTGGCAAGCTAGGTGGATTTTCTGATTTATTTTTAATGGGCCTTTTGTCGATTATTAATGTCATGACGTGGGTCGCTTGCTGTGAATGTTACTTTAAACGCTCTTTATAGCGAAAATGGCGCAAAATCCGATAGTTTTATAGAAAAAGTGGGGCCTTCACCCTGTGGATATTAACTGCTTGGTAATGGCTCCTAACAAAATCTTAAATAACTATATGAATCAATCGTTTACGCACTGTTTACCGAATCAGTGAAAATGTCTCTTCCCAATCAATGAAACAGCCTCATCCGTTGTCCAAAAAAAGAGAATAGACTGACTATGGCAAATGCCCCCACTGCAGATAATCCGCATCCCCATTTGCGTTTGGTTTCGGATTTGGATTCGATTGATATGCCGCCCTTACCGCTGGGCCGTATTATGCAAGGCGATTGCATAGAAGGCATGAATGCTCTGCCAGAGGAATCCGTCGATCTCATCTTTGCTGATCCGCCCTATAACCTGCAACTGGGTGGTGATTTGTCTCGACCAGATAATTCTGTTGTTAACGGCGTGACAGAAGATTGGGATCAATTTGACACTATGGATGCTTATGACCTGTTCAGTCACAACTGGCTACAGGCCGCGCGCCGAGTCTTGAAGCCGAACGGTTCAATATGGGTGGTTGGGAGTTATCATAATATTTTCCGTGTCGGCACTGTTTTGCAAGATCAGCAGTTTTGGATTCAAAACGATATTATCTGGCGTAAATCTAATCCTATGCCGAATTTTCGGGGCACACGTTTTTGCAATGCAACCGAGACTCTAATTTGGGCGACCAAGACAGAAGATGCCAAGCCGACCTTTAATTATGACGCTATGAAAATGATGAATGATGGCGTTCAAATGCGTAATGATTGGGTGTTGCCCATTTGTACAGGCAAAGAGCGTCTGAAGAAATCAGATGGAACAAAGGCCCACCCGACGCAAAAGCCAGAGAGCCTTTTGCACCGTGTTATCCTGTCTACCTCTAATCCGGGTGATGTCGTGTTGGACCCATTTTTTGGAACGGGTACGACTGGCGCCGTTGCTAAAAAACTGGGTCGGCATTTCATCGGTTTTGAAATGGAAGAAGACTATATCCTTCATGCCCAAAAACGTATTGATAAAATTAAAAAGGGGACTGGCGAAAATATTGAAGTGACCGCGTCCCGCCGCTCTGCGCCGCGCGTTCCATTTGGCCGCGTTATTGAGCAAGGTTTCCTAAGCCCTGGATCTTTTTTGTTCAACAAAACAGGTCACGTCAGCGCCAAAGTTCGTCCAGATGGCTCTTTGCTTGTTGGTGATTTCTCAGGCTCAATTCACCAAGTCGGGGCACGGGTTCAAAATGCACCGAGCTGTAATGGCTGGACCTATTGGCATTATCATTCAACGGAAGGGCTTACGCCTATTGATGCTATTCGCGACGAAATTCGCGCGACAATGGAAGGTAAACTTCGTCCTGCGCCTGTTGCGTAATTTGCCTCTGCCTATAAAGCTCGGCTCATGCTGAGTATTATCATTCCCACACGAAACGCCGAAGCCGCACTGTCCCAGAATTTGGGGCAGTATGCGGGAGAGCGCCTTATCATTAGTGATAGCGGTTCTCGGGATGCCACGCTAGAAACGGCGTATCTCGCAGGTGCACAACTCTGCCTAGGTTCTGCTGGGCGTGGTCCCCAATTGGCACGAGGGGCGAAATTTGCGTTGTTGACTGATGCTGAATGGATGTTGTTTTTACACAGTGATGCAAGGCTTTCCGGGAATTGGCGGTCTGCGATTACTGACCATATGCAAAATTTTCCTGAGAAAGTGGGTTATTTTCGATATGCTAAACAAGCCAAGGGCTTTTGGCCGTGGTTACAATCTGTTCTCGTCTCATTGCGGTGCTGGGCTTGGAAGCTCCCATATGGAGATCAAGGATTGTTGATTAGCCGTGAGTCCTATGAGCGAGTAGGGGGCTTTTCAAACCTCCCTCTTTTTGAAGATGTTGACATAATGAACCGCCTTAAACTGACTCATGGACGTCGAAATATACGCCCTTTACCCGCCTTTGTTAGAACCGATATTTCGGCCTATGAAGCCCAAGGGTGGTGGAAACGGGGATGGCGGAATTTTAACCTTCTGAGAGGGTTTCAGTCTGGAAAGTCCGTCGAAGAATTAATGGCGACATATTACCGTGAATAAACCTGTTCTATTTGTGTTTGCCAAAGCCCCTGTATTGGGACGAGCCAAGACGCGACTGGCCGCTGATACAGGCCAAGTGCATGCGAAACGTCTTTACAGAATGATGGTGGCGCGTGTTTTGCGCCGTGTTCAAGACCCGCGTTGGGAAACAGTTCTGGCCGTTACGCCGCCGCAAGCCGTAGGGCGCGTTATCGATTGGGAGGGCTTTCCGCAAGTGGCTCAGATATCCGGCTCTCTCAGCCCAAAGCTCGCGGCTTGTTTTTCACGCAGAGGCCCGACCATTGTCATCGGTACGGATAGTCCCCAAATTCGGTCAAGAGATATAGCACAAGCATTCAAAAACATGCGGTCAAATGACGTCGTATTTGGCCCTGCGCTCGATGGAGGGTTTTGGCTTATCGGGGCCCATGGCCCCTTACATCCGCAAGTGTTTGACAATGTTAAATGGTCTTCGGAACGTACATTAAGTGATGTCACGCGGAATATAAATGGCGCGGTGAAACGCCTTCATACGCTGGATGACATTGATGATATCACGGCGTTGAAGGCGTATAGACGATCTAATCAGCGGTTTGGGAATTAGCCTTCTGCGAATTCACAGCGTTCGCAATCATCCCAAGCGTTTTGTCGATCAAGCTTAAATCGGCGCCTTTGCCGTGCCCCGGTACAACCAACACAGCTTCTGGGTAGGTGGCTTTGACCCAAGACAGGCTTGCAGCCCATTCTTTCAAGTCCGCATCATTCGTATTGCCCAGAGTGTTAGTCTCTGCACCTCGGACGGCGCAGCCGCCATAAAGGACGTGTGCAGCAGGGATGTAGACCACGAGGTTATCGCTGGCATGTCCATGACCCGGATAAGCAATTTCTACGGCGCCTACTTTGGTGCGGGAATGTTTCTCCTTAAGCGCTGAAACAGAGGTGTTTGGCACAGGCCAGCCATTACTTGCGGCTAAAGCCGGTGTGTCTGGGTGCGTGAAGACTTGGATTCCTTCCCGTTCAGCCGCGTCGACGCCCATAACGCGATCCGCATGGTGATGCGTGATAATAAGCTTTGTGACAGGTTTACCTATTTCTTGTTTCACTTTTTCAAGAAGAGACACTGTTGCCAATTCGCCCCAAGCCGCATCCACCAGAATGACGTCATCCCCGTCTACTACGACAAGGCCATTTACGGGAATAGGTTGTTGTCCTGGAATGCGGTAATTAGAGGTGTGGACCCACACATTCTCAGCAATATTAGACAATGTAACAGGATAATCCGCTTGGACTTTGGCTAGGAAATTATCGGGCCCTGCGCTGGGTTTTGATGTGTTACTTTCTGCCCCGCATGCGGCCAAACTTGCAGATAATCCGATTAAGACAAAATGAGAAAAACGCATTATTTATAACCCTCAAATAAATTTAGGGCTTTATAGCGCCTCTAGCTTGGCTCGCAAGTTTAGTAGGTCTCGCCAAGCGTCTTTCTTCAGTGCGGGTTGTCGCAGTAAAAAGGCAGGGTGGTAGATAGGTAAAACGGGGCGAACTTTGCCGCCAATATCCACATCCTGCCATTGACCATGGTTTTGCATTATGCCCGTCAAACCCGTTATAGCTGTCATGGAAACTCCGCCAATAAGGAGCAAAACCTTTGGGTTAGCGAGTTGGATATGCCGCTCTAAAAATGGGCGGCAGAGTTCAATTTCTTCGGTTTTTGGATTGCGGTTATTGGGCAAGCGCCAATTCACGACATTGGTGATATAAAAATTCTCTTCATTCAAACCAATGGCCGCCATCATTTTATCAAGCAATTGTCCCGATGGCCCAATTAAAGGTTTGCCCTGCACATCTTCTTCACGTCCTGGAGCCTCGCCAATAATCATTAAATCCGCCGCAGGGTTGCCGCGTGAAAAGACAGCTTGCCGCGCGCCATCTGAGAGAACTCCGGCGTCAAAATTATGTAAGGCTGAGCGAAGCTCATCTAAGGTTTTGGCTCTTGCCGCCACATCACGCGCAAGAGGCCTGTTAAAGTCAATATCTTTAACAGGAGGTACTTTAACGGCAGGCTTAGCTGAAGGGCGAGTAGGCTTTTTGACAGGCGGCGGGCGGCGGCGAGTAGGGGGTGCAGGCGCGAGTTCGGGGACGTCGACGCCGACCCGCTCATACCAATCCATTAATGATCGGAGCGCCCTATCCATAAACTTGCCTTGTACCCCTCATAAAGACTTATTTCCCTTTAGAACGAAAGACTGTGGGGACATTATTTTCGATACAGGCAATGATTGTACCCGCAATGTCGCTCTCTGTAGCTTTCTCAATACCTTCTAAGCCCGGTGAAGAGTTGACCTCTAATATTTTTGGGCCACTGTCAGACCGTAATATATCTACGCCAGCCACATTGAGCTTAAGAATTTTCGCGGCCTTGACGGCGACACGGCGCTCTTCTCTTGTTAGTCGGACTTTTTTCACTGTGCCGCCTTGATGGACGTTAGAGCGAAATTCTCCGGGTTGAGCTGTGCGCATCATTGCGCCCATGACTTTTCCATCAACGACAAAACAGCGTAGATCAGAGCCATTGGCTTCTTTTACAAATTCTTGCACCAGAAAATGCGCATTCAGGCCGCGAAAGGCATCGACCAAGGCATTGGCGGCTTTGCGCGTTTCGGCCAAAACCACACCTTTTCCTTGCGTAGATTCTAGCAGTTTAACAACGACGGGCGAGCCGCCGACCAGATCTATAATGCCTTTTGTGTCGCGAGAGCTCCTTGCAAAAGCTGTTGTGGGCATGCCGAGGCCATGTTGCGCCAAGACTTGGTGGGCTAGCAATTTATCGCGTGAATTCCCGATAGAGCTGCTCTTATTAAGGCAGTACACGCCCATGCTTTCAAATTGCCGAACAACGGCCATGCCGTAAAATGTCATACGGGAGCCTATGCGCGGGATAATTGCATCGTAACGCGGCAGAGGCGCGCCGTCATAGTGCACTTCGGGCTTATGGGCGTTAATGGCCATGTAGCAACGTGATGTCTCAATACAGTCAATAACGTGCCCTCGCGATTCGGCGGCCTCAATCATCCGCTTGTTGGAGTAGTTATTGGGCTCTTGTGTGAGAATACCAATGCGAAGAGGGCGGCGCGGGATAGCATTTTTCCCTTGGCGTTTCTTATAAACAGAATAGCTCAATTCGGGTTGTTGGAAGCTCTGACTCGGCGTCACCGAAACTTCTTCGGTCAGGGCCGAACGACCCAATAACATGCGATATCCCATAGTTTCACGATTCGTCAGCGAGATATCGATAGGCCATTTTTTCCCGCCAATATGCACATTACAGCGAATAACATAGCGTAATTCAGTAGAGCCATTTGAGCTGGTGATATTGCGTCGGTCGATAACCTTAGACGAGCACACGACCTCTACGCTGGGGTCAGACGGGTCTGGATGCATTATAAACCGTACTTGCGGGTTTCTCTCAGTGCCGAAAGGTTCAATCGCTACAGCATGAAGCGCAGACGTTCGTGCGCCCGTGTCGACTTTGGCTTTAATCGCCGGTAGTGATAGATCTGGCAGACCAACCCATTCTTCCCATCCAAGTTGAATGTTTTGCTTATTATCTTTGTCAGTAGAAATCAGAAACTCTCCAATGCGTTATACGCAGTAAAATAATGTAAATCTCACGTGACCTCTACTTGTCCCGCGCTACAATAGTGTTTAATCCCTTGGGGAATTGATGCAAATGTGCATAAGCACGATTATATGTAGTGACAGGTAAAGCGTGTCACAAAACAAGTGTCACAAGCAGGGTTATAGACCATGCTTAATATGACACAAGCGCTAGAAGAGAAGGTAAATCCATGAGTGAACGCGAAAGCATGGAATATGATGTTGTTATCGTTGGGGCTGGACCTGCTGGTCTTTCAGCCGCGATTCGCTTGAAGCAGTTAAATTCTGATATTTCTGTCGTCGTCTTGGAAAAAGGGTCCGAAGTTGGGGCACATATTTTGTCTGGTGCCGTATTAGACCCAATCGGACTGAAGAAACTATTTCCTGATTTTGCAACGATGTCAGACTGCCCAGTCAAAACTAAAGTTAAAGAAGATAAGCTCTTTGTATTTGGCCCCGCTGGTTCACTGCGCCTTCCGACTTTGATGATGCCGCCTTTGATGCATAATCATGGGAATTACATTGTTTCTATGGGTAATGTTTGTCGCTGGTTAGCTGAAAAAGCCGAAGGTCTTGGTGTTGAAGTCTTCCCGGGTATGGCGTGTTCAGACCTTGTATATCGTGAAGACGGCTCTCTGAAAGGCGTTGTTGCCGGCGAGTTTGGCTACCAAAAAGACGGAACAAAGGGGCCGGGATATGAACCCGGTATGGAATTACACGGGAAATATGTTTTCTTGTCTGAGGGGGCCAGAGGGTCGCTATCCAAACGTATTATTGAAAAGTTTGATCTGAACAAAGATTCTGAGCCGCCTAAATTTGGTCTCGGTATGAAAGAGATTTGGGATATTGATCCTGCGAAACATTCCGAAGGGACGGTTATCCATAGCGCAGGTTGGCCGTTAGGCATGAAGCAAGGCGGAGGGTCTTTCCTTTATCATGCTGAAAACAACCAAGTCTTCCTCGGCTTGATCGTAGATTTGAATTATAAAAACCCACACCTTTATCCTTATGCGGAATTCCAAAAGTGGAAGACACATCCGGAAATCGCAGAGTTGTTAAAGGGCGGAAAACGGGTGGCTTATGGTGGCCGCGTAGTAACCAAAGGGGGTATTCAATCTATTCCTAAAGTCTGTTTCCCCGGCGGCGCATTATTGGGCTGTACGGCTGGTCTTGTGAACCTCCCGCGTATTAAGGGTAACCATAATGCGATGCTCTCTGGTATTGCAGCCGCAGATGCGGCCTTTAACGCCTTGCAAATGGGTCGTTCTGGCGACGAACTAGTGGCCTATGATGATGAATTGCATGACGGCGCCATTGGGGATGACTTGCGTCCTGTGCGCAATGTTGCGCCTTTGAATTCTCGCTTTGGTCCTTTCCTAGGCGGAATGTTGCTTGGCGGCATGGATATGTGGGCGGCAACCTTGTTGAAGTTCAATCTCTTTGGAACACTAGGGCATAAAAAGGATGATGCTGACTCAACTGAAAAAGCTGACAAGCATAAGGTCATTGAATACCCTAAACCTGATGGTGTGTTGACATTTGACCGCCTCACAAATGTGAGCTTTACAGCAACAAATCACGGTGAAGAGCAGCCTAGCCATTTGAAACTTATTGATGATTCTATACCGATAAATGAAAATCTTCCTCTCTATGATGAGCCAGCGCAGCGTTATTGCCCGGCTGGGGTTTATGAAGTCATTCGCGAAGATGACGGCTCAAACCCAAAATTCCAGATTAACGCGCAGAACTGCATCCATTGTAAAACATGTGATTTAAAAGACCCAAGCAAGAACATTGTTTGGACTGTGCCAGAGGGCGGGGGCGGACCGAATTATCCGAACATGTAATTCGGCATTGAAAGCATGCAGTATGAGTATCAGAACGGCTTAATCATTAAGCCGTTCAATTAGGCCCGCCAAAGTGAGTTTTATGACATATCGTTTTTCTGCTATTTTGTTAAAATCTGTTGCCGTTATTGCCCTTACAGCAGTGAGTTATTCAGGTTTAAGCTTTAATTCGATGGCAGAGGGGCGGCCCTCTGAAAGTGTCTTGGATACACCAGCCGATGCGGAGCTTTTAGGGGACTACCTTGCGGGGACGTATGCTAACCTTTTAGAAGATGCGCAGGCCCGTTCAGAATATTTCACAAAAGCATATAAGGCCTCGCCATCAGATGTTCGGCTAGGTCGACGAGCGATAACAGCTGCGGTTACGGCCGGAGACTTTGATTTGGCGACAAAGCTTTCTAAGGAGCTTTACAAAACCGAGAAAAATGAAAGCATGGCGCTCACGGTATTAGCGATTGATGCGTTCGCTCGGGGGCGACACAAACAGGCGAGAAAATACCTAAAGCCTGACACGGCTGATATCTCCATGGGCATAGTGATGGCGTTCACTCAGGGCTGGAACGAAGTGGCCCTGGGCAATGAAGATAAAGCAAAAGAAATCTTTGAGGGTCAAAAGGCTCGCGCCTATTTTGGCGATTTAGGTGCTTTGCAAATTGCAAAAATGGCAGCGTTATCCGAAGATTATGAGACAGCAGCCCCGTTATTCGAAGCTTTGCGTGAACCGACACAGGCGATAATGGAATCCACTCTTTCGTCTATCCGGTTTTACGCGGCGTCTGGCCAGATTGAGAAAGCGGCTGAAATTGCCAACGCCTATGTTGATGATGCGAATATCGAAAGCGGCCCTATAACGACTTATGCAAAAGCCTTGAAGGCGGGGCGAAGCATAGACAAACCGTTAAAACCAAATCAGCAACTTTCTTTGTCTTTGACGGACCCTGCTTATGAGTTTTTCTTACGCAATCGCGCCGCTGATGCTGCCGAAGTCTATCTGCGGTTCGCTCTTCAGGTAGATTCAAAAAATGAAAAAGCGCAATTATGGCTGGCGCGTCTCTTGGAGGAAACTGATAGAGCTGATAATGCAATGGCAATTTATCAAAGCTTTGCAGATAGCTCACCTTATATTATTTCGGCCAGATTATCAGAAGCGAATATTTATTTTGACAGAGATGAAGACGATAAAGCGTTGAAAGTCTTGGAAGATGTAAATGCGAAACACGAAACCTTTGTAACGCGTGAAGCTTTGGGCCGCGCGCGATTTATACGCGAGAAGTTTGCTGAGGCTTTGCCTATTTACACCGCAATCATCGAGAGCATGAGCGATGAGGAATTGGCCAAAAATACACAACCGCTATATTTACGCGGAATTGGGTATGAACGAACAGAGCAATGGAAAAAAGCAGAGGACGACTTTCTACGGGTGTTAGAAATTGAACCCGACAATTCAGACGCTTTGAATTATTTGGGTTATACATGGGTGGACCGCGGTGAAAACTTGACGGAAGCCTTTGATATGATCCGTAAGGCCGTGGCTTTGGAGCCAGATAGTGGCGCCATCATTGATAGCTTAGGTTGGGCTCACTTTAAGCTCGGAGAATATAAAGAAGCCAAAGTTCAGCTTGAAAAAGCGGTTGAGCTGTCGCCATCCTCGGCCACGATTATTGATCATTTGGGCGACGTTTATTGGAAGTTAGGCCGATATCGCGAAGCAGGGTATCAGTGGGAGCGGGCCTTGATATATGATCCGACAGATGAGGAAAGAACGCGTATCCAGCAGAAATTAGAAACAGGATTGCCTTCTGTTTCATCCGCGCAATAACATACATATCTGTTGGCGATAATGGCCCGTCAATCACAGTTTGATGCATCAGTTCTGGCGAGGGCCAAGATAAACTTGACCCTTCATGTCGGGCAGGCTTTCTCTGAGGGGGATTACCAAGGCTACCATCCTGTCGATAGCCTTGTAGTTTTTGCTGATTTTGGCGATTTATTACATTTTAATGCAGGAGAGCCCGAAGCGATACATATTACGGGGCCTTTTGCTGCGGGGTTACAGGCCGAACGGGATAACCTTGTCAGCCGCGCTCTAGGCAACACAAAGGCAGGTTCTCAAATCATTACCTTAGAAAAAAACATACCTGTCTCAGCGGGGTTAGGGGGAGGCAGCGCGAATGCCGCCGCCATATTGCGTTTTTTCGATCCCAAGGGAGAGGCCTCAGCCATACAGTTGGGGGCGGATGTGCCTGTTTGCCGCCTTTCTGAAACAGCGCTCATGCAGGGTATTGGAGAGCGGGTCACACCAATAGCAGGAAAAGGTCAGGTTCATGCCGTTCTCGTTAATCCGGGGGTGGCTGTATCTACCTCTGAAATTTTCAAGGCTTTCGATTCTGTTTCGCATCAGCCGCAGCCCTTACCAAGCCTCACGACAGGGACGCTATTGGAGTGCGCGAGAGCAGGCCGAAATGACCTTGAGCCGATTGCCATAAAACTTGCGCCTGTCATCTCAGAGGTTTTATCCGCTTTGGCGCAAACATCTGGCTGTGAACTTGCCCGTATGAGCGGGAGCGGCGCGACTTGTTTTGGTTTATACCCTGATGAAGAGTCCGCTGAAAATGGAGCTAAGGTACTGAAAGGGCTGCATACAAATTGGTGGGTGCGGTCTTGCCTTTTGGGTGATGACGATACAAACCCTTAAAACTTATGACGGAAGCACTTTGGATACATCTTTGGCCTGTGATTAACTTAGCTGGACTTGGTTTTTTCACAAGCCTTGGGGTGACGGGGTTTATGGTTTTTGCGGGGCTTGGTGACACACCCAACGCTCGAAGCAATCATAAGCATGTCACGCCCAGTTGCGGCGGCGTGGGTCTGGTGGCGGCTTTTGGCGTGTGTAGTCTAGCTTTAGTTTTGATTCATCCCCAGCTTTTGGGCGCTATGCCGCTCACCTTTGCTAAAATTCTCAGTCTAGTTTTTGCTGTAGCTGCGCTGGGTTTGTGCGATGATTTATTTGAGTTCTCAGCACGGTTTAAATTTGCCTTGATGATTTTACTCTCAGCACTTGGGGTGAGCTGTGTAGGCTATCCATCGGCCTTGCCTCTAGGAGACAGTGTCATACCACTGCCGCCATTTATTGGGTTTTGGGGTGCGGTCTTATGGGTGTTTGTTGTCATAAATGCTGTCAATTTTATTGACGGAGCAAATGGTTTGATGGCCAATACATTGATAATACCGTGTCTGGCGCTCGGCTTTATTGGCCTTAGTTCTGGTTCCGTAGTAGCGGCCTTTCTCTGTGGGGCGCTGTTCGTCGGCTTACTCGGCTTTTTACCTTATAATATGCGGAGTAAAGCCGCCATATTTTGCGGAGATACAGGCGCTTTATTAGCAGGGTATGTTTTCGCCTTAGCCGGCTTAGCCGTTATCCATGCCGAGGACGGGGCGAACCTCGTCTATTTTGTACCACTCTTGATTTTGCCGATATTGGCTGATGTTTTACTGACTTTATTATGGCGGGCAAAACGCCGAAAGAACCTCTTAGCACCGCATAAAGAGCACCTCTTTGCCCGTATTCTTTCAATGGGCGTGGGGCATATGCAGATTACTTGGGTCTATGGATTTTTGACGCTGCTCTTTGCCAATATTGCCGTTTTTGGTGTGCAGTCCGGTTATATCCGGTCGCCTTTTTATATCGGCTTTTTTGTTGTGGTCATGGCGGCGGCCTATTTTATCGTAGGCCGTCTTATCGAAAAGGCTGATGCGGGAAGCGAAATACCTGCACCTACGCATAGCGCAGATAAAGCGAGTTCAGATTAACTAATACGATCAACAACAAAATCAGCCAGTTCAGCAAGCGTATCGCGCCACGGGCTCGGTTTAAAGATAGCTAAGGCTTCTCTGGCTTCGCGAGATTTTTGACGCGCTAAATCCATAGTGCTTTGCAATGCGCCGGCTTTGCGTAAATATGAAACGGCAATTTCCAGATCGACGGGTTCTTGATTGTGATCCACGATGACGCGTCGCCAAAAGGCTGTTTCTTCTTCAGAAGCTGTTTGTAGGGCCCTGATGACGGGGAGTGTCATTTTACCCTCACGGAAATCATCACCGACAGACTTGCCAAGCGCGCTTTCAAGCCCGCCATAATCAAGGGCGTCATCCACCAATTGAAAGGCAAGGCCAAGTTTCAATCCGTAATCGCGCAACGCGTCTCGTTCTTCGGTGGGCCGTTCGGCAATGACAGGGGCGACTTCGGTTGAAGCCGCAAATAAGGCAGCGGTTTTGGCCTGAATAACGGCCATATAGGCGTCTTCAGACATTTGTAGGTCTCTAAGGGCGGCGAGCTGTTGCACTTCGCCTTCTGCAATGACGGAGGAAGCATTAGATAATATCCCCAAGGCTTCCATAGAGCCCGTTTCGACCATCAAATTAAAAGCACGTGCAAAGAGAAAGTCTCCGACCAAAATCGAGGCAGAATTTCCCCAAATTAAGTTGGCGGGTTTCTTCCCTCGGCGCAGAGCGCTTTCATCGACTACATCGTCATGCAGTAATGTGGCCGAGTGTATGAATTCCACAGCGGCGGCAAGCTTGTGGTGGTTTACACCCTCATATCCGCAAAGTGCGGCTGTCGATACGGTCAAGAGGGGCCTTAGACGTTTTCCGCCCGCGCCCACTAAATGTTGGGCAAGATTTGGAATAAGGCCGACGGGGCTCTGCATTTTTTCAAGGATAATGGCATCGACAGCGGCCATATCTTTGCGCGCTAAATTCCACAAAATCTCTGCGGGACTTTTCGCGGGGACTGTCTTTTGAATTGTGGCAGTTGCGTTCACGCGGTATTGGCCTTCTCTGAATTAGCCTTATATGTAGTCTGCACAAGCCTCTGTAACAAGCGTTTTGATGTCACAGATAACAGCTAAGTGATGAAAAGAGAGCGTTATGATTGCGATTATCAAGACCCCGAACCCTGCGACTATCAGCTTTGCAGAAGCAATTTTAAAAGAGGCTAGCATAGATTGTTATATTATGGATCAGAATATGTCTGTCCTAGAGCCCGGGATTATGATTCCCAAACGCTTAATGGTGATAAAGGATGACGAAGCGGCAGCTAGACGGGCGCTAATGCTAGCGGGATTAGAAAAGGAACTCGTGCAGCCTTAAACCTTGAATCAAATGCGCTTTGCGCTAAACACCCTTCCCATGACGAACTCGACAAAACCGCTCTCTTTTCAGGGCCTGATCCTTACCCTTCAAAATTACTGGGCCGAGCAGGGCTGTGTGATATTACAGCCATTTGACACAGAGGTCGGAGCCGGGACGTTACACCCCGCGACTGTACTGCGTTCATTGGGGCCAAAGCCTTGGAATGTGGCTTATGTACAGCCTTCACGTCGCCCCGCCGATGGCCGCTATGGTGACAACCCAAACCGCCTTCAGCATTACTATCAATTCCAAGTCATCATGAAGCCGAACCCAGCCAATTTACAAGAGCTATATCTTGGCTCTCTTGATGCTATTGGCATTGACCGCGATCTGCATGATATCCGTTTTGTGGAGGATGATTGGGAAAACCCAACTGTGGGCGCCTGGGGTCTTGGGTGGGAAGTTTGGTGTGATGGTATGGAGGTTAGTCAATATACCTATTTCCAACAGGTTGGCGGCCTTGATCTGGACCTTGTGTCTGGTGAGTTGACCTATGGGCTAGAACGTCTTGCCATGTATGTGCAAGGCGTCGAAAATGTTTACGACCTTGTCTTTACCGAAGCGAATGAGAAAAACGGAACGCCTGAAGTGCTTTATGGCGATGTGTTCCATCAGAACGAAGTACAGCAATCGACATATAATTTTGAATATTCTGATACTGAGAAAGTGTTGGAGAAATTCAAATTCGCTGAGGCCGAATGTAAATACCTCTTGAACTTGCCAAAACCGCTTCCGCTCCCCGCTTATGAGCATGCGCTCAAGGCGTCGCATCTGTTCAACTTACTTGATGCGCGCGGCGTCGTCTCGCCGACCCAGAGACAAGAATATATTAAACGCGTGCGCGACCTCGCCAAAGGCTGCGCCGAGGCACATGTCGCCGTAGAAGCCACAGTGAAAGACAAAGCTTGGTCTGAAAAGGCAGGAGCATAATCATGGCTGAATTATTATTTGAAATCTTCTGTGAAGAAATTCCAGCCCGTATGCAGGTTCGCGCCGGTGAAGATTTATCCAAGGCGCTGACAGACGGAATGAAAAAAGCAGGGCTGTCTGTTGAGGCCGTACAGGTCATGACGGGGCCGCGCCGTTTAGTGTTTGCCGCGGACGTGCCGCTGCGCTCGCCGGATGTTTCTGAAGAACGTAAAGGGCCACGTGTTGGCTCACCTGAAAAAGCTTTGGCGGGCTTCCTGCGGGGGGCTGGGCTTTCGGATATATCCGAAGCGGAAATCCGTATAGACCCTAAAAAGGGTGAGTTTTATGTCGCTATCTTGAACAGTGAAGGGCGCGATACAAAAGATATATTGGCCGAGCTTATTCCTGATGTGATGCAAAATTTCCCTTGGCCAAAGAGTATGAAATCGGGGGCCTCAACTTTCCGATGGGTGCGGCCATTACAAAGCTTGTTGTGCCTATTAAATGGAGAGGTTGTGCCTTTCGAGGTTGGCGGAATTAATTCTGGCGATGTGACTGAAGGCCATAGAAAGCATGGCAAGGGGCCATTTAAAATCAGTGGCTTAGACTCTTTTGTTAACTTGCTCGAAAATGAAGGTCATGTTGTTCTTTCTGCGGAAAAACGCAAAGATATAATTTTGACTGCGGCGCGCAAAGCTTGTGATGATAAAGGTTTGGAACTGGTTGAAGATGAGGGTTTATTGAACGAAGTTGCGGGTCTGGCAGAATGGCCTGTGGTGATTTTGGGCGATATGGATCCGAGCTTTTTGGAATTGCCTAGCGAAGTTATTCGTCTGTCTATGCGGACGCATCAAAAGTATTTTGCTGTCCGTAATCCCAAGATGGGCGAACTCGCGCCGCACTTTATCGTGGTCGCAAATCAAGCGGCCCCTGATGGCGGGAAAGCCATAGCGGCCGGTAACTCACGCGTCTTGTCAGCGCGTCTGGCCGATGCGCAATTCTTCCAATCCGAAGACGCTAAGAAAAACCTCGAAGACTATTACGAAAAACTCGACACGGTTGTGTTTCATAAGAAGCTCGGTTCTATCAAAGATAAGGCTGAACGGGTCGCGGCGCTCGCGCGTGAACTCGCGCCGATTGTTGGAGCCGATGCTGAGAAAGCCGAAAAAGCGGCCAAGCTCGCCAAGTGCGATTTGGTCACGAATATGGTTGTCGAGTTTACCTCGCTCGAAGGGCAAATTGGTCGCTTGATGTATGAACGCGAAGGCGGCGATAAAGACATCGCGATGGCTATCGAAGATCACTATAAACCCAAAGGGCCAAGTGACGATGTGCCAACAAACCCTGTCGCTGTGGCTGTTGCGCTTGCCGACAAACTCGACACGCTCGTTGGCTTTTGGGCGATTGATGAGAAGCCGACGGGGAGTAAAGATCCCTTTGCACTACGACGTGCGGCCTTAGGGGTAGTGCGGATTATTTTAGAGAATGATGTTCGAGTAAAGATTTCAAACGCGATTCTGCGGGCAGATGTGAAAAAGTATGAAGGGGCGCTTCGGTGGGACGAGGGATTTACTGGCGATCCTTCAACAATTGATTTACTGTTAATAGATTCCGTATCTCCCGATCTCTTTTCATTCATCGCCGACCGCCTCAAAGTTTACCTCAAAGACAAAGGTATTCGTCATGACCTTATCGACGCAGTCTTCGCGCCCAAGGAAAATGGGGAACGCGAAGATGACCTCGTCGCTATCGTCAACCGAGTCACGGCGCTCCAAAAATTCTTGTCTACGGACGAGGGTGAAAACCTGCTCGCGGGATATAAGCGGGCGGCGAATATTTTGAAGGCTGAAGCCAAGAAGGGCGATTTGCCAGAGGGCGCGCCGAATCGTCCCGATGACGCCTATGGGGCGGCGCTTTATGACGCTTTACAATCATCTTCGAAATCCATCACAGCGGCGCTCGAAACCGAAGATTTTGACAAAGCCATGTTCGCTCTCGCAGAACTCCGAGCGCCAATTGATGATTTCTTCACCAATGTCCAAGTTATTTCCGATGACATCGCTGTCAGAGAAAACAACCTTCGACTTTTACGTTTAATTCGTGATACGTCGCGGCAGATTGCGGATTTTGAAGCGATTAATGGGTAAATTATTTCTACTCTCTTTGTTAAAAAGAGAAAAAAGTGCAGAATAGGCGTAATTCGATGACACAATGGGTTTATAATTTCGGCGGGGGCTCAGCCGAAGGCAACACATCCATGAAAAACCTTTTAGGGGGAAAAGGCGCTAACCTCGCCGAAATGGCCTCTTTGGGTTTACCGGTACCACCGGGTTTCACACTCACGACAGATGTCTGTACCTATTATTACGATAATGGCGAACAATATCCTGATGATATGAACGACCAGATTGAAAAAGGTCTGTCGCATATTGAAGAGCTGACAGGCAAAAAATTTGGCGATCCTGCCAATCCATTACTTGTCTCTGTTCGGTCTGGCGCTCGGGCGTCTATGCCTGGCATGATGGACACAGTGCTTAACCTTGGTTTGAATGACGAAACAGTCGAAGGCTTGGCGAAGCTTTCGGGCGATAGACGGTTTGCTTTGGACAGTTATCGCCGTTTCATTACCATGTATTCTGACGTGGTTATGGGTGTGCATCACCATACTTATGAAGACATCCTTGAGCGTCACAAAGACGATCAGGGCTATATGCTCGACACTGAAATGACGGCTGATGATTGGGATGTTGTCATAAAAGACTTTAAATCCGCTACAAAGCGTGCTTTGGGCCGTGATTTCCCGCAAGACCCTATGGAACAGCTCCAAGGCGCTGTGGATGCTGTGTTTGGTTCTTGGATGAATGAACGCGCGATTGTTTATCGCCGGCTTAATGACATTCCTGCCGCATGGGGCACCGCTGTTAATGTTCAAGCGATGGTCTTTGGTAATATGGGCGATACCTCGGCAACGGGCGTTGCCTTTACGCGCGATCCTTCGACTGGGGATAATCGTTATTATGGGGAATTCCTCATTAACGCTCAGGGCGAGGATGTGGTGGCTGGTATTCGTACGCCGCAAACCCTGACGAAAGTCGCTCGCGAAGAAATGGGTGATGATGCGCCCAGCATGGAAGAAGCGCTTCCAGAAGTATATACACAACTGGCAGAAACTTTCGTGACGCTCGAAGCGCATTACCGCGATATGCAAGACATTGAATTCACCGTGGAAGAGGGCAAGTTATGGATGCTCCAAACACGAACGGGTAAACGGACAGCCCGTGCTGCGCTTAAAATCGCTGTTGATATGGCAGAGGCTGGACAAATATCCCAAGAAGAAGCCCTTCTTCGTGTGGACCCGATGAGCCTTGATCAACTGCTTCACCCGACGCTTAATCCTGATGCTCCGCGTGATTTGGTCGCCATGGGTCTACCGGCTTCACCGGGCGCGGCTATTGGCGAAGTGGTCTTTACGTCTGACGAGGCTGAAACGCTTTCAAAAGCTGGGCATAAAGTCATCTTGGTGCGGGTTGAAACCTCACCAGAAGATATTCACGGCATGCATGCTGCTGAAGCTATCGTTACGGCACGTGGGGGCATGACCTCTCACGCCGCTGTGGTGGCTCGCGGAATGGGAACACCTTGCGTTTCTGGTGCAGGAGATATTCGTATCGACTATGACGCGCAGCAATTTTCTGTCGCAGGCCGTACAATTAAAAAAGGCGAAATCGTCACCGTAGACGGGGCGACAGGGCAGGTCTTTTTCGGCGCTGTAGAGATGCAGCAGCCAGAGCTTTCTGGAGACTTTGCTAAGGTTATGAAATGGGCGGACGCTGCGCGCCGATTGGGCATACGGACGAATGCGGAAACACCTCTGGACGTACAGACGGCCAAGGATTTCGGCGCAGAAGGTATTGGCCTTTGCCGCACAGAACATATGTTCTTTGAAGCCGATCGCTTGGGTTATTTCCGCGAAATGATTCTGGCCGAAGATAAAGAAGGCCGCGAGGCAGCGTTGTCTAAAATCTTACCAGTTCAACGCGAAGATTTCGCTGCAATATTCCGCATTATGGGGGACTTACCTTGCACAATTCGTTTGCTTGACCCTCCCTTGCATGAATTCCTTCCACATACCGAAGCGGACATTGAGACAGTGGCGCAGTCAATCGGTGTGCCTGCGAAAGAATTAATGGCCCGTGCAACGGATTTGGCAGAATCGAATCCAATGCTTGGTCATCGGGGTTGCCGATTAGGTATTTCTTATCCTGAAATTTATGAGATGCAGGCGCGCGCTATATTCGAAGCGCAAAAAGCTGTGGCCGAAGAAACAGGCGTAACGCCAGTTGCTGAAATCATGGTGCCTCTCGTCAGTTCAGCGAAAGAGCTTGAGATACTGAAAGGTAAAATTGACGCCATTGCCAAAGATGTCGGCGCGCTTGATTACATTGTGGGTACAATGATTGAATTGCCGCGTGCGGCACTACGGGCGGGTGATATTGCAGAACATGCTGAGTTCTTCTCTTTCGGGACGAATGATTTGACCCAAACTACATTTGGCCTTTCACGTGATGATGCGGGGCGTTTCTTGCCAGATTACGTCAGCCAAGGGATTATGGAAAAAGACCCCTTTATGACGTTGGATCAAGACGGTGTGGGTGATCTTATTCAAATCGCGACAGAGCGTGGCCGTAAAACAAAAGAAAGCCTCAAGCTTGGAATTTGCGGTGAACATGGCGGTGACCCAGCTTCAGTTGAGTTCTGCCACCGTGTTGGTCTGAACTATGTGTCTTGCTCGCCTTATCGCGTGCCAATCGCTCGACTGGCTGCCGCGCAAGCGGCCATAAAAGAGACGAAATAGGTTCTCTAGCCTATTGGTTTATGTAATTTATTGGCGCGTGACATGAGCCGTAATTTCTTTAAATATTTAACCCGAGCCCATAAATGGGCCGGGCTTATACTTTCTGTTCAAATCCTGTTCTGGTTTAGTTCAGGGTTGTTTTTTACGCTCTTCCCCATTGATGAAGTACGAGGGCGACACTTGACGGATTCGCCGTCTTATACGCTCTCTGATCAAAGCCTTCTGCCTATTGAAATTGCCATGACAACATATGATGGGCAATTGACAGGGGCTAAGCTGATTAGTGTGGCAGGACGCCCTGCTTATGTACTTTTAGGGGATTCGGGCAGTCAGCTAATTGATGCCAGAACGGGGTCGGCGTGGGCGGCTTTGGGGGAGGGGGATATCCGCCGTATTGCCGAAGCGAGCTATAAAGGAGAGGGCAAGATTGCCGCTCTGTCTCGACTAGATAGCTTGCCCAAAGACTACCGCGGCGGCTTGCCTGTCTGGCAGGTAAAATTTGATGATAAGGCCAAAACACGCCTTTATCTTGACCCGCAAACCGCGGAGATTCGCGCAACGCGAACTCGGCTTTGGCGGGTTTTTGATTTCATGTGGAAGCTCCACATAATGGACGTAACAGGCGAGGATAACTTTAATGCTTGGTGGCTACGCTTGGCCGCTTTCTGCGGATTTCTCTTTGCCCTTAGCGGCGTTGCATTGCTTTGGCACCGCCTTGTTTTAAGGCCGCGCCCAAAGCGTATAAACAGAGCTTAATTTGCCTTTAGGCGCGGCTTTTTTCCCGCGCAATATAGGTGTCAATCACGCCTTCTAAGACGGTCATCGGAACGCTTCCGCCCAACACCACAGAGTCGTTAAAGCGCTTGTAGTTAAATTTATCGCCCAATGCGGCTTTGGCCTTTTGGCGCAGCTGATTTATTTTTGTGTGACCCACTTTGTAGCCCAAAGCTTGCCCGGGCCAAGCGCAATACCGGTCGACTTCACCGCGCACTTCTTCGGGGTGAGAGCCATTACTGCGCACAAACCAATCAATCGCTTCTTCGCGCGTCCAGCGTTTTGCATGTAAACCGCTATCGACCACAAGGCGGCAGGCGCGGAAGGCAAGGGATTGTAAGTAACCTAAGCGGCCCTCTGGGAAGTCATCATAGACTCCGAGTTCGTCTGCGATTTGCTGTGCATAAAGCGCCCAGCCTTCGGAATAAGCGTTAAAGGCAAGGAGGGACCGAATAACAGGTTGTTTGAATGCGTATTCTCCTTGCCAGACATGTCCTGGAATCGCTTCGTGATATGTTAAATCTGCTAGGCCGAGTTTATTGTGTAGATCTGTGGCGCGTAGATTTATCCAAAAATGCCCCGGTTGCGTGCCATCTATGGACCCCGCGCCGCCATACGCTCCGGGCGCACCCGCTTCGATTTCTGGTGAAATACGTGTGACCTCAAGGAAGCCAGGTACCAATGTTTCAAAGGCTTGTGGCATACGGGCACGAATGTCGGTTAGAGCATCATCAATAAAACTCATGATTTCAGCCCGCCCTTTATCACCCTTGGCAAAGGCATAGCGCGGGTCTTTTCCCAGCGCCGTCATGCGTTCGCCAACTGTGCCCTGTGTATAGCCAAGTGATTGCAGGATAGGTTCCATCTGACCTTGCAAATCGGCAAGTTCGTCAAGCCCCATTTGATGGACTTCATCTGGCGTCATTTTCGTTGTGGTGCTGGCCGCTATGGTCCAGTCATAATAGGCACTACCTTCTGGTTTGGCCCAAATTCCTGCATCAGATGTGGCGCGGGGCGCAAGCGCTTCAAGTGCTGCGACTTGTCGTTCCATTGCGGGGCGGACTTTCGCGTTCACGATTTCGGCTGCCCGTTTACTATAGTTTTCGCCATAAGCTGCGCCGCGTGTACCAACTGACGTGACTAGCCCCCAATTTTCCGTTGGTCTGGCCAAAGTATCGGTAAATTGACCCAGAGTTTTAGCCATTAAAAAGTCCGGGAGAATGACGCCTTGTTCTCCGGATATACGCGTGCGTTCAGTTTCTCCGTCTAGCTGTTCAGCATAAGCCTCTATACGAGAAAGATAATCCTCGGCGTCTTGAGCGGAGCCAATGGAATGAGATGAGTCTAAAAAGCTAGGTATTTCAACAAAGGCCCCAGTATTTTGAGCGACAGCATAAGGGCTGTTTCGATAAGACCAATTGGAGTTTAAGAGAGCGACATCCCCATAAGGTAAATCAAACCCTTCGACAGTGCGTTCAAAGACTGTTGTCACGACTTGAACATTCAAGGCTTCGTCATCGGATAAAGTCGACGTCTCTATGGCCTGTAAGTCTTTGGTGATGGCCCGAACATCGGATTCAATGGCCGCTTGACCTTCTGGGGAACGATCCGTCAACTTGGCTTTCAAGTTCGCATATTCGCCGACATCTATGCCATAACTTGACGCTGTCTCAGGATAGGCTGTGAGCATCATATGTTTGGCTTTGTCCAATATCGCGCTTGCATCTGCCGGAGAGGCCGTGCTTGGCGCATCAGATGTGCAAGCCGATAAAGCTGGCAAGGCTGATACAGCCATTGCAGCGGATGAGGTTTGGAGTAAGCGGCGACGAGAAACGGTCATAGTGAGTCCTTCTTTGGATTAAAGAATTACTGCCATGTGAGAGCGCCCGTGGCAATTGGGGATAGAATCCCTCAAGGCCTAACAAGACACTCAATAAATGAGGTCGTTACACAGGATGAACTGGCCAAGCCCCATGCGCTTAGCTTTCATAAAGCGCGCTATGTTTCGGCGCTTATTGAATGGGCGTAGATTTTGTTATGCCAGAAAATTTCAGCCAAGCTTTGCCATATAATTTGGGGCGGAAGCTCTCAAACCAAAGGACTTTTCCCGCACCTTCAGCGGCTTTTCGCATAAACCAAATAGAGCGATGTGAACGGAAAAGGTGAGTAAGGACGGACAATGGCCAATAAACAGCAAATTGCAGTGCGCCAATGATTGACCATTTGAAAAGCCCTAATAAGTTGAAGTTCTCAGGCGCTGCGCAAAGGCGGCTAGGCCCTTGACCATAAGCAAAACTACGCTGCTTTATATATCGTTTGGTCATCCTTCTGTCGTCAACATCCTCAAGAGCGTTGGTATCATTCGTCCAAACAATGCGGCCACCTTGATTTTGTAAATATGAAAACAAAAGATCATCTTCCCCACCCGTTTCATTCGTTGATGGGCAGAAAGGAGGCGATGGAAGTGCAATTTTGCGTCTGTCCAAGAGAGAGTTTCCACAGCCAAAAAATTCGTCAACCAGTGTTGACCCTTGTTTGTGAATATCGCGTGTGAAAAATTCTAAAAACTCAGCCTTATAACGTATATCAAGCTGACTTTGTGCGTAGGTCGGGCAAAAGACCAGAGTAGCATTAAAGTGCTGGGCTTTTTCAAAAAGTGTTGCAAGCCAGTTTGGAGTCGCGATTTGATCGTCATCTAAAAACGCCAAATAGTCGCCCTGGGCCTTTTCCAAGGCTTCGTTTCTGGCATTGGCGACACCAGGGTCAGGGACGTGAATGTAATGTAGATCAATTGGGCATTGTTCAGCAAAAGTTTCAACATAGGCGCGTGCATTTCCATCAGGCGCGTTATCAGCAACGATAATTTCAAGTGTTCGGCCCTCAACACTCTGTATAGAGAGGCTTTCTAAGGCATTTTTAAGCCCTTCAGGCCTGTTAAATGTCGGTACGACTATCGAAATGTCGACAGGTGTTAGTGTGGATTTCACTATAAGGGCCTTCACGTATTCTCACTCAGTCATTCTGAGTATGCAATTCTCTATCCTAAACGGCCCAAATGAGAGAATCCTTCGCAAAAATATTCTTATTTTATGATTAAAGTGACGTGACATAAAAAAACCCAGTTAAATCTGGGTTTTTGAAGGTTGTTTTATGCTTTAGGCTGGAAGGAAGGCTATAAGATTGATTGCCCAGTCGCAGCCCAATCCTTCATGAAGGCCTCGAGGCCTTTATCTGTGAGGACATGTTTAGACAGGTTTTCAATAACTGCGGGTGGCGCTGTAATGACATCCGCACCTATAAGTGCGCAGTCTTTAACATGGTTTACATTCCGAATAGAGGCGGCGAGAATTTCAGTCTCAAAGCCATAATTATCATAAATAGTGCGAATATCTTCTATCAACTCTAAACCATCCAAGGTGATGTCATCCAAGCGGCCAATGAAAGGGGAGATATAGGTTGCGCCGCATTTTGCTGCTAATAAAGCTTGGTTCGGTGAGAAGCAAAGCGTGACATTTGTTGGCGTGCCTTCGCGCGAAAGAGTATTGCAAGCCTTTAAGCCCTCCATAGTCAAAGGTAGCTTCACGCAGACATTATCCGCGATTTTACGTAAATGACGACCTTCGGCTATCATACCTTCTGCGTCGGTTGCGACGACTTCTGCACTCACATGACCTTCAGTTATTTTGCAGATTTCTGCGATGACGTCTTTAAAGTCCCTACCTGATTTCGCGATAATTGATGGGTTGGTTGTTACACCATCCACAAGCCCGATATCATTGAGGGCCGCAATCGCATTCAGGTCTGCGCTGTCTACAAAAAATTTCATGACTTTATGTCCGCTTTAAGGGTGATAGGTTCAGTGGGCTGTTATCACGAATCACCTTTATACAAAACGCTCAAATGCAAAATGCCCAGATTCTCTTTCCTGTAAATGTGCCCGGCGCGTTCGATTACGCCGTTCCCATAGGCATGGAGTTAAGTGTTGGGGATTTCGTCTACGCCCCCATTGGCAAGCAAATGAAGCTGGGCGTTGTCATTGGCTTAGGTACCGCAGAGGTAGGCCGAGAGCTGAAAGCCATTGCAGAGCGAAAAGCGACACGGCCTTTATCTCCTGATATGGTGAAATTTGTCCTTTGGACGGCAAAGTATAATGTGGCCTCCCCCGGGCAAGTATTACGTATGGTCATACGATCGTATAAGGCCCTCGACCCTAGTCCGATTGTTAATCACTATCTTCCCACTGGAGAGACGCTAAGGCAGCTGACTTCCTCTCGGCGCGCTGTCTTACGTGAGGGTGGGCCTTTTCCCGCCCGCGCGAGCGAAATCGCGTCGCGAGCAGGGGTGAGTGCAGGGGTGGTTAAAGGCCTCGTTAAAATAGGGGCAATGCAGGAATTGGCCATGCCCGTTGATGCACCTTTTCCAGTGCCTGATCCTGAACACCCCGGCATGGCTTTGACACAAGGGCAGGAAGACGCCGCAAAGGAATTAGCCGCGCAAGTTAAAATGGGCGGGTTTTCCGTTAGCCTGCTCGATGGCGTTACGGGGTCGGGTAAAACTGAGGTCTATTTTGAGGCCGTGGCAGAAGCTCTTCGTCAAGGTGGACAGGTCTTGGTGCTTGTACCCGAAATTGCGCTCACCCAAGCAGGGCTAGAGCGGTTTGCAAAACGGTTTGGAGCCGAGCCTGCTGCGTGGCATTCCGCCATTGGGGACGCACCAAGACGCCGCGTGTGGCGCGAAGTGGCACAAGGCCGCGCCAAATTAGTCGTCGGCGCTAGATCCGCGCTATACCTACCTTTCGCTGATTTAAAGCTTATCGTTGTCGATGAGGAGCATGACACGTCTTATAAGCAAGAAGAGGGCGTTATATATAATGCCAGAGATATGTCTGTTGTACGGGCCAAGCTATCTGGTCACGCGGTGGTGCTGGCTTCGGCTACGCCGTCACTCGAAAGTCTGCATAATGCGCGTTCGGGCCGATTTGCTCATATCGTTTTACCAGAGCGTCCAGGAGCGGCGGTATTGCCCGAAATTGGGCTTGTTGATCTGAAAGAAACACCCGCCGAGAAAGGTGACTTTCTTTCCGCGCCCCTGATTGATGCCATTCGTGAGGGTCTCTCACGCGGCGAACAGTCAATGCTGTATTTGAACCGACGGGGTTATGCGCCGTTGATTATTTGCCGATCTTGCGGGGAAAAGCTGAAAAGCCCTGATACAGATAGCTGGCTTGTAGAACACCGCGCAAGTGGTCGAGCCATGTGTCATTTAACGGGCTTTTCTATGCGTATGCCAACGCAATGTCCAAAATGTAAAGCGGACGATAGCCTTACGGCTGTAGGTCCTGGTGTTGAGCGCGTCGCCGAAGAGGCTGCTCGGCACTTTCCAGAGGCAAAGATTGAAATTTTTAGTTCCGATACGGCAGGGAACCCCGCGGCTATTAAAGACCGTATGGACAGAATGGCGCGCGGAGAGATTGATATTTTAGTCGGCACGCAAATGGTTGTTAAGGGACATAATTTTCTCAATCTTACTTTCGTGGGAGTTGTTGATGGTGATCTGGCCTTGGCGGGCGGTGATCCTCGCGCAGGTGAGCGCACCTATCAAACCCTTGTCCAAGTTGCGGGCCGGGCGGGCCGCGCAAAAAAGGCGGGTCATGCTCTTATCCAAACGCATCAACCTGAACATGAGGCATTATTGGCTCTGGCGGCAGGGGATAGAGAGTTATTTATCGGTGTGGAGCTTGCGATGCGCGAAATGCTTGGTCTGCCACCATTTGGCAAATTAGCGGCCATTATTATTTGGGGGCCAGATCGTGCGAAAACGGAAGCGCTCGCAAAAAAAATGGTTAGTCTTGCCCCGCGCACTGATGGGGTTGAGATTTTAGGGCCGTCTGAGCCGCCCGTTGGGCGCCTACGTGGCCAATATAGACGACGTCTATTTATACAAGCGGAATCAACGGTGAATCTCTCCCGTTATATGGCCGTTTGGCGCCAAAAAATCCGTCCGCCAGCGAAATATAAGGTTCAAATCGACATAGATCCGCAGAGTTTTATGTAAATTTTCGGTCTTGAGCTCAAATAAGAGGGCCAAAATGAGGAAACTAAGGGGTTTCTAAGGCCATATTTCATTAACTCTTTCACAACCAAGGGTATAAAATGCCTGAAATCGACCAAAAAGTGTTCAAATCTTGTTACTAAAAAGGCACGGCGTGCTGTTTTTGCAACAGTTTAAAGGAAATTGGACTGTTTGCTTAATTTTTGTCCATTTGGTCATTGCTCTCATTAATTATTGTCAATATCCCTGCTCGCCAAGAACTTCGCCTAGGTGGGGTTTGATGTTTAATTAAACAATATAAAAGGGAACTTATTGTGAAATCAGTAAAAAGAAATCTGTTGATAGGGACACTGCTTTCAAGCGCGATGCTTGTTTCAGCTGCTCCTTCATTCGCTCAAGATGCCAGTGATGACGAAGTCATCGTAACTGGTTCACGTTTGAACGTTAATCCGAACTTAATCTCGGCTAGTCCCGTTCTGACTGTGGGTGATGAAGAAATTAGCGCGCAAGGTGCTGTTAATATCGAAGACTTAACAAACAACCTTCCTCAAGTTTTCGCTGGCCAAGCTGGTGAAGTTTCAAACGGTGCGTCTGGTACTGCTAACTTGAACCTACGGGGTTTAGGTGCGGTCCGCACATTGACAATGATTGATGGTCGTCGTCTTCCTTATGGTTCATCAACTTCTTCTGCTGTTAACTTGGACTTGGTTCCAACAAACCTTGTTGAGCGTGTTGAAATCCTAACTGGTGGTGCTTCTGCTGTTTATGGTTCTGACGCGGTTGGTGGTGTTGCTAACTTTATTCTTAAAGACGATTTCGAAGGCGCTGAACTCGACCTTCAGTATGGTTTTGCTCAAAACAGCAATGGCATTGATCTTTATGATGAAGTTCTTGTTGCTAATGGTGTTGATGTTCCTGGTAGCTCAACAGATGGCGAAGAATTTAATGCGTCTATCACGCTTGGTGCAAATACTGCTGATGGCAAAGGTAACGTCACAATGTTCGCTTCATATCAGAATCGCGAGCAAATCACTCAAGACAACCGCTCATTCTCTGCTTGTACATTAGGCAGTGGTGACACGAATGGTTTTGGTTGTGTTGGTTCTGCAAACTTCCGTTTGTTTGGCGGCCCTGGTGGGTTTAACTTCCAAGAAGAAGACGGAACTTTGGTTCCATATGCAGGTGGATCTGATCAAACATTTAACTTTGGTCCTTTCAACTTCTTCCAGCGCCCTGCTGAACGTGTTCAGATATTCACAAAGGGTCAGTATGAGATTTTTGACGGTCATGAAGTGTTTGGTAGTGCTTCATACACAAATAACTTCTCTGATGCGCAAGTTGCTCCATCAGCTTCATTCGGTATTGGGGCTTACTCAATTAACTGTGATAACCCGTTTATTCAAAACAACCCTGGTAACTCTTTCCTAGACGTATTTGGTTGTACTGATGCAGACGTTGCTGCAGGTAATGATGTTTCTGGTGTCACATTATCTCACCGTAACGTTGAGGGTGGACCTCGTAATTCACGTCTTGAGAACTCTGCTTTCCGTTTAGTAGGTGGTTTGCGTGGTAATGTTGCTGAAATCTGGAACTATGAGCTGTTTGGTCAGTTCTCAAGAACAACAGATCAGTCAATCTCAACAAATGACTTCGTTATTGCAAATCTACAGGATTCATTGTTCGCCGTTGATGATGGCGAAGGTAATGTTGTTTGTCGTTCAGGTAATGCTGGATGTGTGCCTTATAACATCTTCCAACGTGGTGCTGATGGATCATCAATGGTCACGTCTGACCAGACTGACTTCATTCAAGGTATCGGTATTGTAAATGGTGATACTGAGCAGGTCGTATTCGGTGGTACAGCACAAGCTAACCTCGGTGATTACGGTTTCAAATCTCCATATTCCGACAGTGGCGTCGGCCTTTTGATCGGTTATGAAAACCGTACAGATAGCCTAGATTCACGTCCTGACGAAATCAGCCAGGTTCCTGGTGGCGGCTTTACAGGTGTTGGCGGTGCTACGCTTCCTGTTAAAGGTGAAGTGAAGTCTTCAGAGTTCTTTGCTGAGGTACAGGTTCCATTATTAACGGATATGCCTTTCGCAAAAGAATTGGTTGTAAGTGGTGCTTATCGTCACTCTAAGTACGACACTGACGGAAACGACATTCAGAATAGCTTCAACACAGATGCTTATGGTGTCACAGCCTCATGGGCTCCTGTCGAAGATTTCTCTCTTCGTGGTCAGTACCAGCGTTCAGTGCGTGCACCGAACGTAATCGAACTTTTCACTGGTCAAGATGTTGGCCTTCCTAACTTGAACGCGGGCGAAAACTCACTTGGTGAGACTATCTATGACCCATGTGCAACATCTGCTCCAACAGCTTCTGCTGCGGCCTGTGCTTTCACTGGTGTTACAGCGGCTCAGTACGGAAACATTCTTGATGTTATCTCTGGTCAAACTCAGGGTATCACAGGTGGTAACCCAGGATTGACTCCTGAGAAGTCAGACACATTTACACTTGGTGGTATCTTTACGCCAAGCTCTGTGCCTGGATTGTCACTCTCTGTTGATTACTTTGACATTACTGTTGAAGACTTCATCGCGGCTGGTATCGGTGCCCAAACAACACTTACTGAGTGTTTGGCGACTGGTAACGCTGCATTCTGTGACCTTATTCAGCGTGACTCAACTGGCTCACTGAACTCTGGTACAGCAGGTGTTGGCTTTACGCTTACAAACTTGAACATTGCTGAGCTTGCTACAGCTGGTGTTGATCTTCAGGCTGGTTACAGCTTCGATCTTGCTGACATTGGCGTAAACAATGCTGGTGATCTTAAGCTTCAGTACGCTGCTACGATCCTTGATAAGTTCGCTTATACACCATTCCCTGGTGGCGAAGCTATCGAGTGTTCTGGTAAGTATGGTAACGATTGTGCACAGCCAGTGAACCCTAAGTACCGTCATCGTGTTATGGCAACATGGGCTTCACCATTTGGTGTTGAGACACGTCTTACATGGCGTCATTACTCAGGTGTTGACAATATTGCTGCAGACCCAGCCGAAATTGATCAAACTCTAAGTGCTCAGAATTACTTCGATCTTTCAGGTAATTATGAAATCGTTGAGGGTGTTAAGTTCCGTGCAGGTGTAAACAACTTGTTCCTAGAGCAACCGCCTGTATCAATCTCTTCAGGTCCACCACTAGGTAACGGTAACACTTACCCAGTAACATATGACACTGGACGTTTTGTCTTTGTTGGCTTGAACGTTAAGCTTTAATCCACGGATTAATATGATTGGAAAGGCGGCCCATTGGGTCGCCTTTTTTATTGTGTCAAAACAACGCATTTTAGCTATGATTCATCCCTTGGCAGGGGGAAAAGGCCATGCTAAAGGCGGCGCGAGTTTGGCGGATATGCCCAGTGAAAACCTATGTTTTCGATTTGGTCGTCTCTGTTGTATTTATGTTAAGCGAACAGCAATTGCGGTTCCATTCCTAAGAGACGGACCTGATACGTGTCAGAGACTGAAGTCATTACCGGCGAAGCCCCCATTCGTTATGCGCAAGCCCTGCTTGAGCTTGCAGAAGGCGCTAAGTCATTGAATTCTGTAGAAAAAGACGTGAAGTCTTTGAAAGCGATACTCGGCAATAGTGATGTTTTAAGCGCGGTGATTAACTCTCCTGTATTTGCAACAGAAGACAAAGTTAATGCGCTAACGGCGATTGCTAAAAAGGCTAAATTAAAGCCTTTGACGGTACAATTTATTGGCACTGTTGCAGAGAATCGCCGTGCCGATCAGCTTCCTTCTATATTGGCGGCTTTTGAAGATATGGTGGCGCGACGCCGTGGTTCAGAAGTTGCAAAGGTGACGAGCGCCAAGAAATTGACGGCGGCTCAGGTCACATCAATCAAAACGAATTTAAAAAAATCGCTGGGACGCCCTGTTCAGGTAGAGACTTCTGTCGATCCTGATTTATTGGGTGGTTTCGTCGTGCGCGTTGGTTCGCGTTTATATGATAGCTCCCTCAAGACTAAACTTGAGGACTTACGTTTGACCCTCAAAGAAGCATAGAGGTTATAAAATGGATATTCGTGCTGCGGAAATTTCCAGCATCCTGAAAAAGCAAATCAAAGATTTTGGTAAAGAAGCCAAAGTCTCTGATGTGGGTCAGGTGCTCTCAGTGGGCGATGGTATCGCCCGTATTTATGGTTTGGACAATGTCCGCGCCGGCGAAATGGTGGAATTCCCAGGTGGAATTAAAGGCATGGCGCTTAACCTCGAATCTGACAATGTCGGTGTTGTTATCTTTGGTGATGACCGCGGTATTAAAGAGGGTGACACGGTTAAACGTCTTGGCGAAATCGTTGACGTACCTGTTGGTAAAGGCCTTTTGGGCCGCGTTGTTAACCCACTGGGTGAGCCAATTGATGGCAAGGGGCCAATTGAAAGCTCTGAGCGTCGCCGTGTTGATGTTAAAGCGCCTGGTATTATGCCGCGTAAAGGTGTGCATGAGCCCGTACAAACAGGCATTAAAGCGATTGATGCGCTTATCCCTGTCGGTCGTGGACAGCGCGAGCTTATCATTGGTGACCGTCAAACTGGTAAAACAGCTGTCGCTGTTGATGCGATCTTGAACCAAAAGGCGGCCTTCGACGAAGACCGTGAAAACGACAAGCTATATTGTATCTATGTTGTTATTGGTCAGAAGCGCTCAACGGTAGCGCAACTCGTTAAAACGCTCGAAGAGAACGGCGCGATGGAATATTCTATCATCGTTGTGGCTTCTGCTTCAGAGCCAGCTCCGCTTCAGTATCTTGCACCTTTCGCAGGTTGCGCGATGGGCGAGTACTTCCGTGATAACGGCATGCACGGCCTCATCATTTATGATGATCTGTCAAAGCAAGCTGTAGCCTATCGTCAAATGTCACTTCTTCTTCGTCGCCCGCCAGGACGCGAAGCTTATCCTGGTGACGTTTTCTATCTTCACTCCCGCTTGCTGGAACGTGCTGCGAAACTGAACGAAGATAATGGTTCTGGTTCATTGACAGCTTTGCCTATTATTGAAACGCAAGGTAACGATGTTTCTGCCTTTATTCCGACAAACGTAATTTCGATTACAGATGGTCAGATTTTCTTGGAAACAGATTTGTTCTTCCAGGGAATTCGTCCTGCTCTTAACGTCGGTCTGTCTGTGTCTCGTGTGGGTTCATCTGCTCAGATTAAAGCGATGAAACAGGTTGCAGGTCCTATTAAAGGCGAGCTTGCCCAGTACCGTGAAATGGCTGCTTTTGCGCAGTTTGGTTCTGATCTTGATGCCTCTACACAGGCCCTATTGGCACGTGGTGAGCGTTTGACTGAGCTGTTGAAACAGCCGCAATTCTCTCCGCTTCAAGTGGAAGAGCAAGTTGCTGTTATCTATGCGGGTACACGGGGTTATCTTGATGGAATTCCTGTGAAGTCTGTTCAAAAGTATGAGCGTGAACTTTTGGCGCATTTGAAATCTGACGGTAAAGCAATCTTGGCTGATATTGCATCAGAGAAGAAGCTGACTGACGATATTGAAGGCCGTCTAAAATCGGCTCTGGATTCATTCACTGCTAATTTCGCAGCTTAAGGACGGGAAAGGACTGAGCAATGGCCAGCCTTAAAGACCTCCAAAATCGGATCAAAAGCGTGAAAAACACGCAGAAGATCACCAAAGCCATGCAAATGGTGGCGGCGGCAAAATTGCGTAAAGCGCAAGAAGCTGCAGAGAGCGCACGTCCATATTCTGATCGTATTTCTGCGGTCATTTTGAACCTCGCTAACTCTATGAGCAATGCTGGAGATGCGCCTGAGCTTTTGGTCGGAAACGGCAAAAAGGATACGGTTCTTCTAGTCGTAGCAACGGCCGATCGCGGCCTTTGTGGCGGCTTTAATACGAATATTGTTCGTAAAGCGCGCGAAGAAATCGTGGCCATAGAAAAGGCTGGGAAAACTGTTAAGCTCTTTCTTATTGGTAAAAAAGGGTATGATCAGCTGAAGCGACTTTATGGCGATAATATCGTTGAATATATTTCGCTTAAAGAAGAGCGTAAATTACATGCGGGTATCGCTCGTAATATTGGCGAGAAAATTACGTCTATGTTTGAAGCGGGTGAGTTTGATGTCTGTAAACTTATCTATTCTGAATTCGTAAATGTGATGCAACAAGACGCAACGTCAAAGACACTCATTCCAGCAATGGCGGGTATGGGGTCAGAAGACGAAGCCGAAGGCAAACATGCGGCTGATGATGTATTTGCGCCTGACCTTAAAGGTGCGATTTACACATATGAGCCAGATGAAGCGGGAATTTTGCGCGTTTTATTGCCTCGTAATATCAATACACAAGTCTTCACTGCGCTCTTGGAAAACCAAGCGGGCGAAATGGGCTCTAAGATGACAGCTATGGACAACGCCACACGCAATGCGGGCGATATGATTGATAAGTTGACATTGACATTTAACAGAACACGTCAGGCCCAGATTACATCTGAACTGATTGAAATTATTTCAGGCGCAGAAGCGCTTTAAAAGAGCTAGAGGAAAAAACTCATGGCGAAAGCAGCAACGACAAAAACAGCGGCGAAGAAACCCGCCGCGCGTAAAACTCCCGCTAAAACAGCGGCGAAGAAACCTGCTACACGACGCGCAACGACGAAAAAAGTCGTCGCTAAAGCGTTATCTGGCGGTAAAATCAGCCAGGTTATTGGTGCGGTTGTTGACGTTCAATTCGATGGTCCTTTGCCATCAATCTTGAACGCTCTTGAAACTGATAACCAAGGTAACCGCCTTGTTCTAGAGGTTGCGCAACATTTGGGACAAAACACAGTACGGACAATCGCGATGGACGCGACTGAAGGTCTGGTACGTGGACAAGCTGTCAAAGATTTGGGCGCGCCTATTACAGTTCCAGTTGGTCCTGAGACTCTTGGCCGTATCATGAACGTTATCGGTGACCCGATTGATGAACGTGGCCCACTCAAGACTAAAGTGTCTGCGCCTATCCATAAAGAAGCGCCAGCTTTCGTTGATCAAGCGACAGAAACAGAAGTCCTTGCAACAGGTATTAAAGTTATCGATTTGCTCTGCCCTTACTCTAAAGGTGGTAAAATTGGTCTCTTCGGTGGTGCCGGTGTAGGTAAAACCGTTTTGATTATGGAGCTCATCAACAACATCGCTAAGCTTTTCGGTGGTTACTCTGTTTTCGCCGGTGTTGGTGAGCGGACACGTGAGGGTAATGACCTTTACCACGAGATGATTGAATCTAACGTGATTAACCTTGATGGCGAAAGCCGTGCGACTCTCGTTTATGGCCAAATGAATGAGCCTCCCGGAGCGCGTGCACGTGTTGCTTTGACAGGTCTATCTCAGGCTGAATATTTCCGCGATGAGGAAGGTAAAGACGTTCTATTCTTCGTGGACAATATCTTCCGCTTTACGCAAGCGGGTTCAGAAGTGTCAGCCCTTCTTGGCCGAATTCCTTCTGCTGTGGGTTATCAGCCAACTTTGGCCACTGAAATGGGTCAAATGCAGGAACGTATTACTTCAACAAACAAAGGTTCTATTACCTCTGTTCAAGCGATTTACGTGCCAGCCGATGACTTGACCGACCCTGCGCCGGCCACATCATTTGCTCACTTGGATGCGACGACTGTTTTGAACCGTGCGATTTCTGAAAAAGGTATTTACCCTGCGGTGGATCCACTTGATTCAACGTCACGTATCCTAGAACCACGTACAGTTGGTGAAGAGCATTACGGCGTTGCGCGTCAAGTTCAAGAAATCCTTCAGCGTTATAAGTCTTTGCAAGACATCATCGCGATTTTGGGCATGGATGAACTTTCAGAAGAAGATAAACTGACAGTTGCGCGTGCGCGTAAAGTTGAAAAATTCTTGTCACAGCCATTCGACGTAGCTGAAATCTTTACAGGGTCGCCTGGTATTCAGGTGCCACTCGAAGAGACTGTTCGTTCATTTAAAGGTTTGGTTGAAGGTGAATATGATCACCTCCCAGAGCAAGCCTTCTATATGGTTGGCGGTATTGAAGACGTTATCGAAAAAGCTGCCAAAATGGCAGCGGACGCGGCATAGTTTCTTTCTCCCTTAGTAATAAGGGAGAAAAATAGAGGCAGTTATGGCTGATAAACTTACATTTTCATTAGTATCACCTGAGCGCGAGTTGTTTTCGGGTGATGTTGATCAGGTTAATCTACCTGGTTCCGAAGGGGATCTAGGGATATTACCTAATCACTCTCCCTTAATGGCGGCTATACGGACAGGCGCAATTACTGTGATTGCTGATGGCAAAGAAACTCAGTTTTTTGTCCAAGGTGGTTTCGCTGATGTTACGCCAGAAGGTTTAACTGTATTGGCTGAACGCGCAGCGCCTTTATCTGATGTAACAGCCGAAAGTTTGTCAGCAGACATCGAGGCGGCAAAAGCCTCTCTTTCTACTTTGCAAGGCGATGCCGCTTTGGCCGCACAGCAAAACCTTGATGGTCTAAATGCCTTGGTGGGGACACTTTAAGAGTTTTGATTTGTTAGATTTTTCTTTTAAACCGAGCCAATGAAAGCTCGGTTTTTTTATGTCATATGCTCATTGGTTTTGTTAGCTACGGCTTGTCTAATTTATGGGTTTTACATTGAACCGCGTCGTCTTGTTCTCCGAACAGTAGACATCGAGAGTGCTTCTTATAAGGGCACGCCTCTAAAGATAGCCTTCGTGTCTGATATTCATATTGGCGGGGCTCCGATATTCTCTGAGAAGGTCAACCATATTGTAGAGAGCGTGAACGCGCAGTCACCCGATATAATCATGCTAGGAGGGGACTATATAAACGGTCATACAGAGCGACGTCATCATACTTCAGCATTTAATTCGGAGATCGAGAAAGGTCTTTTAGAGCTTGAAAACCTTACCTCTAAATATGGCGTTTATTCTGTCATTGGTAATCATGACAGATGGTATGATGCCGAATGGACAGCACAGTATTTGAATCAACTCAACATTAATGTGCTTGAAAACCAAGCCTATAACTTAGGCGCGCTCTGTATAGTTGGGTTATCTGATTTCGACACGGCCCAACCTTCGCCAGAAGCTTTTAATGGTTGCATGGAAAACGCAGTCCCGCTCGTTCTGACACATTCTCCAGATGCCTTCCGATATTTGCGTAGTGATACGGCATTGGCTCTAGCGGGGCATACTCATGGCGGGCAGATAAATTTGCCGCTTATAGGCCGCCGCGTCACAGCCACAGAGGCCGGAAAGCCCTTGGCTTATGGGGTGAAGCTAGTGAATGAGACACCTGTTTTCATAACGGCCGGAATAGGCACTTCCATCTTGTCAGCACGGTTCCGTGCACCGCCAGAAATCGTGATAATTAACTTGCAATAATGCTTACCTCATCATTTAGGGCTTGAATTATCCAGTTGCCAGACAGAATTCATTACCTAATATAATTACCATTTCCACGAGGGCGTCATTATAGTTTGCTGACTGGACTAAATTACTCCCACGAAATAGCAATATTGGATAGTCTTGGGATGGGTAAGTCATGAAAGAATCTGAGATATTTACATTATGGGCTGATGATAGCCAGCCTGAAGCTATTGATCCTAAACAGAGGAAATCGTTTAAAGCGCATCTGATATTAAATGCTATTCTAAATGATCGGATAGTCATGTCAGATAGCCAAGTTATTACATGTAGGAATTTCCGTCACTTAGTTAGAGATGATGCTTGCGTTTCAGAATTAATAAAGAGTGGTGTCTTTTCCGTGGCGATGCGGACAAAAGAAAAAGGTAATGGCCCCATCTCTGACCTTATGTCATTGGATACTGAATTTCACAAAACTGGAAAAATTCGGCCTGATAACACCATGGGCGATAGGCGTGTAGAAGATCTTGAGTTCTTAGAAAAACATGCACCTAAGAAAATATGGTCTATTTCAGAAATTGGTAATAATTATGCGAACAACGCAAAACGAATTATATATGAGCACTTTTGTAGTATGTTGGACGACCGCGACCGCCTTACTGCCCGTGAAATTATTCGTGAACGAGAATCCGTTAGAAATCTGGACCGCTTTTTTCTTCAGGAAGAGTTTTTAAGTTTATTGCAACCCAGACTACAGTCAAAGTATGATATGCGGATTTTGAAAAAAGGGCTACATGATAGTTACATTGCACCTTATATATCGAATTTACCGAGTATTTTAAATTTAAATCCTATATATCTACCTAATCATAAAAAATCTTTCCAAATTTTCCGTGGTTCATCCTATGAAATGGTCGATATGGAGGATCCCATAATCATAGAACCTGAGTTGGATCACTCGCATTTTGTAGAAGGTCTTTGCCGTTTAGATATCGATGATATTTTCTCGCTAAAGTCGAGCAAGTTTATAAAAAATTATGTCGCTCTCTCTGGCAAAGGTATTAACTCTGCTCATGACCATGAATCGCTTCAGCACGCGTTTTTTGAAGCCAACATTGCTATTGAACGAAAAATTATCGAACGATTTCAAGGGCTTAAAACTTCCACAACAGTCCCAAATATTCAACATGTGAAACGACAATATGCGAGGGATAAAAAAGCAATAGGTGTGGCTTTGGATATACTGGGATTAGCACTCTTTATGCCATTCGCAGGTACGATTACTAGCGCTTTATTTGATGTTTATGAGAAACGTAAGTTTGGCACTGCAGATGAACAAAACATGAAAGTAATCGGATCTCATCGTTCTGAATTAAATAAAATAGAACGATACCTTAAACAAAGTAATCAAAGTTCTGCTTTGAATACAGAGTTAATTATACATGATACAAATAGTTTCAAACAAGAAACAATTTCACACGTGATTGATAAATTTTAACAGGCAAATTTGTGTTACCGCATCAAATATTCCTAAGTCTTCAAAACTTGTATTTTTTAAAGTATTTAAGGAAAATAATTTAACTCCGGATATGCTCTCTGTGTCTTCAACATTATTAAAGGCAGGGGAAAATTTTTCAGGTAATGTAGTTTGAAATAGATAGGTCTCGAATGCTTTTCCTGTTTTACCTATAGGCAAGAAGTCTTCACCCTTAGCGCCTATCTCTTCACTTAGTTCTCGCCTTGCATCTTCAACGGGCGTGCTGCCTTCTGTTCCAAAACCCTGTGGGACTTCAAGTGAATGGCTTAACTCTGCATATCTATAGGTATTAATAAGAAGTGCTTGTCCCATATAAATGGGTAGGATAGCTACACCATAAGGCGCTTTCCACTGAGTACGAAAATAGGAGCCTTTTTTCCCAGATGGAAAAAGAACATCATTATCATAGACTGAGACGAAATCATTTTCGTATACAGGAGTGACTTTTATCGTCTTAATTGCTTTCAGCATAAATCAGCTCATATTCTAGGCTTAGGTTTTAGCCAAGTCGTCTTTCAGCTTGTTATCAGTTTACATTAGTTGAAGTATGTATACCGAGAGTATCTAAAGGAACTATTTTTATTTTGCTTCATCGACATCGTAATAGCGCGCCTGTCGGTCGGCTTTCGTTGTGACCAAGACAAACAACCCAAAACCCAATAAAGACAAAGCAGCTGCGGTAAGGAATGGAGCGCCGGGCACATAAGGCGCAGGGCCGTGTGCAAAGGCGTGTTGCGCCATATGGATGAGGTTATCAGGAAAACCTACAAGACCGTAGGGAAGCTTATTCTCGGTATCGCCAAAATACCAAAACATACCTGACATAGCGAAAGGCCCAATCATCAAGGCTAGGCCTTGGGCAGCCCCTATAGCGCCCTGAAGCTCTCCTTGTTCCGAGGCGGAAACGCGAGAGCTCATCATATTGGTCAAAGCCGGACCATAGAGACCGG